>CAYMHO010000446.1:0-4611 GCA_964390195.1 uncultured Fimbriiglobus sp. | reverse complement strand
ACCAGTTGCGGGTGAACAGGACTGGCCCGCCGCGGTCGAGGCGGCCGAAGATCTCGCGGCCGATGGCCTGCACGCGGGGTTCGAGGGTGTCGGGGGGCATGGGTGCGGGGTGTGGTGGGGTGCGAGTCTGTGTAATGGTATTATTACCCGCCGCACTCGCCTGGAACCGGCCGGCCCCACACTCCGCCGGTTCCCCCGTCCTCCCGACCGGCATTTTCGACCGCCGAGCCGTAGCGGGTCGGTCGAATCAATTTCATACCGAGCGGTTCCCGACCGGCGGACCGGGGGGTAAGATCACCAGACCCTCTCCCCCCGCACTCGCTCCCGACTCTCCCCGGGTTCCGCCTCATGGCCATCGACAAGATCGGTAAGTTCGCGGTGCTCGGCACCCTCGGGGCCGGCGCGCACAGCAGCATCCTGCACGTCCGCCGGGAAGAGGACGGGAAGGAGTACGCGCTCAAGGTGGTGAGCATCGACGGGGAGGAGGAGAAGAAGTTCCTGGCCCAGGCCGAGCACGAGTTGCGGGTGAGCCAGCGGCTGAACCACCCGAACCTGGTGAAAGTCCACTGCCTGGAGCTGGAGAAGGGGTTCCTCGGCCTGGGCGGGGTGAAGAAGGCCCGCCTGCTCATCGAGTACGTGAAGGGGGAGACGCTGGACAAGGCCAAACTGATCAAGCCGGCCAAGCTGCTCCGCATCTTCCAGCAGATCGCCGCCGGGCTGGCGCACATGCACCAGAAGGGGGTGCTGCACGCCGACATGAAGCCGAACAACGTGATGGTCGGCCGCGGGAACGTGGTGAAGGTGCTCGACTACGGGCTGGCGTGGATCAAGGGCGAGCCGAAGGACCGGGTGCAGGGCACCCCCGAGTACATGGCCCCCGAGACGGCCACCCACAAGATGGTGAGCGAGCGGACGGACGTCTACAACTTCGGCGCCACCATGTACCGCCTGACCACCTTCCAACTGCCGCCGAACGTGCTGCCGACGGAAGGCATGAAGATGAAGGAGAAGCAGTTCCTCGGGCTGCTCAAGCCGGTGCGGGACCTGGCCCCGAACACCCCGCCGAAGCTGGCCGAGCTGATCGAGCAGTGCCTGCAGTTCGACGCCAACAAGCGGCCGGCGAGCGTGACCGACATCCACAACGTGCTCGACGCCCTGGCGGACGAAGCCGAGGCGAAGCTGAGTCCGGACGAGCTGGAGGGCTGACGGTCGGGTGGGCGCGGGGATTCCCCCGCAACGCCGGCCGCCCGCCGCCGTTATAGAATCTGTGCGTCCGCGGCGAACCCCGCCGACGACGGATCTCCGACCCCGAGAGGACCTCTCACCCCATGCTCCCCGCACTCACCCTGGCGGCCGCCCTGTCCCTCGCCCCGGCCCAGCCGGCCAGCTCCCTCACCCTGACCAACCTCCGCGCCACCTACGGGCAACTCGGCCCCACCCGCCCGACCGCCAAGTACCTGCCCGGCGACATCGTCTACCTGTCGTTCGACGTGGAGGGGGTGAACATCCCGAAGGACGGGAAGGCCCGGTACACCCTCACCACCGACGTGAAGGACAAGGCGGGCAAGGTGAAGAGTCAGGGCGACCCGGTCCCGCGGACGGACTTCGCCCCGCTCGGCGGGGGGAAGGTGCCGGTGCTCACCTTCGCCACCCTGGGGGTCGACTCGGAGCCGGGCGAGTACACCCTGAAGGTGACGGCCACCGACACCAGCGTGACCGACCCGGCCAAGCAGCCGACCGGCTCGGTCGAGTACAAGTTCGAGGTGCTCAAGCCGGAGTTGGGGATCGTCGGCGTCCAGGTGACCAGCGACAAGGGGGGCAGCTTCCCGACGCCGACCACCGGGTACGTCGGCCAGTTCCTGTGGATCCGGTACTCGGCCGTCGGGTTCAAGCGGGACCCGGCCAAGAAGAACCAGCCGGACCTGAAGTTCGAGATGACCACCCTGGACGAGAAGGGCGAGCCGACCCTGGCCGCCCCGCTGACGTACGAAGCGAAGGCGCTGGAGGACAACCAGCCCGTCGTCACCGCCTGGATGTACGTGCCGCTCACCCGGACGGGCAAGTTCACCGTGCGGCTGAAGGTGACGGACAACGTGGCCGGGAAGACCGCGACGTTCGAGTTGCCGATCAAGGCGATCGCGGTGGAGAAGTGAGGTCCGGCGAGCGGCCCGGGTGAGCGGGCTGGTTCCGAACCGGGGGGGCTGACGCCCCCCCGCTCGCCGAATCGGTCAGCCCCGTTCGGCCACCGCCCACAGCAGGTAGGCCACCCGCTGGCGGAGGGCACGGTTCCGCTGGGCGGCTTTCACCACCCGATCCTTCCAGGCGTAGTACAGCGCGGCGATGGCCAGCACGGCGACGTTACAGGTGATCAACTCGACCACGGCGGTGTCCTCCTGCTCGCGTCCGGGATCCGGGGCGGGCGACACTCCACCGTAGGGTGCGGTTGTGGAAGGGCAAACGATCTGTGCGGGTCAGTGCGGTTAGCGGTATCGGCAATTCCGGCGCTGCGGGGGCGGGTTTACGACATTCTTTCCCCACGTAAACCGGCCAACCCCTCGCTCCCCAGTTGCAAAGTTCGGCCGCCGGCCTCAAGTTCGAACAGGTCGTCAAGCGGTTCATACCGGCGGATGAACACGGTGACGCCGGGGGTTAACCCGAGGCTCTGCCACCGCCGCAGCCGCTCCGGGTTGTCGTCCTGCGCCTCGCGGATGGTGACGCTGTCGCCGGTGCGGAAGTCGCACAGGCGGGTGAGCGGGCGGCGGGCCAGTTCGCCGGTGGCGGACGGGATGGGGTGGCCGTGCGGGTCGTGGCTGGGTTCGCCCAGGTGCGAAGCGATGGCCTGCTCCAGGCGGAGGGAGATGGCGTGCTCCAGGGCCTCGGCCTCGGCGTCCACCTCGCTCCAGTCGAGCTTCAGCACCTGCGTCAGGAACAGCTCGATCAGCCGGTGCCGGCGGATCACCCGCAGGGCCTGTTGCCGCCCGGCCTCGGTCAGGGTCGCCCCGCTGCCCGGCTCGTAGTTCACCCACCCGGCCTCGGCCAGCCGCTTCATCATGCCGGTGACGGACGGCGCCTTCACCCGCAGCAGGTCGGCGATGTCGGCGGGGAACGCCTTGCCGTGCGACTCCTCCAGGCGGTGGATCGCCTTCAGGTAGTCCTGCACGGCCGAGCTGACGGACGGTTGCGACATACCAGAAGGATACGGCCCCGACCGGCGACCGGGGCGTGAAGAAATGGTGCGACAACGGCGAACCCCGGACGCGAGGCCGGGGTTCGCCAAGATGCCACTCACCAGCTCTTCAGGATCATCGTCGGCTGAACCTCGACGGCCAACTCGGCCGGCACCTCGACCCGCACCCGCGTCTCCTCGATCACCTCGTCGTCCAGCCCGCCCAGTTGCGCCAGCACCGCCGTCCGCAGGGCGTCGTAGTCGGAGAACTGGTACTCGCGGAACAGGGTGTACGCCGTCCACATCAGGTTGGCGCACACCCGCGGGGGCACCCGCCCGGTGGCCGCCCCCAGGCCGGGGATCGCCACCGACTCGACGCTCCCCGGTTCGGCCGCGTTCTGCATGTGGGTCGCCTGGAAGGCGGCCGCACACGCCAGGGCCACGTTCAGCGTGTCGCTCACGTCCTCGGCCGTCTTCACCATCGTCGGGGTGGAAATCAGGAACCGCGGGGCGACCCCGCCGGTCGGCACGCAGGCGGCCGACCCGACCGGCATCTTCCCGCCGAACCGCTTGCGGACCTCGGCCTTCACCAGCGACTGAATCCGCCCGCCGAAGTGCCCGTTGACGACCGCATCCACCCCGCCGTTCATGTTCGCCCGGGAGTTGGTCGGCGTCACCCAGGCGTCGGTCTTCTGCTTGACGATCGACCCGCGGACGACCCGCACCTCCGGCACGTCGTGGAAGCTGGCCTCCCAGGCGGCGACGACCGCCGGGTTGATGTCCACCAGAACCACCTTCGGGATGCTGGGAGCGAGCGACATGACCGTCTCCGGGATGGGGTGTGAGTCGAGCCGGGCGGGAAGGTACCGCGCCGAGAGACGGGGTGTGAGGTCCGTAGGCGGGGGGCAGAGACTCCCCCTCTCCCTGACAGGGAGAAAGGGCGTTCGACGCGGATGTGTGTCCGATGTTCGCCGCGAGCGCCGGTCGCTGTTGGCGCTCGCCGACTGATCGCGATCAATCTGGAGCCGGTCGCGGGGTGGGGGGGGCGGGGTGAACCACGTGTCGGTCGCGGTCGAATCGGCCCGGCAAGGGACCGTGAGGCCCGACGGCCGGCGCCTGATCGTTCAGGTGGCCGGCCGTCGGGCCTCACTTCCCCCAGCGGGGGTGTTCGACCACGACCTACTTCTTCTCCCCCAACACCTCGTCCACATTCGCCCAGTAGGCGATCACCCCCACCGGCGAGCGGTCCGGGGTGAGTTTGAACAGCTGTTTCGCCTCGGCGTCGGTCGTCTTGGTGAACCGCTTGTAGGTGGCCAGTTGGAGCGGGGTCAGGAACTCGTCCGGCGACTTGCCGTTCGCCAGGGCGGCGTTCACCTTCGTCGCCTGGGCGGCCGTCAGCGGCAGGTAGTGGTACCGCGGGTGCTGGGCCAGGTGGTACTGCTGCT
>CAYMHO010000445.1:0-4611 GCA_964390195.1 uncultured Fimbriiglobus sp. | reverse complement strand
TAGCACGGTCGTCAGGCTGAGAACTCGGGTCATGCCAGTCCGCGCCGGCGGCGCGCCTCGGAGGAAACAAGTTTCGCCACGGCCACCGCCAGGAAGATGGCGGTGAACCCGGCCACCACCGACACGCTGGCGAGTGAGCCGAAGAAGTCCCGCCCCTGCCACGTCACCCCGTCCAGGCCGCGCATCGCCCAGGTGGTGGGCAAGCTGAGCGACAAATCCCGCGCCCACCCCGGCAGCACGAACGACGGCAGCCACAACCCGCCGAGCATGCTCACCCCCAGGATGACCAGGATGCACACGCTGCGGGCGCGGGCCTCGGTGCCGCCGATGGCGGCGACCAGCAGCCCGGTTGCTGCGGACAACAGGCTGGCGACGACGGCCAGCAGGAGGAAGCCGAGGACGCTGCCGGTGATGGTCACCCCGAACACGAAGTGCCCGAAGGTGAAGGTGGTGAGCACCATGCAGAAGGCGATGACGGCGGTGGACAGGACCTTGCCGAGCAGCACGCACCAGAGGGGCACCGGGGCCGCCCGCAGGCGGTTCCACACGCTCTTCTGGCGGTCGCGGAGCAGCAGCAGCCCGCTCTCCATGCCCCAGAAGAGGAGGTACTGCAGGGTCATGCCGTTGAAACTGTGCGAGTACGAGTTGAACCCGGCGTGGTCGGACTGCTCGTGCGTGTTCACCTCGAACGGTATGGCGAGGGCGGACTCCCCGACGACCGGGCCGAGCCGGTCCTTCGCCAGCTTCTTCATCACCGCCTCGCTCACCAGCCCCTCGGCCCACTGGGCCTCGCTCGCGCACAGCGGGTTGTGCAGCACCTGCACCTTCGGCTTGTCGGCGTCGGTGCCGGGCTTCCAGGCGGCCAGCTTCTCGAAGTCGGCGGGGAACACCACGGCCACGCCGGGGCGGCGGTCGGCGAGACGCTTCTCGATCTCAGCACGGGAAACGACTTCGGCCTCCACCCGCGGGCCGGCGGCGAACTCGTCGGCGACGGCTCTGGTGAAGGTGCCGTCCCCTTCCACCGCCACCATGAGCGGCAGGTTGACCGCACCGGAGTTGTCGGCCGGGCGGGCGAAGATGAGGCCGAACGCGCTGGCCAGAACCACCGGAACGACGAACCCGAGGATCGCCGCCCGGCGGTCGGCCAGGAACAGGCTCCAGTCCTTCACCGCCAGCGCGAAGATGAGGCTCAGTCGGCGTCGCATGGGGGGTGCATCTCGTAGCCGCGACCCGCAGGGGAGCGCGTGGAAGGTGTGCCGCGCTCCCCTACGGGTCGCGGCTACTCAATCACTCCGCCGCAGCCTCTTGCGGCTCGGCGGGCGTCGGGTTCCGCATGAGCGTCTCCAGCCGGCCGGGCGGGGTGCGGAAGGTGTCGATGACGATGCCGTCGCTCAGCACCAGGGCGAGCGCCTTTCCGAGCATCTCCTGGGAGTCGGCGGCCAGCCGCAGCCGCCGGCCGGTCACCTCCACGTCCACCGTCTTGCCCAGCCGCTTCCGCAACCCCTTGACGAAGAAGTGCGGGAGCGGCTCGCGGAGTTGGCCGTACAGGACGGCCCGGGCGGTCGGCTGGTGGCGGATCAGGTCACACGGCTTGCCGGCCGCCGCCACCGTCCCGCGGTTCAAGACGACGATCTGGTCGCACCCGGTTTCCGCCTCGTCCAGGTGGTGGGTGGTGAGCAGGATGGCGTGCCCGGCGTCCCGCAGGCGGTGCAGGTCGGCGAACAGGCTCTCACGGGATTTCGGGTCGAGGGAGGCGGTCGGTTCATCCAACAGCAGCAGCGGCGGGTCGTGCAGCAGCGCGACGGCCAGATTCACCCGCTGTTTCATCCCGCCGGAATAGGTGCTCACGCGGTCCCGGGCGCGGTCGGTCAGGCCGACGCGATCGAGGGCGATGGCCACCTTACACCGCAAGTCGTACCCGCTCAGCCCGTACAGGCGGCCGAAGAAGAGGAGGTTCGCTTCGGCGGACAGCTCTTCGTACAGCGCCGGATCCTGTGGCACCAGCCCGACCGAGCGGGCGTACCCGTCGGGGTCGTCCTTCCGCCCGATGCCGCACGCCGTCACCGTGCCCGCCTCGGGGTCCAGGATGCCGGCGGCCACGGCCAACGTGGTGCTCTTCCCGCTCCCGTTCGGCCCGAGCAGTGCGACGATCTCCCCGCGGTTCACCGCGACCGAAAGGCCGTCGAGCGCCAGCGTCTTCCCGTACCGGACGCGGACACCGGCCAAGCTCAATGCCTGGGCGCTGGACATGACCACCCCGCCGCAAATGGAGCCGGCAATCCGTGCCGGAGTGACGGCGGGGTATAGCGAGGTGGGCGAAGGGGAGTCAAGGGCGACTGAAATGTGCTCCGCACCCGCCGGGTGCGGTCCGGGGTCAGCCGCACCCGCCGGGTGCGGAGTCGTTTCACGACCGCACCAGCACCTCGGGGACGTCGTACGCCCGGCCGGCGATGCTGACCCGTTTGTACGGCCAGCCGTCGGGGGTTGTCATGGCGTCCGCCCCGTACGGGCCGACGACGACCGTGTCCACCACCGCCGCCGCCTGCACCCGCGGCTGCCAGACGATCGGCTGGCGGTCCACGAACGGCTCGTCGTGCGCCGCCCGCCGCAGCTCGTCCGCCGCCACCCACCCGGTGCCGTACCCGGCCGTACTCAGCCGCCACTCGTGCTCGAACGGCGAGTTTTTGAGCAGTTGATACCCGCTCTCGACGGCGGTGGTGACGGTGCCGGCCGGCTTGCTGGCCGAGCGGAACACGGCCGCCAGTTTGGACGCCGCTTCGTAGGCCGCCCGGAAGCCGTCGTCGGGTTGGCCGAAGCAGACCGTGCGGCTGGCCGTCACGTGCAGCCCGCCCCGAACGGCGGTCAGTTGAAGGGTGCAGCGGGTGTCGACCGGCGCCCCGCTGAACCCGCTACGGCGGAACTTGGCCCCGCGGTCGTCGGCCGCCACGCTCACCGAGTGCACCTCGGCCCCGTGGTGGAACACGCGGTGGGCGAGCTGGCCGGCGACCTCTTGCTCGGTGTCGCCGCGGCTCAGCCCGCGTGCGGTCGCCTCCAGGGCGTGCGCGACCACCCGGCCGAGGTCCCGCAACTGTTCACGGTCCGACGGGTAGAGCGGGCGGAGTTCGGGGCGGAGGCGGTCCACCAGCAGCGGCATGTTCGGGAACGGCCGGTCGGACGCGACCTTCTTGCCGGCCACCAGGTCGCCGAGCAGTTGCGCCCGCCCGCCGGCCCACGGCCACTCCTTCAGCATGAACCCCAGGCCGTCGAGTTCCTCGTCGAACAGCCGCTGGGTGTCGGCGTTCCCGCACACCAGCCAGCGGGTGCGGCCGTTCGACCACACCCCCGGCCGCTCGGCCTCGGCGTACAACCCCCGCAGGCTCATCCCGCCGGTGAACCAGGCGATGTGTGCGGGCACCAGGAGGATGGCCGCCTCGCACCCCAGGTCCCGCAGGATGCCGGCCAGCACCTCCTGCTTGGCGTCGATGTCGGCCCGGCGGGCGGCGGTGTCGCTCATGGAGGGTGGCGGAGTTGAACGGCGGGAGAAAGGGCGACACCTGGAACCGTGGCTGCAAAGTCGCAACGCGGGAGTGCAGTGAATCGCGGCGGGTCGGCTCGGGTCAGGCGGACGCGCTCCGGGGTGACAGGATCACATTATCGATCAGTCGGGTGGTGCCCAGGAAGACCGCAACCGCGGCGAGCGCCGGGCGGTCGAGGGTGGTCATCGGGGTCAGGTTGTCGGCGTCGAGGATGTTGGCGTAATCCACCCTGGCGCCGGGGATCACCGACACCGCCGCGAGCATGTCGGCTTCGAGCTTCGGCACGTCCGTTTCCCCCGCCTGCACGCGGTCGCGAAGCTGACTCAGGGCGGCGAAAATGCGAGGCGCCAACGCCCGCTCGGCCGGGCTGAGGTAGCGGTTGCGGGAACTCATCGCCAGCCCGTCCGCCTCTCGCACCGTCGGGGCGATGACCATTTCGACCGGCACGTTCAGATCGGCCACCATCTTGCGGAGGATGATCGCCTGCTGGGCGTCCTTCGCCCCGAACACGGCCACGTCCGGTTGCACGATGTTGAACAGCTTGAGTACCACCGTGGCGACCCCGCGGAAGTGCCCCGGCCGGCGGGGGCCGCACAGCACGCCGTCCAGCCCCGCCACCTCGACGAAGGTGACGGCGGTCGGCGGGTACATCTCGCCCGTACTCGGGGCGAAGATCAGGTCGGCGCCGGCGTCGGCGGAGATGCCCCGGTCGGCGTCGAGTGTACGGGGATAACGGGCGTAGTCTTCGTTCGGGCCGAATTGGGTGGGATTCACGAACACCGACACGACGACGAAGTTGGCTTCCTTCTTCGCCACCCGGACGAGTTCGGCGTGCCCGGCGTGCAACGCCCCCATCGTCGGGACGAACCCGATGCGGTGGCCGACACGGCGGGCGGACAGGACGGCCGAGCGGACGGCCGCGATGGTGGGTGCGACGGGGAGCATGAACGGATTGTAGGCGAGCGGCCCGCCGGAGGGCCCGGCCACCCCCACCCGCAAACCCCAACGGGACCCCCGCGGGGAGGGGAAGACGGTGGGCCCGCGAATCACGCGAATGGGCGCGAATAGGGGAAGG
>CAYMHO010000444.1:0-4644 GCA_964390195.1 uncultured Fimbriiglobus sp. | reverse complement strand
GTTCTCTGCACCGCCTGGAACAGCTCGCTCATCCGCATGCCGAGGGCCAGGCAGATGCGGTACAGCGTCTCGATGCTGGCCGAGTTCTTGCCCAGTTCGATCTGCGACAGGTAGCCGAGCGACACGCCCGTCTTGTCCGACACGTTGCTCAGGGTGAACCCGAGCGACTTGCGGCGTTCGCGGATGGCCCCGCCGAGGCTCTCGCGGAGCGCCTCTTCGGTCATCCGCAGCAGGCCCTTGCTCTCCAGGCAGCGGATGACGATCTCGCGGAGCTGGTCCACCTGGAACGGCTTGGTCAGGTAGTCGTAGGTGCGGGCGCGGAGGCAGTTCAGGGCGCTGTCCACGCTCGGGTAGCCCGTCACGACGACGATGTTCGCGTCCGGCTGGTTGTCCCGCACCCACCCGAACACCTGGTCCGGTTCCAACCCCGGCATCACGTAGTCCATGATGATGAGGTGGTAGTTGTTGCGGCGGCTGAGGGCCGCTTCCACCTGCATCGGGTCGGACACCGACTCGATCTGGAAGTCGCGGCTGGAGAGCGCCGCCTGGATGACGGCACAGGTGGCCGGCTCGTCGTCCAGAATCAGGATGCGGATGTCGCCGCTGCTCTGCAGCTCGGACAGCGGGGTGGGCGTGCGGACCGGGCGGGGCGTCTGGCGGAGCCGGTCTTCCAGGTCGAGAGGCATCATGGGGATCACTTACCCTCCGAACGTAGTTGCGTGTGTGGTGACGGTGGGGGCTACCGCGACCGGCGGGCGGACGGCCCCCGGCGGGAGGACGACGCGGACGGACGTGCCGACGTCCGTCGGGGCGGGCGGGTCCAGGCGGATCCCTCCGTGGTGGGCGTAGAGCGTGCGGTAAACCACCGCCAGCCCCAGCCCACGGTGTCTCGTCTTGGTCGTGTAGAACGGCTCGGCGAACAGCCGCGCCCGCACTTCCGGCTTGATCCCGCTGCCGCCGTCGGTCACGCGGACCTCGACGTGCGGGCCGGGGCGGACGGCCCCGAGGTAGTTCTTGGCGTCGGCCAGCGACAGCTCCACCATGCGGGCGGAGACGGACGCCCGCGGCGGTTGCCCGCCGGCCTCGACGGCGTTCTGGATCAGGTGCCCGAGCACCACCCCGAGGGGGCCGGCCTCCATCGCCACCGACGGCAGGGCGGCCGACACGTCGGTCGTCAGTTGGAACCCGGCCGGGTGCAGCGGCCGCAGGCGGGCTTCTTCCTTGGCCACCGCCGTCGCCACCGCCGCCGGCAGCGGCTTCGCCTGCCCGGCCCGGCTGAGCTGGTGCAACTGCTGGGTGAAGGCGATGCCCCGCTTGCCCACGTCGGCGATCTGCTGCACGAACTTGGTCGGCTGGGCGTTCGGCGGCAGCAGGGGCACTGTCAGATCGGCGAACCCGATGATGCCGGTCAGCACGTTGTCGAAGTCGTGGGCCATCCGCCCGGCGATGACCGAGGCGTCGTTCAGCCGCTGCTGCAGGCGGTCGGAGTCGATCATCGGGCCGACCTTGCCGGCCAGCAGCGGCGACCGCTCCATCAGGCTGACCGACAGGAGCAGGTACTGGCGGTCGGCGTCCGACCACACTTCAGTCCCGGCCCGCTCGGCCCACACCACCCCGGCCGGCCGGCCGGCCGGCTGGAAGGCGGCGTACAACCGCCCGCACGAGTTGGGCAGTTGCCACACCACCGTCGGGTTGCCGCCCTGGATGGTCTTCAGCACTTCGGCCGCTTCCGGCGGCAGGGCGGCCGGTTCGGTGACGCCGTCCTTCACCTGCACGGCCACCTGCGGGCCGGCGGCCGGCCACACCACCCCGGTCGCCCGCCACCCGGAGGCCCGGCACCACGCGGCCAGCGCGGCGTCGAACGCCAGGGGGTCTCGCGACCCGTTCAGCCAGGTGGGGAGGAAGGCCAACCCGCCCGGAAGTCCCGTCGGCACGGACATTCACGGACCTCGTTCACGGTCAGCCGAAGAACGTGGGCGACGCCGTCTATGGCGGTGCCTGAATTCGTTGTTCGGTGTGGATATGTAGAATGGGCCTGAACGTTGTCAACCGGATTTCGCAACTTGCTGCCGCCGTCCTCCGCCCTTATTTCTCAGTCCTCAGGCCTCAGGCCGGTCGGGCGCAGCGCACGGGCGACGCGGGTGAGGCGAACGGCCCTCAACAATGGGACTGAGAACTGAGGACCGCGGACTGAGGACTCGCCTCACTTGTCCTTCTTCTCCTCCGCCTTGTCTTCCTTCTTCGCCGTCACCTTCTTGATGGCGAAGGTGGCCGCCTTCCGCACCGCGTCCTCGGGGGCCTTCTGGGCCAGCCGCAGGGCGGGGACGGCCGACTGGGCGTCCGGCCCCATGTCGCCGATCTCGTCGCAGATGGCGATCCGCACGTCCGCGTCCTTCTCCACCGCCACGTCCAGGCGGGCGGTCAGTTCGGGCAAAATCTTGCTCGGGTCGTCCTTCGCCCCGACGCACAGGCTGTGCAGGGCGTAGGCCTTCACCAGCTTGTCCTCGTCGGCCTTCTTGAACGCGGCCAGCAGTTCGGCCTCGGCCTCTTTCGCCCCCCGCTCGAACTTGGCCAACCCGGCCGCCGCCACCCGCCGCACCTCCACGCTCTTGTCGGTCAGGGCGCCGGCCACCGCCTTCACCGTCTCCGGGGTGCGGTCCTTCAGCAGGCAGAGGGAGCTGATGGCCTCCTTGCGGGTCTGCTCGTCCGGGTCGGTGGTGAACCTGGCGATCGCCTCGGACGCCTTGGCGATGTCGTCCGGTTCCACCCGCCCGATGGCGAACACGGCCGCCTTCCGCACCTCCCCGTTGTCGGACTTGACCAGCGGGAGCAGGTCGTCGACCGCCCGCTTCGCCTCCTTGCCGATCCGCCCGATGGCCGTGGCGGCGGCCGCCTTCACCCGCGGGTCGGCGTCGCCCAGGGCCGCCGCCAGGCTGTCCACCGCCGTCTTCGCCTTCTCCCCGAACCGCTGGAGGGCGAGCGCCTGCTCGTACCGCACGTCCGCCTCCTTCTCCCCGCGGAGGCCTTCGGCCAGGTCCACCACCACCGAGCCGACGTCGGCGTTGCGGTCCTTCATCAGGTCGGACGCCAGCCGGGCGAGGGTCCGCGCCGCCTCCGCCCGCACCCCGACGGCCGTGTCGTTCCGCATCCCCTTCGACACCGCCGTGACGATGTCCTTCACCAGCTTGGTGCTGAACGCGTTCTCGGCCGCCGCCTGTCCCAGGTTGACCACCGCCACCTTCCGCAACCGCCCGCTCTCCTCCTCCCGCAACTTGGCCATCCACTCGGACACCTTCTTCCCGTTCACCGTCGGGTCGTCGTCCTCGGCTCGGACGGGAGCCACGAACAGGCCGAGTGCGAACAGCGACAGGACGGCGAGGAGGGAGCGGCGCATGGCGGAGCCTCGGCGGGCCGGAACAGCCTTCAGTTTACGACGACCGGCGGAGGCGGGGCAAACGGTTTCGGCCGGCTCACCGCCACTTGAACAGCTTGACCGCCCCGAGGAAGCCGAGGCCGCCCCACCCGCCGAGCACCACCAGCGGGGAGAACAGCACCCCCAGCACGGACGGGTCCTTCGGGTCGGCGAACAGCAGCGCCTCGAACCCGTACCCGTCGTTCATGACCGCCCGCAGGCCGTTGTTCAGGGCGGTGAGCGGGAGCAGCTTGATGAGCGGCTGGAGGAAGTCGGGGAAGTTGGTGGAGGCGAAGAACACCCCGCTCACCAGCCACTGCGGGAGCATGAACGCGTTCATCAGGCCGGAGGCGGTTTCGAGCGTCCGCACCCGGCTGGCCACCAGCAGGCCGATGCCCGAGAAGCACGCCCCGCCGAGGAACACCAGCAGGATCAGCACCAGCCAGTTGCCGTGCACCGTCAGCCCGAAGTACGGGATGTGCGCCACCCCGAGCATGATGCCGATCTCGGTGAACACGAACAGCATCCGCGAGAGCATGATGCTGAGCATGAAGTCGGACTTCTTCATCGGCGTGGCCAGGAACCGCTTGAGCAGCTTCCGCACCCGCATGTCCACGATCAGGAAGCCGACGCCGAACAGCCCGCCGCCCATCAGGTTGGTGCCGATCAGCCCGGGGAAGAGGAAGTCGATGTACCGCCCGCCGGAGGCGTCGGGCAGCAGGTCGGTGAGCGGCTTCGACTCGGGCAGTTGGGCTTTCGAGTTGGCGTCCCGCAGTACGAGCGTCTCGACCGCCGCCTTCGCCAGCACGCTCCCCGGCTGGCTGTCGTCGTTCACCAGCCGGTACCCGGTGGGGGCGGCGCGGTCCACGTACACCACCAGCGAGGTCTTGGCCGTCCGCAGCCGCTTCAGGGCCTCGTCCTCCGGCTGGTGGGACGCCTCCAGCTTCGGCTTCAAATCGCGATCGGACCAGTCCTTTGCGACGGCGGCCGCGTCCTCCCCGCCGACCACGTCCACCTTGATGTTGGCCACCGGGCGGTTGGGGAAGGCGGTGGCCAGGATGAATGCCATCACCAGCGGGAAGCCGTACACCCAGAAGATGGCCGCCGGCTCGCGGAGGAACTCGCGGATGCGGGACAGGACGAGCTGGGCGAGGGGAGACATATCAAGAACCTCACCCCCCGGCCCCCTCTCCATGGCATGGAGAGGGGGTGTTCAAGGGGGAAACGGAACT
>CAYMHO010000443.1:0-4647 GCA_964390195.1 uncultured Fimbriiglobus sp. | reverse complement strand
CCAGCCGCTTGATCTCGTCCGGCACGGTGGCGCTCATGAGCAGCGTCTGCCGCTGGGCCGGGCACCGCTTCAGGATCTTCTCGATGTCCGGGCGGAAGCCGATGTCGAGCATGCGGTCGGCCTCGTCCAGCACGACGTACCGCACGTGGTCCAGGGTCATCGACCCGCGGCGGAGGTGGTCGAGCATCCGCCCCGGCGTGCCGACGACCAGGTCGCAGCCGTTCCGCAGGCCGTCGAGCTGCTTCTGCATGCCGGTGCCGCCGTACACGGCGACGGTGTTGAACCGCCCGCTCGGGGCCAGCTTCTTCGCCTCTTCGGCCACCTGCATGGCCAGTTCGCGGGTGGGCAGCATGACCAGCCCGATCGGCCCCTTCAGCTTGTGCGGCCGCCAGCGGTTCATGAACGGGACGAGGAAGGCGCACGTCTTGCCGGTGCCCGTCTGGGCCTGGCCGATGACGTCTTTGCCCCGCAGGGCGGGCGGGATGACGGCCCCTTGCACCGGGGTGGTGTTCGTGTACCCGGCGTGGCGGAGGGCGTCCACCACCGGCTGGATGAGCTTGAATTCGGTGAACGCGAGGCCATTGGCGGCGGGGTTTTCGGGGTTCGGCTCGAACGTGTCTTCGGTGTCGGCGGGGGAGGCGGGCATGTCGGGAAGGGTTACCATCGGTTCCTGTGTGAAGAGGGGCAATCCGCGTAGACGAATTGTTCTCACTGATAGGATAGCGCCGAAACGGCGGTTTGTCTACCGCAAGCCCGGTTGACAATCGTGTTTTTAGGCGAACGTCTTCAACTCGTGCCCGGCGTCCAGTAACGCCCCCCGCACCGCCCGCACGAACTCCACCGCCCCCGGCGTGTCGCCGTGCACGCAGATGGTGCGGACCCCCTTCTCGCGGACCAGCCATTCGACCTGGGCCAGCACGTCCTTCGGGTCGTGCAAAACGGCGTCCGGTTCCGACCGCGGGACGAGCGACCCGTCCGGCCGGTAGCGGCGGTCGGCGAACCCCTCGGGGACGAACACCCGCCCCTGAGACTCGGCGACGGATTGCAACACCGACCCCGGCAGGGCGACCACCGGCATGGGGCGGTCGTAGAACTCGCCGGTCGCCGTCACCACACCGGCGGCGTACCCCGGGTCGCGGCACGCCTGGTTGTACAGGGCGCCGTGCGGCTTGACGTACCGCACGTACACCCCGAACCAGTCGGCCAGGGCGCGGAACCCGCCGAGCTGGTGGAGGGTGAGCAGCAGCACCTGCTCGGGGGTGAGGGTCAACTCCCGCCGGCCGAAGTGTTCGCGGTCGGCGTAGCCGGGGTGGGCGCCGACCGCCACCCCGTGCTCGGCCGCCAGCCGGATGGCCGCCGCGATGGTGTCGGCGTCGCCGGCGTGGAACCCGCACGAGATGTTGGCGGACGTGACGAGCGGCATCAGGTCGGCGTCGGTGCCGGCCCCTTCGCCCAGGTCGGCGTTCAGGTCGATGAGCATGGGGGGATTGTAACCCGGACGAGCCGCGACCGCGGGGGAGCGGGGTTTGAACACCCGCTCCCCCGCGGTCGCGGCTCGTCGGCTCACTTCTTCGGCGAGTCGGGCACGGTCGGCGGCGGTTCCACCGCCTTCGGCAACTCCCGCTCCAGCAGGTGGCCGAGCAGTCGCCCCTTCAGCTCTTCGGCCGCCCGCAGCCGCTCCGGCGTCGGGTCCTTGGTGAACTCCCTGTTCGCCTCGGTCGCGTCCCACAGCACCGCCCCGTCCAGCGACACCCCGGCGAACACCCCGCGACTGCGGCTGTAGGACAGCACCTCGGCTTTGAACTTGCCGTCCGTCGCGGCTTCGGCCCGCCGGCCGAGCGGCCCGGCCGCCACCGCCGCGTCCACCCCCAGTTTCAGCTTCGTCTTCCCGTCCAGGATCCGCTCCAGGCTCTTCTTGTCCTTGAACACCAGCACCAGTTCAGACACCTCGACGCCGATCTGCGGGCCGAAGCTGGCCCCGCCCAGGTTGACGAACGTCGGGTCGCCCCACCCCTCCTTCGTCCGGGTGAGGGCCACCCCGTGCCCGCCGCGGCCGGCGAACACGAACCCGCCCTTCACCGCCTGCGGGATGATGACGATCCCCTCGGCCTTCGCCAGCAGGGCGTCCGGGATGCGGTGCTTCGGCCACGCCTGCATGTCCTCGATCACCTCGGCCGCCGCCCGCAGGGTCTTGGCCGGCTCGGGCGGCTCGGGCTTCAACTCTTTCAGCCTGTCGCGGACGGGGCCTTGCGACGGACTGACGGCCAGCGCGGAGGCGAGCAGCAGGTGCGGGAGCATGGCGGGTTTCCTCGGGACGGGGCCGGGTGTCTCCACCAGAAACGTACCCCGCCGACCGGCTTGCGGTCAATGCCGCCGGAATTGCCCGCACACACTTCGCCTTCCCACATTCCCGCGCCCGCGGTACAAGCCGCACACTGGTCCGCTTCCGCCGGGGTGCGTCGTGTACAAGCTGCTCCTGTGCCTGCGGTATTTGCGCACCCGCTACCTGGCGTTCGTGTGCATCGTCAGCGTCATGCTCGGCGTCGCCACGCTCATCGTGGTGAACAGCGTGATGGCCGGGTTCTCGGACAAGCTGAAGTCGCACCTGAACGGCCTCAGCTCGGACGTGACCGTCCGCACCGAGGCGGCCGGCGGGTTCCCGCTGGAGGCGGACGAGATCGAGCGGAAGCTGAAGGGGTCGCCGGCCGGCAAGTACATCGAGGCCACCTCCCCGACGGTCGAGTGCTACGCCCTGCTGCAGTTCCAGGTCCGCACCCGGAACGGGATGATCCCGATCGTCAAACACGTGCGGGTGATCGGCATCGACCCGACCCGGCACGCGCGGGTGGGCCGGTTCGCCGAGTACCTGACCGACTGCCAGGGCCGGCCGGCCGACTGCTTCCGCATGACCGAGCAGGCGAAACTGCGGTTCGACTGGCGCCGCTGGCAGGAACAGGAGGACGCGGACAAGGCCGAGCGGGACAAAGAAACCGCCCCGGCCCCGCCGAAGGGCGAGCCGGGCAAGAACATCTTCGGCCAGCCGGTGCCGAAGCTCGAAGGGGGAGACGAACTGCCGCCGGAGCTGCGGAACCTGAAGCCGCAACTGCCCGTTCAGGTCGCCGCCGAGTTGCCGCCCCCGCCGGGCATCGTCCTCGGGTGGGACATCGCCGTCGCCCGCCTGCCGAACCCGGAGACCGGCGAGATGGAAGACTTCCCGCTCCTGCGGCCGGGGGACGACGTGTTCGTCGCCACCGTCGGGGCGAGCGGCGCCCGCCCGGTGTCGGCCACCTTCGTGGTGACGGACACCTTCCGCTCGCGGTACGGCGAGTACGACGCGAACATCGTGTACGTCCCGCTCGACGACCTGCAGAAGCTCAGGGGCATGGACGGCAAGGCCAACTGCCTGCAAATCCGCCTGACCCCGGACGTGCGGGACAACCCGAAGGTCGTGCACGACACCGTCGTGCCGGCGGCCCAGGCGATCATGCCCAAGCCGGAGTCGCACGCCGAGTCGTGGTGGCAGCAGCAGGGGTCGCTGCTGAGCGCCATCGACATCGAGCGGAACCTGCTGAACATCCTCCTGTTCCTGATTATCGGCGTGGCCGGGTTCGGGGTGCTGGCCATCTTCAGCATGATCGTGTCGGAGAAGTACCGGGACATCGGCGTGCTGAAGAGCCTCGGGGCGAGCGGCGGCGGGGTGATGGGCATCTTCCTCGGGTACGGACTGCTGCTCGGGCTGGTGGGCGGGCTGCTGGGCACCGCCCTGGGGGTGTGGATCACCCTGAACATCAACGACATCGAGAAGGCGCTGGCGGCCGTCACCGGGCGGGAGATCTTCGACCGCAAGGTGTACTCGTTCGACTGCATCCCGACGCACCTGGACGTGCTCAGCGTGGTGCTGGTGAACCTGGGCGCGGTGGGGATCGCGGTCGGGTCGGCGGTGCTGCCCGCCCTACGGGCGGCCCGGCTGCAGCCGGTGCGGGCGCTGCGGTTCGAATAGCAACAGTTCCGAGTTCCGGGTTCCGAGTTCCGGGTTGAAACCCCGAAATTCGCCCCGGCACTCGGTGGCGTGGGTGTTCGACTCGGAACCCGAAACTCGGAACCCGGAACTATGCTGATCGCCGACAACATCCACAAGACGTACCGCAAGCACCGCATGAGCCTGCCGGTGCTCACCGGCGTGTCACTGTCGGTCCACCCCGGCGAGTACCTGAGCGTGGTCGGGGCGAGCGGGTCCGGGAAGAGCACCTTCCTGCACCTGCTCGGCTGTCTGGACGTGCCCGACGCCGGCACCGTCACCCTGGACGGCCGCCGCATCGACGCCCTCACCGGCCGCGACCGCGACCGGTTGCGGAACACCACCTTCGGGTACGTCTTCCAGTTCTACCACCTGCTGCCGGAACTCTCGGCGCTCGACAACGTGCTGATGCCGGCGTACATCGCGGAAGGCGTGTTCGCCTGGTGGGGCAAGCGGGCGGCGTGGCGGAAGCGGGCGATGGGCCTGCTGGAGCGGGTCGGCCTGGGGCAGCGGTGGCGGCACAAGCCGCGGGAGATGAGCGGCGGGGAGATGCAACGAGCCGCGATCGCCCGGTCGCTGCTCATGAACCCGCGGTTCCTGCTGGCCGACGAGCCGACCGGCAACCTGGA
>CAYMHO010000442.1:0-4687 GCA_964390195.1 uncultured Fimbriiglobus sp. | reverse complement strand
GGTTCGGCGGGCGGAGTTCGTTCAAGACGTGGCTGCTGCGGATCGTGAGCAACGCGGCGCTCGACCTGGGCCGCTCCCGCCGCCGCCGCGACGCCCGCTTCGGCGGGCCGTCGGCCGACGACCTGCCGGCCGTGCCCGACGCCCGCGCCGCCGACCCGGACCACACCGTCTACCGGGCCGACCTGCGGGAGATGCTGAGTGCGGCCCTGGCCGAGTTGCCCGACGCCCAGCGGCAGGCGTTCGTGTTGCACGCCGACGGCGGGCTGACGTACCAGGAGATCGCCGACACCCTGAACATCGCCGTCGGCACAGTGATGAGCCGCCTGTTCTACGCCCGGCAGCGGCTGAAAGAGTCCCTCGCCCACCGCGTGGCCCCATGACCCCGACGCCCTCGTCCGGTCCGGACGACTTCGACCCGACCCGCCCGGAGGACTGGCCGCCCCCGCCCGAACCGTCGGCCGAGGCGTGGGAGAAGACCCGCACCGACATCGTCGCCCGCCTGCCGCGGCGGGCGCCCGGGCGGCGGTGGGCGGTGGCCGCGGCGGCGGCGGTGCTGACGGCCACCGCCGCCGGGGTGCTGGTGACGTGGCTGGGGTGGCAGCCGCTCCCGTCGGCCGTGCCGAGCGGGGCGGTGGCGAACGTGGCGCCCGCCGACCCGCTGGCCGAGTACGACGTGCTGCCCGTGGCCACCCCGTCGGACGTGATGGTGTCGGCGGTGCGGGGCGGGGACATCGGGTTCGGGTCGATCGACCACCCGATCCCGGAGGTGATGCCGCTGGCCACCGCGGCGGACCTGGTCGTCCGCCGCGGGCCGACCGCCGGCGAGTTGTGCGTCCCCGAACCGGGCGGGATGGCGGTGTACGTCATGCCGCCGACCGACAAGTGAGCTGTGGTTAGCCGCGACCCGCAGGGGAGCGCGCTCCCCTGCGGGTCGCGGCTAACCGAACGAGGGCTTCACCGTGATTCGCCGGGCGTTCGCACTACTGGCGGTGGCGTGCGGGGTGGCCCTGCCGATGGGCGGCCGCGCCGACGACCCGAAGAAAGAGAAGGACGCCCCGGTGCGGGTGACGGTCGTCGTCATCCTGGCCACCGCCGACAACAACGTGGTGGACAAGAAGCTGTCCGACCTGGCGACCGAGGTGCAGAAGAAGTACCCGGACCTGGTCGGGTTCAAACTGGACGCGACGGTGCAGAAGTCGATCGCGGTCGGCAAGTCGCACACGTTCGACCTGCTCGAAGGGCAGACGGTGAGCGTCACCATCGACGCGCCGAAGGACAAGAACGGGCGGGTCGGGCTGACCGTCTCGCCGCCCGGCGGGGACGCGGTCAGCTACACCTGCACGTGCGACAAGTTCTTCCCGCTCGTCACCGGGTACAAGACGAAGGACGGTCGCAAACTGATCGTCGCCATCGGGGCGAAGCCGTGTACCGGCGTGGGGCCGTGACGCTCACGGTTCCCCCATCCGCCGTTGCACAATCCCGCGGGTGAGCCGGAGCAGCCCGAGGACCACCGCCCCCAGGCCGATGAAGTCGAAGCACATCCCCGGCGGGAATTGCGACCCGACCAACAGACCCACCCCTAGGATCGCCACCCCTGCCAGCAACCACCACCGGCCCGTCACCAAGTTCCGCCGCGCTTCCGTCTCGGCTTCCGAGGGCGGCGGAGCGGTCGCGGGTTTGCTCCGGTCGCTCTCGCCCCTCCGTCGGAGGGCGCTCAAGTTCGGCACCTGCACCGTCCGCCCGCACCCGCATGCCAGCCGCGCGCCGGCGTCGGTCAGTTCGGCGAACACACCCTTTCCGCACGAACACGGGATGCGATAGGCCATCGGAGTGATTGTAGGTCGTGGTCGAGCGACCGCGGAGCGGGAGCGAGGCCCGACGGCGAACCCGTTTGGCGGCTGGCCGTCGGGCCTCACCCGGCCTGCGGCCGGTGTTCGACCGCGACCTACTTGGCGGTCGTGAACTTCACCCCAGTCCGAATGGGGTCCACCTCGCCGGCGGCCCGTTCGGGCGGGGCGTTCCACCACAGCCCGCCTTTACCCACCTTGTGCCCCTCGTCGAACAGCTTGCCCATCTCGGTGGGCTCGAAGTCCAACGCGCTCGACGCCGTCTCCATTTCGTTCGGCACCCCGGCCAGGCGGAAGTTCGCGCCGGCCAACCGCGACAGGGCGTACACGTTGGCCACGTCCCGGCGGTGGCCGGCCGCCTGGGCCGTCGCCAGGAACACCTGGAGCAGGTCGAACACGCTCCGCCGGGTGTACCCGACGTCGATGAACGACTTGCCGGCGAGCACCACGTACACGTCCGCCGGCGGCTGAAGCTGCGGCGGGCGGGTGGGGTCGGGTGCCACCGCGTCGAGCACCTGCGGCGGCACCCACACGGTGCACACGACCCCGCCGTCGGCGTGCAGCTCGGTGTACTTCTTGCCGTCCACCTCCACCTCGATCTCGACCGGCGGGAACACCCCCGGCAGCGAGCACGAGGCGATGAGGATGTCCACGATCAGCTTGCAGGTGGCCTTCATGTCGGCCCGGTCGCGGGGGTCGGCCTTGCTCGCGATCGCCCCCAGGTCCCACACCACGAACCGGCGGGTGTCCAGGTTGGTGGTGGCGATGTACAACCGCCGGCCCTTCTTGTGTTCGGCGGCCAGCTTGACCACGATCTCGTCGTCCATGCACGCGGCCACGATCTCCCGCAGCGGGGCGGTGGTGGCGATGGCGTCGCGGAACGGGATGGTCGCCCAGTTGCGGTAGGTGAAGATGTCGCGGCGGGTGACGCGGGTGTAGATCACCTTCATCTGGTCGTCGTACTCCGGCCCGAGGAACGCCAGCGGGGCGATCAGCCCGCCGGTGCTCACCCCCGTGACGACGTCGAACACCGGCCGCTTGCCCGACTTCGTCCACCCGTTCATGACGCCGGCGGTGAACGCCCCGTAGCTGCCCCCGCCGGACAGGGCGAGGATCTGCTTCGGCTTGGCGTTCGGCGAGAGCGGTTCGAGGGCGGACGCCGGGATGACGCCGGACGGGTTCAGGCTGCGGGCGACGGGCGGGGCGAGCGGTTCGGCCGGCTGGAGCGGCTCGACCGGCGGGTAGTGGCGGGAGCCGAGGTCGGGCGGCGGCACGTGGCGGGAGGTGAAGCACCCGCACGCCAGCAGGCCGGCGCACGCCGCGAGGACGAGAACGAAGGCGGGCCGGCGGTTCATGGCCGGCGGAATAGCGGTTGCCGGGGGCGGTGTCAATGCGTCCGGGCGAACGGCGCGACGTGTGTCCGCCGGTTTCTTGGCGAACCCCGACCGCAAGGTCGGTGGGTGGCGCGAACGGCCAATTGGATCGGAAACGGCGGGCCGAGGCTGGGAGCGCGGGCGTCCCGCCCGCCTACGGTTTCCGTCCGGGGATGGTGGCGAACGACCGGGAACGCATCCCCTTTATCGCTCGAATCCCGGAGTCAACCACCGTGGGCGGGCGGGACGCCCGCACTCCCAGCCGTAGCGGCCGGTCCTCCGCCATCGCCACCTCATCCACATCCGCGGAATCGGCGGACTCACGTCGCGCCGCCCGCCACTCACCCCGTCTGAAACTCCATGTGCGTGTCGTCGAACTTACCCTTCTTCAGGTCGGCCGTCGGGGTCATGAAGTACCACGTCCCGCCGTCACACGCGTCCAACCGCAAGTCGTTGTCCGGGCCGAACTCGGTGAGCAGGGACCACCGCTTTTTGCCTTCCGGTGTCGGGTCGTTCTGGATCGGCCCGGCGTGCCCGAGGATGCGGTGTTGCCCTTTCGGTTCAGGCCGCTCGAAGTACGGCATGGCGTACCCCTCCCGCAACTCCTCCGAGAGTAGCTTCTTCAACGCCGGCGAGCGGTGGTCGGGCAGGCTCAGCCACTCGCGGAACTCGATCCGGCAGGCGGCCAACTCGTTCTCCTCAGCAACGTCGTCGTCCGGTTCTCGCTCCTCCACACTGGCGGCATCACGGTTGTAGATCACCCGCGACATCCCGTCGCCGGAGTCTTCGACGAACGGCACGAGGTCGATGAAGAACGAGAGCAACCCGGCCTTCGGCAACTTGGGGCAGCACGGGCTGACCGCCAGCTCGGCCAGATTCCACTGGGCTACGAACGCGGCGTGCGAGTTCTCCCCACCGACCCAAGGCTCGTCTGGGTCGAGGTCCGGCAACCCGCCCATCTTGCTCTTGCCGGTGTCCACAGTCTCGCCGTCTTCGAGCGGGATGGTGCGTACCACGAGGCACGGCTCGGCGGTCGCTCGGACTGCCTCGGCCCACGCCGGGTTACCCTGCTTCTTCAGCCACTCGTCCAGCGTGAACCCGATCACGCTCAGCCAGCACTTGCTCAGCTTCTTGTCCGGCTTCGGAAGTTTCTTCCCCGCTTTCCGGGCCGCCAACCACACCCGCAGGAACTGCCCCCGCGGGTCATTCTGTTCGTCCAGCCAGTCGGCGTACACCAGCTTCGGCAGGTCGTCGAGCGGGGCGGCCAGGACCGCGGCGACGAACCCGTACTCGCCGGGCAGCTTGCACACGGGGTCGGGGAAGAGCTTGGGCTTGGGCATGACGACATGGTAGGTGCCGCCTGCCGGGCGGCACTCGCTGTTGGGTCAAACCGATACGCGGATGACCGATCACACCCGCCCCTCCCCGCTGGGGAGGGGTCGCCGAGGGAACGCAGTTCCCCGGCGG
>CAYMHO010000441.1:0-4687 GCA_964390195.1 uncultured Fimbriiglobus sp. | reverse complement strand
CTGCACCGCCCGCAGGTGCTCTACCTGGACGAGCCGACCGCCAACCTGGACATCCACTCGGCCGACGTGGTGCACCGCATCCTCCGCGAGCGGGTGAGCGAAGGCGCTACCGTGGTGATGACCACGCACGACATGGCCGAGGTGGAGAAGATCTGTGACCGCGTCGGCATCGTGTGCAAGGGCAAGCTGGTGGCTCTCGATTCACCCCTGGCACTCCGGCAGGAGCACACCGAGCGCAAAGCGGACGTCATCCGCACCGACGGCCGGCGGCAGGCGTTCGACATGGACGCCGACGCCGACCGCACCGCCCTCGCCGACCTCGTCACCGCCGGGCAGGTGGCCAGCGTCCGCACCCGCGAGTTCGACTTCCACGCCACCTTCTTGAAGCTGACCGGCCAGAAGTACGACTGACGATCACCACCTGAGCTATACACTTCACCGAATGATTCACCAATCCGACTCGCCCGCCACGGTCCGGCGTGCCTTCACGCTCATCGAGTTGCTCGTCGTCATCGCCATCATCGCCATCCTGATCGGGCTGTTGCTCCCGGCGGTGCAGAAGGTCCGCGACGCGGCCGCCCGGCTTCAGTGCCAAAACAACCTGAAGCAGATCGCCCTCGCCTGCCACAACTACGAGGTGGCCGAGGGGAAGTTCCCGCCGTCGAACACCACCGCCGCCCCGTGGCACGGCTGGTCCGCCCTCGTGCTGCCCTATCTGGAGCAGGAGAACGTCCGCAACGTCTACGTGATGACGGCGAACTGGTACGACCCGCCGAACGCCACCGCCCGCAACGCGACCGTGAAGACCTTCCTCTGTCCGAGTACGCCGAACGCCAACCGGGCCGGATCGTCGGCGGTCGTCGGTGTGCCGGGTTCGCCGTTCAACGGTGCCGCTTTGGACTACACGAACGTGTCGGTGGTGGCCGTCACGCTGCTCGCGTACCTGAACTACCCGAACCCGGCGGGCTACAGCACCATCTGGCGGGGCGTGATGAGCAGTTCCGGCTCGCGGGTGGCGGACATCACCGATGGCATGTCGAACACCCTGCTGTTCACCGAGGACGCCGGCCGCCCGGACTACTGGGTGAAAGGGCGACGGGTGACGGACCAGCCCCCGCCGTTCGGTGGGGCGGGCAACGGGATCGTGACGGGTGGGGTGTGGGCCGATCATCAGAAAGGGTTCGGCGTGGAAGGAACCAGCCCGGACGGATTCACGCTCGTCGGCGAGTGCGCGATCAACTGCACCAACGCCTACGAGGTGTACGCGTTCCACAGCGGCGGGGCGAACGCGGCGATGGCCGACGGCAGCGTGCGGTTCCTCCGCGAGAGCATGACCATCCGCACCCTGGCGGCACTCAGCACGCGGGCGGCCGGCGAGGTGATCACGGACGAGTGAGCGGGTATCATCAGTTGCCCACCCGGAGTGCCCATGCGTCGCCTGGCTCACGTCGCCCTGTTGATGTTCGCCGCTCCCGCCGTCGCCGCCCCGGTGCCGAAGGACGGCGGCAAGGCGGAGATGGAACGCCTGTGGCAGCAGCTCACCGGGGAATCCAGTCTCGCCCGCACCGAATCCGTCTGCCGGTTCCTCGCCCAGCCGGATGAATCGGCCAAGTTCTTCGACACCAAGCTCCGTCCGCTCGTCCTGCACTGCAAAGACGCCGAGAAGCTGATCGAACAGCTCGGTTCGGCGAAGGAGGTCGAGTGGAAGGCGGCGCTCGGCGAACTGATGTACCTCGACCCGCGGCTGGCCATGAACGTGGACGAGTGCTGGGCGCTGGCGAAAACCGACGACCAGAAACGGCGGCTGGCGTGGGTGCTGCACGGGGAGGTGATGGAGGGGACCGACGACAGCGTGTTCAAGCTGAACCCGCCGAAGGGCAAGGACGACTTCGACTACTGGGAACTGGCGTGGCTACCGAAGCCGGGGGTGAAGGCGAAGATCCCCAACTTCGGGTTCGTCGGGGTGGCGGGGGACGTGCGGCAACTGCGAAGTGACCGCTGCGGGGACCGATGGACTCGTCAGACACTGGCCGTGCAGATGCTCACCCGTATGGACAGCCGCACCGGGTGGGAGGCCATCGAGCGGATGGCCGGGGGGCACCCGGAGGCCGAACCGACCCTGGACGCCGGCAGCGCCATGGAGTGGAAGAAGACCGGCAAGCCGTTCGAGCGGTGGGACGGCGAGAAGCTCCAGGCCGATCAGCACAAGCGGGACTGGGACAAGCTGAAGCCGCTAACCAATCGTGAGGAACAGACCCAGGCGATCATGGGGTTTGTGCTCGACCGGCTGGCCGAGTCGGTGCAGTTCTTCCGCACCAAGTTGCGCCCGCTGAAGCTGGAGAAGAAACGGGCGGACGAGCTGGTGAAGCAGTTGTTCAGCGAAAATGAGGCGGACTGGAAGGCGGCGGTGGGGGAGTTCGCCAAGCTGGACATCCGGCTGGCGTACCCCGCCCGCGACGCCTGGAAGCTGGCGAAGACGGCCGACGAGCGGTCGAAGATGGCGATGGTGCTGCACCAGGAAGGGGCACGAGTGATGGAGGGGCTGTTGCACTTAGACGTGATGGCGGCGGACGAGGTGCCTTCCGTGTACAGGGGCGACGACACGGAGTTCGCGAAGCACGCATTGTTCTACGAAAAGAAATTGCGGCCGGGCGTGCCGAAGGAGGTGTGGGAGAAGCTGGGCGGGGCGGAGTACGACATCTGTGCCCCCGGCGACTTCGCGTCGCTGAACGTGCTGCTCTGGCACCGCGAGGAGTCCGCGATTCACATCCTGAACGCCATCGGCACCGACGACGCGATCGCCCTCATCAAGGACATGGCCACCGGGCACCCGGACGCTGGGCCGACGAAGGCGGCGAAAGAGGTGCTGAAACGGCGGGGCGTGAAGTAGGTGCCGCCTGCCGGGCGGCACCCGAACCACTTCGGTGGACGCACAGGCGGTTGGGGTCCGGCTCGGCTCGCCGGACCTACCTCGTGCGCCGCCCGGCAGGCGGCACCTACTTGACTTTAATGGTGATCCGCATCCGCTGGCCGATGACCAGGCCGGTGTCGTCTTCCGGCTCGATGATCGCCTCCAGCGTCCGCACGTCGTTCAGTTCGCCCGGCTCGAGGATGAGCGTCCGCCGCTGGGCCACCCACTTGCTCACGCTCTTCACCCTGCCCTTCCACGTGGGCGAGTCCAGCCGGCTCTCGTCCTGCATTTCGGCCGCCATCTTCTCCTTCACCTTGGTCAGGTACTCCTGGTCCACCTCCGCCCGCACCACCAGCTTGCCGGCCGGGGCGAACACCACCGCCGGGGTGTACCCCGGCACCAGGTTCCCTCCCTTGGTCGCCTGCAGTCGCAGGATGTGCCCGTCGGACGGCGCCCGCACCACGCACTCGTCCTCCGCCTTCTTGGCCAGGTCCAGGTCGGCCTGGGCGGCGGCCAGGCGGGCCTCGGCCGCCCGCACCGCCAGCTGCGGGAACTTCTCCCGCGCGGCCTTCTCCAACTGCTCCAGCCCGATGTCCTCGGCCTTCTTCAGCTCCTTCAACTGCAGCACGTTCGCCTCCAGCGCGGCCACCTGCGCTTCGCCCAGTTTCTGCACCCCGGAGAGCGCCTTCTGCGTCTCCACGTTCTTCTCGGCGGCCGTCACCTGGGCGGCGGCGGCGGCCACCATCGCCCGCCGCATCTTCACCGTGTCCGGGAAGCGGTCGGCCTCCGCCTTCGCCCGGTCCAGGTCGGTGCCGGCGGCGGTGACGGCCGCCTCCGCCTGGCGGCGGCGGTGTTCGGCCACGGACGGGTCCAGCTTCAGGATCTTGTCCCCGCCTTTCACCTTCGCCCCCTCCTCCACGTACACCTCCTCCACCCGCCCGGGCTGGGCGGGGTCGAGGGAGATGACCATCTTCGGGGCGTCCACCCGCCCGGTGCACACCACGTCCAGGTCGTCGGCCGAGACGGTCGGCTTGTCCGGCCGCTTGGGGGTGAAGAAGTACCAGCCGGCGACGGCCAGGGAGCCGACCAGCAGCACCACCGCCAGCAGGATGAAGATGCCCGGCGCTCGTCCGCGTTCACTCATGCCGCGTCACCTGATGTTGTGCGCCGGGTCGACGTTCTGGAACGACCGCAGGGCGGCCAGCCCGGACACCAGCGCCATGCCGAGGGTCAGCACCACCGCCAGCCCGACGACGGCCGGGTGCAGGGTCACCTGGGTGCCGATCAGGTTGGCCGCCTCGGCGGTGACGTACGACACCGGGGTGGCGGCGAGCAGGCCGAAGAAGCCGACCCACAGGGATTGCGCGACGACGGTCAGCTTCAGCCGCCAACTGGGGATGCCCATCGCCCGCAGGGTGGCGAACTCCCGCTGGCTGGCCGCCACCGCCGCGTACAGCGTCTGGCTGGTCACCACCGACCCGACGAACAGGCCGAGCATGGCGGTGAACCCGACGGCGATGCCCGCCTTGGTGGTGGTCAGCCAGTGGACGCGGGTCCGAAGGGAGAACTCGTCGGACGTGAGGGCGGACATCTGCTGGTACCGACCGAGCCGTTCGGTCACCCGCTTGGCCGCCTCCGGCGACTCGCACCGGGCGAGCACGTAGGTGCACTCCCCCCGCGGGTAGTGGAGGAGCGCGCGGGCGGTTTCGACCGAGCAGAAGACGTACGGCCCGCCCAGGCTGCGGTACCCCTTCACGAACCCGACCACCCGCACCC
>CAYMHO010000440.1:0-4693 GCA_964390195.1 uncultured Fimbriiglobus sp. | reverse complement strand
GCAGATTCGGGTCGTGCGCCTGCAGTGCCGAAACGTTCACCGCCACCCGCCCGGCACGTCATTCCAACGAAGCGTATGTCACGCCCGAACCGCCGGAAGGAGTTGCCGGCCACCCCGTGCACGGGCTGGAGCACCGCTCGGCGGCTCACGCGATCGACGTGAAACGCCGCGAGCCGTGTCTGTGCCGTCACTTCTTCAGCGTTTCGGCCGCCTTGGCGGCTTCCTCCCGCACCCACGGGTCGGTGTCGGAGGCCAGCTCGGCCAGGGCCGCCAGCACGTCCTTGTGCGACATCTGCAGGTGGGCCAGGTGGCGGATGCAGTCCACCCGCACGGCGTCGGTGTTGGCCGACTTGGCCCCGGCCACCAGGCAGGAGGCGACCAGCGGGTGGGCCGTCCAGTCGTACTTCACCAGCTTGCGGATGGCCGCGTGCTGCTCGGCCGACGAGTCGCTCAGCAGCACCTTGTGCACCAACTCCTCCACCATCTTGGCGTCCGGTTCGGCCGCCCCTTCCGCCGGCTTGGTTTCCACCGGGGTGGTCGTTTCCACCGCCGGCACCACCGGCCCGGTGACGGGCGGGGCGGTCACCTCTTTCGCCGGCTCGGTCTCAGCCTCCGGCTTGAATTTCACCCGGTTGAGGGTCGGCGCCGGGGCCGGGGTCTCGGGCACGCGGGCGGTCACGGTCGGGTCGACCGTGCGGGCCGGCGGGGGCACCAGCTTGGGGGCCGGGGCCGGGGTGCGGGCGACGTAGGAGGCGGTGGTCATGGCCGGGGCGGTCGCCGTCGGCACGCTGGCGGACGCCTCCAGGATGCCCGGCGTCTTCCGCGAGCCGGTGGCCGTGCGGGCGCCGAACATGGCTTCGGTGGTGGCGTACGCCTCCGCGAACCCGCTCAGCACCTCCCGCGCCCGCTCCACCTGTTTGGCGGTCGGCGGGCTGTTGCCGGGGGCCGCCCCTTTCCCCCCGTCGGTGTCCCGCTCGTTCTTCGTCCCGCCCTTCGGGTCCTCCTTCTTCTTCCCGCAGTCCTCGTCCGGCTTCAGGGCGTCCGGCCCGCCGGTCTGCACGTAGCAGGCGAGGCACTTCTCCAGGGCGACGGCGGCGGTACACCGCACGCGGGCGCTCCGCTCGCCGGGGTTGCCGTCGTCCTCGTACCCGGACACCGACGCGGTCAGCGCCTTGATGGTCGTCTGGTTGCAGCAGCACCCGCGGGCCAGCGCCAGGGCGGCCTCGTACCGCACGCACTCGCTCGGGTCGGTGCGGAGGGCGGCCGCCAGGGCGGCGGTCGCCTCCGGGTAGTACCGGCAGTCCAGGGTGCCCAGGTACTTCACGTCCGCCCGCCGCTTGGCCGCCTCGGCCGCGTCCTTCTTGCCGAGGGCCGCCGCCCCGGCCGCCCCCGGCTGCTTGGTCTCCTCCGCGCTCGGCGGCTTCTCCAGGGTGGGGATGACCCCGCCGGTCAGGGCGGAGAGCGGTTTGGTGGCGTTGTTCAGCAGTTGGCCGAGGGGCGACTGGAGCAACTTCTGCACGCAGTCGCCCATGCCCGTTTTCACCCGCTGGAAGAAGCCGACCCGCGGGCCGGGGGCGGCGATGCCGGCCGGGGCGACCGCCCCCGGAACGACCGGCTGGGGGACGGCCGGCACCGCCGGCCCGCCGGCGAACTGCGCCGACGCCACACCAGGGTTGACCCCCGCCACCACCGCGGCGGCCGCGGCCGCCCAGAAGAACCGTTTCATGGCATCCCCCCTCGCGTGGGACTCGTCGTGAACCGGGGGGCGGACGCCCCGCCCACCGGACGGATGAGAGTTGTTTCTGAAGGCGAGTATCGGAAGGGTCGGGGTACCGACTTCAGCGATTGGTCAAGATGCTCGGTTTGTTCAGTCTCGGCGGGTGGTGGGGACTACCCGGGTTGGGGCGGGCGGACGAATTACACCGGCCGTGGCGGTTTTCCTCAACGGGGGAGTTTCTCACGGTCGAACAGGAGAACACAACCCAACGGGGTTACGCCGATCGCACACTCAGGGGGAGTTCCGATGTTCTGGAAGTTCGTCAGGAAGGCGGTGGCGGCGGCCGGGCTGGCCGCGGCCGTGTGGGCCGGGGCACCGGCCGCCCTCGGCCAGACGGCCGACGTCATCACCGGGGTGGAACGGCTGCCCGATGCCACGGCGGGCACCGGCGGGGCCGCCGGCATGGCGGCGGTGCCGGTGGCCGGCCCGCAGGCGACCCTGTCCGGCATCCCGCTCGGGGACGGGTGTTCGAGCTGCGGCGGCGGGATGGACTGCCTGAACGGCCCGGTCGGGTGCGGGGAGGGCGGGTGCTACCCCGGCGGCGGGTGCAAGCCGATGTGCGGCCGCGGGCCGCTCACCAACCTGTACGCCGCCTTCCACAACGCCATCTGCTGCCCCGACCCGTGCTACGTCCCGCAGTGGCGGTGCGCGGCGAACGCGGCCCTCTTCGTGGACCACGCCCGCCCGACCACCATGACCCGCATCCGCTGGGACTACGGGAACAACCTGACCCAACCGGACCGGGCCGGGTACTTCTGGCAGCAGATCGGCGGCGGCGGGCCGAACGTCAACCCGGCCCGGGTGAACTACCACGAACTGCGGATCTACCAGGAAGCCGGGGTGGACAAGTTCTCCTTCTTCTTCGACCTGGGGTTCCGCAGCGTCGAGCCGAACGTCGGCGGCGGGAGCGGCGGGTTCGGGGACGTGATCCTCGGCACCAAGTCGCTGCTGCTCGACAGTGACGTGTTGCAACTCAGCTTCCAGTTCGCCACCACCCTGCCGGCCGGGGCCGGGGTGCGGGGGCTGGGCATCGGCCAGGTGGCCCTCGACCCGTCCCTGCTGATGGCCCTCAAACTGCGGGAGAACACCTACACGCAGGGCCAGATCGGGTACTGGTTCGGGGTGGGCGGGACGGCCGGCAGCGTGCTGCACTACGCCAACTCGCTCAACCAGGTGCTGTGGAAGCCATCGGACGACATCACCCTGGTGGGCAGCCTGGAAGGGGTCGGGTACTCGTTCCTGACCGGGTCGGTGGCGAACCCCGCCGGCGGGCGGGTGTCGGCCAACGGCACCACCTACTACTCGGTCGGGCCGGGCCTGCGGTGGTGCATCTGCAACCGGGTGGACGTCGGCTTCGGGATGCAGTTCGCCGTGACGAGCCAGCACTTCGCCGAGCAGCAGTACCGCACCGAACTCCGCCTGCGGTTCTGATGCCGGGACGTGAGCGGAACGGCCGCGAGCCAGCTGATGGGGTGAGTTACTCCCTTCCCGGGGTCGGTGCCGCCAGGGAGACGCGGTCGCCGAACTTCTCCCGCAGGGCCGCGGCGGTCGAGTCGCCGATTGCGTTCTCGCCCAGGTTCAGCCACTCCAGCCGCGGGAACTCGCACGCCAACAACGCCGTCGCCCCGCGGTCGGTCACACCCGCCCCGTACAGGCTGAGCGACCGCAGCTCGGCGCCCCCGCCGGCTTCTCTCAGTGCCGCCGGCATCGCATCCCCGCCGCCGGTGTACGCCAGATCGAGGGAGCGAGCGCCGCCCAACCGCCCGCCCGCCACCGGGGTGAAGTCGGCTCGCGACAGGTCCCAAAAACCGACATCCAACTCGGCGAGCGGGGCGGCCGACGCGAGTACCGCCGCCCACGCATTTTCGGCGTGCTGCATGTCGCGCTCCCAGCACGGGCCGGCGGCGAACCCGGCGAGCGACCGCACGTCGGCCTCCTCGAAGAACCGTACGAACCCGGCGGGGTTGGCGTGGTGGTTGTCCAGGTCGAGCCGGCGGAGTTGGCCGGTGTGCGGCGAGCGGATCAGTTCTGCCAGGTCGGCGTTCCCACCGGCGCTGTACTCGATGCCGAGATCGTTCACACGCGAGCCGGCCACCGCCCCCAGCAACCTTGTCGCCCAACCGTCATCGTTTCCGCCGTAGACCGCCAGCCGTCCGACCGGAGACCCGGTGATCAACCCCGCCAGCGCGTCACACCAAACGGATGCCGAGGGCTCGAACCCGCGTACCTCCAGTGTCAGCAGGCTTGCGGCCAGCGGTGTGCGGGCGAGGGCGGCGAGGCTGTCGGCGGGGAAAGTGCAGGTGCCGAAATCCAGGTCAGTCAAGCGGGGCAGGTGCGGGATGGTGCCGAGGCGGGTCATCTCGTCGGCAGTGACCGTCGGCCCGCCGATGAATTGCAGTCGGCGGAGGGCCGTGGCGTGCGGCCAGTCGTGGAGGCTGTCCAACAAGCGGTGCCGCTGTTCGGTCGGGGTGTCGGCGAGGGTGATTTCTTCGATCGGGTGGTCGGTCAGCCCGCGGCCAATCACCTCGGGCCAGTCGGGGAGGTCGTTCGACTTGCGGACGTACACCTTCGACACGAACCCGCGGGCGAACGCCGGCAGACTGTTCGGGTAGAGCGGGCGAAGCCCCCCCGTCCACCTCCCGCCGTGTTCCCGCCGCAGTTCCTCGGCCCGTTGGCGAACGACCATCCACCGGGGGTCGCCGGCATCGATCAGTCGGGGCAGCTCCACTTGCAGGCGGATGAACTCGGCGCGGTCGGTGTCGCCGTTCTCGTCCAGCCAGTCGGCGAAGACGAGCCGGGGAAGGTCGTCGTCGGGATTGGCACGGACGGCGGCGAGGAGGGCGGAAGCGGACATGCCATCAAGTTAGCCCGACGCGCGACAACGTATTGCAAGGGTACCGCAAGTGGAGTGCGGTG
>CAYMHO010000439.1:0-4704 GCA_964390195.1 uncultured Fimbriiglobus sp. | reverse complement strand
TGCTCGCTCCGCGAGCGGGTTCAAACAGACCGCTCGCGGAGCGAGCAGAACACTTCACTTGTCCATGCTGCTGCGGACGGCGGCGGCGTCGAGGTCGCGGTCGTCGTGGTCCCGCACGTCGCCCCAGCTCATGTGGGCGTGCGACTCCAGCCAGTTGCCCTCCCGCTCGGCGTCGCCCTGGCACTTCACGCACATCACACTGTACGGGACGGCGTTCAGCCGGCCGACCGGGATCTTCTTTTCGCACACGTCGCAGAGGCCGTACCGCCCCTGCTTCAGCCGCATCAGGGCGAGTTCCGTCTGGGCCAGTTCCTGCGACTCCATCTGTGCCAACTGGGAGGCCATCTCCTCGCCGGTGGCGACGAACGACACGTCGGCCGCGTCGCCGATGCCGCGCTCGTTCCCCAGGTCGTCCAGTTGCATGCCCAACCGCTTCCGCAGCTCGTTCCGGCGGGCCAACAGCAGGCGAGTGATCTTCAGGAGGGCGTCTTTGCGGGCCATATGTCACCTCCGGGAGCGATTCGCCCCCGAGTTTTCCCGTGTGGGTCGGGTGCAACCGCCGGCAACAACCGTGCCATCGGACTGCGACCGTCGCCGAAGTATAGTCCGCCGAGCCTGTGTCGAACAACAATCGGCGGGGGACCGGGCGGGTGGGCAGCGGATCACCGACACTTCGTCCTGAAGGTGAGACGCGTCCGCCTGCCAATTGTTACCGCAATCCGATTCCGGTGTTACAACACCCGGCGGCAAAGTGTGTTGGGCAATCTGGGCGGCGGGGGAAAAATCGGAGGGGAAGTGACGGTGGCACCAAAGAACGATCAATGCCACCGGCGCAACCGACACATTCAGGACAACTTACTCTGTGACACCAAGTGTCCGGCCTGGCGTGCCTCCGACCAGCGGAACACCCGTGCGAGTGTCCCCAAACACACTGACGATCCGCCTGGTCAACTCCGCCCGCAAGTTCGCCAGGGTGGTCGGCGAGCAGTCCGGGAGTGTCACGCACCCGCCGGCCCGTCGCTCGTGCCCGCCGGCGTTACCGACCCCACCCACGGCCTGGGCGAGCATCTCCCCGGCACGCGCGTTCGCCCGTGCCGCCCGCGCCGACAGCACGATCTTGCTGCCGATCACCCCGCCGCACACGGCCCAGTCCACGTCCTCGTAGCGGATGAGGAAGTCCACCACCTCGGCGGCCTGCTCCGGTTGGCCGAGCGGATCGACCCAGGCGAACACCAGTTTGCCGTGAACGGTGGCTGTGCGGAGGGCCTGAGCGAGCACGTCGAAGTGGGTCCGCGGCAGGCGGGCGTGGCGGATCTGGGCGAGCAGGTCCTTGTCGGCCAGCGGGTACAGTTTGCCGATCGCCTCGTCGTCTTCCGGGGCGCCCTCGCGGGGGAACCCGCTCAACTCCGTCTCGATGCCGTACAGCAGGGCGGTGGCGAGCGGCCGAGGGATCGTCACCCGCTGCTCGAACAGGTATTCGGCCACGATGGTGCAGGTGGCCCCGAGTTCCGGGCGGATGTCGGCGAACCCGACCCCGCTCAGGTCGCCCGGCGTGACGTGGTGGTCGATGACCGCCGCCACCGGCCCGCTCACCGAGTGCCGGCCGGTGCCCGGCTGGCTGTCCACCATGACCGTGAAGTCGCCGGCCTGCCGCTTGACTGACGCCACCGGCAGCAGGTCCATCCCGAGGAGGTCGACCATCGCCCGGTTTTCCGCCCGGAAGATGCCGCCGTCTTGTGTCAACACGGTGGGCTTACGGAGCCGCTCGCGGGTCAGGTGTGCGAGGCCCCACATGCTGCCCAGGCTGTCCGGGTCGGGTTGCACGTGGGAGACGAAAATGACGCGGGAGGCGGAGGCCATCCCGGTCAGGAAACGGTCGGAGAGGCGGCCGCCCTTACCGCGGGCGGCCAGTGTACTGTGTGCGGTCGGGCCGGCGCTCGGGTGCGCCATTGTGTGTCCTGCTGCCAAGGTCCCGCCCTCGTGGCGGGTGAGTGGGAGCGAGCCGCTCCCTCGCCCATCCTGGGTCGTCCATTTTTACCCGAACCCGACCGGCGGGGAAAGCGTGGATCGCCCGTCCGCCCAGGCTGTCCGGCGCAACTACCGACCGGTGCAACAGTTGCCGGGGCGAAATTTCTTGGACGGAGGCCCCGCGGGGCGAGTGCCGGCCGGAAATGCGCGACCGCGAAACCCGTTCCGCCTGCCGGGGAGGGGAGGGGAGGGGGTGAGCTGAACGGAGTCCGGTCGACGGTCGGGCGGTCGGGCGATCGCCAGTCGAGGGCGATCCGCAGGCCGAAGGTATCGGCCGTCGTGAGGGCGGTTACGGTGTCCGGTTGCGGCTGACGGGGTGTACCACTCGCCCGCCTGACCCGCTCACTTCGCCACCTTCAGCAGCACGCTCCTGGCGGCGTGTTCGCTGTTTTTCCGCTCGCTGCGGGACAGCACCACGATGGGCATCTCCGTCGGCTGCACCCACGGCTCGCAGGAGATGACGATCTCCCGCTCGGTCTGGTCGGGCAGGACGAGGATGCCGTTCAGCCCGATGTTCAGCACCTTCACCCCGTGCGGCAGCCCCCGCACGTCCAGCGGCACCCGGCCCTTGAAGTCACCGAGTCGCTCGATCTTCACCGTCAGTTTCGTTTCGCCGCCCGGCTTCAGGGTGACTTCGCCCACGCTGGTCGTGGTCACCAGGTCGCCGGGTTCCTGCACCGTGGGGGTGCCGCCGCTCGCCTCGCGGGTGACGGGCTTGTCGGCAATCGTCACGGTGCCGACCGCCTTGAACGGTCCGGCCTTCTCGGCTTTCGCGTCGGTGGCGAACAGCGTCACGGTCGCCGAGGTCTGCTCGGCTTCGATGACGGTGGCCGGGACGCTGAACGGCGCGACCACGCCGTCGAACTTGACATTGATCGGTCCCTGGAAGCCGTCGATCCGCTTGGCCGTCACAGTCAGCGGGATGCCGCCGTTCCGCCAAACGGCCGGGTTCGTCGGCGACACGCTGAGGGTGAAGTCGGGCCGCGGCGGGCGGATGGTCAGCCGGTAGCCGTAGTTCGGCCCGCCGGCTCCACGGGCGTCGGCCACCTTCACCTGATACGTGCCGTCGGCCGGGGCCTCGAACTCCAGCATCGAGTCCGACCCGAACCCGTCGCCGCCGTCGTCGTTGCGGTAGGCGATGGGGAAGACCGGCAGGCCGTTCGGCGGGAACGTGCTGCCCGGCGGGTGGATCTCGACCTTGTACATCGGCGTGTTCATGGCGTGGTGCGTCGGGGTGGTGCCGAGGAACCCGGCCCGCTTGCCGCCGGCCTGCACGAACTGGCAGTCGTCGTCCGGGTTCTTCGGCAGCGCCTTGATGCGGACCAGCTCGGTGTCCACGTACAGGTAGTCGTTCGTCCGCAACTCGTTCCACGCCTCCAGCCGGATGCCGGCGCCGTCGGCGTTGTGGTCGCGGAAGGTCACATACGTCTGGGCGACGCTCCGCAGCACCACCCGCGGCAGTGGCTTGCCGTCCGCGTCCTGGATTTCGATGGTCGAATCGAGCGGCGAGCCGAGCCGCCCGGCCTGGACCTCGACGATGAGCTTCTGGCCCTTGGTCGCCTTGAACCGTACCACCTGCGAGTCGCCGGGTTTGGCGAGGATGCCGTCGGCCGTGCCGGGCACGGAGATGTCGGCCCCGTCGCTCAGGGCCACCGCCGACGGGAACTCGCCGACGACCACCGACGCCATGCCGAGCGGCGTTTCGCCCTTCACCTTTGGTAACGGCACCGGCACCCGGCTGCCGACCTCCGCGGTCGCCGGCACGGTCAGTGTCACCGTTCGTCCCGTCGGTTCGCCCAGGTTCACGCCATCCACGCGAACGGTCGCCGACGTGCCGCGTTGCACGCCGAGCGGGTGGACGCCGGTGACGACGGGCACGTCCCCCACGTTCAGCGTGTAGTCGAACCCCGGCCCGCCGCGGAACTCCTTGTCCGACACGCCGACCGCGTACACACCGGTCTTCGGGGCGATGAACCCGAGCAGCCCGTTGCCGGACTCGGCGATCACCTTGCCGTCGGCGTCCGAGATCGTCAGTACGGCGCCGAGCTTCTTCGGGTCGGTCGGTTGCAGGTGGATGCCGACCTGCTGCCCGGCGGTGGCGTCGAAGCGGAAGTAGTCCACGTCGCCGGCGCGGTCGATGGCGCCCAGCACGCTGACGGGCAGCGGCACCTTCGCCGCGGTGCGGGCGGAGTCGCTGTCGGCCGGCTCCGCGACGGTCGGGAAGCGGGGCTTCGGCTTCTCGTTCGCTGGCAGGGGGGCGAACGCCATTTTCCCCGTCGCCGGATCGACCAGTTCGAGCACGCCGTCGAACCGGCCGACGGCCAGTTGCTTGCCGTCCGGCCGCAGGGCGGCGGACAGGACCGTTTCCGGTTGCGCCGGCAGCGTCGCCTTCTCGGTCAACTTGGCCACGTCCCAGGCCTTCACCACCTTGTCGTCCCCGACGCTGAACAGCGACTTGCTGTCGGCCGTGAACAGCAGCTTCGTCACCGCCGCCTGGTGCGCGAACGCGGCGTGCGTCAGCGTGCCCCCCTCCGCGTCGGCCTTCCACGTGCGGATGCTCTTGTCCACCCCGCCGGCCGCGAGGTGCTTCCCGTCCGGCGACCACGCCACCGCGTACACCCAGTCGGTGCTGTCGCCGAGCGTGTACAACCGCTTGCCGGTGGCCGTGTCCCACAC
>CAYMHO010000438.1:0-4711 GCA_964390195.1 uncultured Fimbriiglobus sp. | reverse complement strand
TGATGTCCGGCTTCCGCTGCTTCGGGTCGTCCGGCGGCATCGGGCGGAACACGATCTGGCTCTTGCTCCCGGTCAGCCGCAGGATTTCATCCGCGAACTGGCGGATGGTGATCTCGGCCGGGTTGCCGATGTTCACCGGGTGATGGTACCCGCTCACCAGCAACTTGAAGATGCCGTCCACCAGGTCGGTCACGTAGCAGAAGCTGCGAGTCTGCTGCCCTTCGCCGTACACGGTGATCGGCTCGCCCCGCAACGCCTGCCCGACGAAATTCGGCAGCACCCGCCCGTCGTCCAGCCGCATCCGCGGGCCGTACGTGTTAAAGATGCGGACGATGCCGGTGTTCACCCCGTGCTCGCGGTGGTACGCCATGGTCATCGCCTCGGCGAACCGTTTGGCCTCGTCGTACATGCTCCGCTCGCCCACCGGGTTGACGTGCCCCCAGTAGTCTTCGGTCTGCGGGTGGATTTCCGGATCGCCGTACACCTCGCTCGTGCTGGCCAACAGGAAGCGGGCGCAGTGGGCCTTGGCCAGGCCGAGCGCCACCCACGTGCCGAGCGACCCGACCTTGAGCGTCTGGATGCTCGACTTCACGTAATCGACCGGGCTGGCCGGGCTGGCGAAGTGCATGACGTTGTCCACCAGCCCGTCGATGAACAGCGGCTCGCTGGCGTTGTGGACGATCACCTTGAACTTCGGGTTCCCCCGCAGGTGGGCGATGTTGGCCGGCCGGCCGGTGATGAAGTTGTCCACGCAAATGACTTCATGCCCCTCGGCCAGGAGCCGGTCGCACAGGTGTGACCCGAGAAACCCGGCCCCGCCGGTGATGAGCGTTCGCATTGTGTGGTATGCCTTCGGTCGTCGTGGGGTGGACAGGTAGGCAACAATAGCACCCGGCGTGCCGGTCGGCTTGCCCACACCGCGGCGGGCGGGGATACTACACCGGACCGCGAGGACCCGCCGTGCGAGCCACCCCGACGCCCCGACAGCGGTACGCCCTCGACACCCTCGGGTACGTCGCCCCGCTGCTGCGGCTGATGCGGTGCGAGGTGATGCGGGTGGTCTACACGGTGACCGCAGCCCGGCGGGCGGACCAAACCACCCTGCTCATCGGACCGGGACGGCTGCCGCCCGGACTGCGAACATCGCTTGACTTGGCCGTGTACCAGTTCGTCGGCCAGTGGCTAAATGAGCCTGGCGACGAAGCGGCGGTCAACTTCGACACCGTCACCGGACTGGTCGATGTCCACCGGCACGGCGACTACACCTACCCGAACGCGGCCGTCAACTTCTGGGTTTCGAGTGTTGCCCTAGCCGACCCGCCGCGATTCGCCCAATCGCTCGCCCCGCTGTTCACCGGCACTCTGGCGGCCGACGGTGCGGCGGTGCTGGCCGACTGGTTCGAGGAACAGTCGGCTGACTGGTCGGTGCTGGCCAACCTGCTGCGAACGTGGAGGCCGTACACCGCGAACTCGCACACCTACTGCCGTGACTTCCAGTACGTCCAAACCAGCCCGGACACCGCCTGCTGGCAGTTCACCGTGTGGGAGGTCGAGCGGGAGGCGACCGGTGAGAACGGGGAGTGGGTGATCGGACTGGGGGCGTTCGGCCCAGACGGGTTGGAGCGGGCGTGGCACTTCACCCCGCCGAAATCGCTGGCCCCCGAGTCGCGTGACCAACTGTGGAGCCTCTTCCCCGCCCCACCGCAGGAGGCCGCATGACCGCCCTCCCCGTTCGTGACGCGACTCGCGGGCAGCGGAACCTGGACGCCATCCGCAAGGCGACTGGCGACGACCGGTTCACCGAACTCAGTCCGCACCTCGCCCGGTTGCTCGCCCGCTCCGCCGACCCCGACCTCGCCCTGAACCACTTGGAGCGGGTACTCGGCACATCGCATGGGGTGGCACAGCTTCCCGCACTGTTGGCGAACGGCGGCCGTGGGTTGGAGGGGTTGCTGCAACTGCTCGCCGTATCGCAGTTCTTCGCCGACACGTTCGTAACGTACCCGGAAGCGTTCGACCTCATCCGCACGGCCCCCCGCCGCAACCCGTCCACCGACGAACTGACCGCCGAATTGAAAGCGGTCGTCGAAGCCTGCACCGACGACCCCGCCACCCTGCTCGCGTTCCGCCGGTTCCGCCACCTGCACATGCTGCGGATCGGGGCGAACGACATCCTGCGGGATCGTTCGCTGGAGGAAGTGACCCGAGAGTTGGCCCGCGTCGCGGACTCGTCCATCAAGATCGCTCTCGCCACCGCGATGAAGACGGTGAGCAAGCGGTTCGGCACGCCGACGGCGGCGGGTGTGCCCGCCCGCGTGGCCGGGTTCGCGTTCGGCAAGCTGGGTGGCGACGAGCTGAACTACTCGTCCGACATCGACCTGATGTTCGTGTACGACCGCGACGGGGAGACGAACAAGAAGGCGGCCGCCGTCACCAACGCCGAGTTCTTCAGCCGGGTGGTGACGGAACTGGTGCGGCTGCTGAGCAGCGTGACCGACCGCGGGTTCGCCTACCGGGTGGACCTGCGGCTGCGGCCGGAAGGGAAGGCCGGCCCGCTCGCCCGCTCGCTCGATTCCACCGTCAGCTACTACGACCTCCGCGGCCGCACCTGGGAGCGGCAGGCGCTCATCAAGCTCCGCCCGGTGGCCGGCGACCGCGAGCTGCGGAAGGAGGTGATGACCGCCATCGAGCCGTTCGTGTACCGCAAGTATTTCAGCTTTTCCGAGATCAACGAGGTGAAGGCGCTCAAGCGGAAGATGGAGCAGCACGCCACCCGGAGCGGGGTGGACGACACCGACGTGAAGACCGGCCGCGGGGGCATACGGGATGTCGAGTACACGGTGCAGTTCCTGCAACTGCTGAACGGCGGCGACCTGCCGGCGGTGCGACAGCGGAACACCCTTCTCGCCCTCGACGCCCTGGAGATCGCCGGCTGTCTCACCCCGCAGGAGACGTACCTGCTGTCCGACGCCTACCGCTTCCTCCGCCGCACCGAGCACCGCTTGCAACTGCTGTTCGACTGGCAGACGCACAAGCTGCCGACGACGGTGGACGGGCTGCGGACGCTGGCGCGGCGGATGGGCTACTCCGAAGCGAGACAGGAGACAGGAGACAGCAGACAGGAGACAACGGTCGCGGAACTGCCTCCCGACGCCCGACTCCTGACCCCTCAGAAAAGGTCTCCGCTCGACGAATCCCCCGAGCCGACGCTCGACACCCGCCAGTTGCTCATCGACCCGCTCGACCTGTTCCTGAAGGACTTCCACGACAAGACGGCCACCAACCGGGCCATCCTGGACCACCTGCTGCACCAGACGTTCGCCAACGACGCCGGCGGGAGCGAACCGGAGAGCGACCTGATTCTGGACCCCGACGCCGACGACGCCACCGTGAGGGCGGTGTTGAAGAAGTACCCGTTCCGGGATGTGAAGGCGGCGTACCAGAACCTGAACCGGCTGGCGCAAGAGGCGGTGCCGTTCCTGTCGCACCGGCGGTGCCGGCACTTCCTGGCCAGCATCGCCGCCCCACTCTTGAAAGCCGTCTCCGAGACCCCCGACCCGGACGGCACGCTGAACAACCTGGAGCGGGTGACGGCCAGCCTGGGGGCGAAGGCGGTGCTGTACGAGCTGTTCAGCTTCAACCCGCCGAGCCTGAAACTGTATGTCGATATCTGCGCCAGCAGCCCGTACCTGTCCGGCATCCTCACCAGCAACCCCGGGATGATCGACGAGCTGCTCGACAGCCTCGTGCTGGATCAGCCGCGGACGGGGGGCGAGGTGAAGGCGGAACTGGCCGAACTGCTCCGCGGGGCGAGCGACGTCGACCCCATCCTGCACAGCTTCCAGGACAAGGAGTTGCTCCGCATCGGCGTGCAAGACCTGCTCGGCAAGGCCGACGTCCGCACCACCACCGCGGAATTGAGCGACCTGGCCGAAGCCATCTTGAATGCCGTGTTCGACCTGACCGAGCCGGCCGTGCGGGCGAAACTCGGCGACCCCGGCGGCGGGTACGCCGTCCTCGGGCTGGGCAAACTCGGCGGGCGGGAGATCAGCTACCACTCGGACCTGGACGTGGTGCTGGTGTACGCCGGCGAGGGGACCGACCGCCAGCACTACTACACCACCCTCGCCCAGCGGGCGATCCAGTTGGCCGGCCGGCCGGGACCACTCGGCAAGCTGTACGAGGTGGACATGCGGCTGCGGCCGACGGGCAAGTCCGGCAGCCTGGCCCTGTCGGCGGACGAGTTCAAGCGGTACTTCGGCTGCACCGCTCAGGTGTGGGAGCGGTTGGCCCTGACGCGGGCGCGGGTGGTGCGAGGCGAGGGCGAGTTCGCCGACAAACTGATGGCGTGCGTGCGGGAAGCGGTGGTCGGGGGTCGTGACGGCGTGCCGACGGCGGACGTGGCGGCCATGCGGGCGAAGCTGGAAGGGGCGGCCAACCCGCGGAGCCTGAAGCGAGGCCGCGGTGGGCTGGCCGACGTGGAGTTCGCCGTGCAACTGCTGCAACTGCGGTACGGGAGGAGCTACCCGGAGGTGCTGAAGGCGAACGTGTGGGAGGCGGTCGACGCCCTCGCCGCCGGCGGCCTGCTCAGCGAACCGAACGCCGCCGCCCTACGGGACGGGTACTCGTTCCTGCGGTTCGTGGAGGCCCGCCTGCGGATCGTGACGGACCGCCCGCTGACCGAGGTGCCGGAGAACGCCGACGACCTGGC
>CAYMHO010000437.1:0-4711 GCA_964390195.1 uncultured Fimbriiglobus sp. | reverse complement strand
TGAAGGTGGACTACCCGAGCCTGGACGAGGAGAAGAAGATCATCAGCGCGACGGCCAAGGACGAGACGCCGGAACTGACCAAGGTGCTGAGCGGGAAGGCGATCACCAACCTGCAGAAGCTGGTGCGGAGCGTGCCGGTGAGCGAGTTCGTGACCGACTACGTGGTGAAGCTGGTGCGGGCCACCCGCCCGCAGGACAAGACCTCGCCGGGGTTCATCCGCCGCATGGTGGACTACGGGGCGGGGGTGCGGGCCGGGCAGTACCTGGTGCGGGCCGGGCAGGCGTTCGCGGCCATGGACGGGCGGTTCTCGGTGTCGGTGGACGACGTCAAGAAGGCGGCCATCCCGGTCCTGCGGCACCGCGTCGGGACGAACTTCCAGGCGCAGGCGGAGAACATGACGAGCGACGACCTGGTGGTCGAACTGCTCCGGTCGGTCGGCGAACCGGAACCGGCGAAATACGTGCCCACCCCCGGCAAGCGGAAGTTATGATCGGTGGGGTCCCCGAGGTGGTGCCATGCGTCCGCTCCTCGCCCTCGCCCTCGCCCTGCTGGCGGCCGTCGCCCCGGCCGCCCCGGTGCCCAAGAGCCTGAAGAAGCCGGTCCTGGCCGACCAGCTCGCCGGCACCTGGAAGCCGAACGGCACCGGGTCGGCGTGGTTCCAGTTCAACCCCGACGGCACCCTGAAGACGTGGCACGCCAACGCCAACGCCAGGAATTCGGAGATGCAGTGGACGTGGGCGATCGACCCCGAGTGGTCCACCCCACAGCGGCTCAAACTGACCCGCACTTCTGAGCCACGGCAAACGCTCGACTGCGCCCTCGAACTCGACGGCGACAGCCTGACGTTCGCCTTCCTCACCGGCGGCAAGACGCTGCCCGCGAAACTCGCCGCCGGGCAGGGGCTGGAACTGTATCACCTCGCCCGCACCTCCGACGGCAAGTGACCCGTCGGTGACGTTACACACCCGCCCGTCGGCCGTGATATCCTCGCTGGACCACCGGGGTGACCGATGCGCTCCTTCGCTCCGCTCGTGCTGATCGCCCTCGCGGCCGCCACGCCGGCCGCCCCGGTGCCCAAGGCGCTGAAGAAGAAGGACGACACCGCGGCACTCGTGGGCACCTGGAAGCCGGACAAGGGGAGCGAATGGTTCGCCTTCGACCCCGAGGGGGGCATGAAGGCGTCGAGCGGATTCGAGGGCCGGCCGGTCCTGTACACCTACGCCATCGACCCCGACCCGGACGGCCGCCCGTGGCGGATGACCTGGACGGAGAAGGGGCAGCCGAAGCCGTCGTTCCAGGCGGTGTTCGTGGTGGACGGCGACCGCCTGTACCTGACGTACTCGAGCGTGGGTGGCCGCCCGACCCCACGGCCGGACCCGAACTCGCCCCCCAACTTCACCCGCCACAATTCCGACAAGTGACCCACCCCGGAGGCCAGCCGTGCGCCCGCTCCTCGCCGTCGCCTTGCTCGCCGGGCTTGCCTCCGCCGCCCCGGTGCCGAAGGCGCTGAAGAAGGCGGACGACGCCACGCGGATCGTCGGCACCTGGAAGCCGATCGACAAGGAGTCGGCCTGGTTCCAGTTCAACGACGACGGCACCCTGAAGACGTGGCACGGGGGGGAGGGCGGCGCCGCCAACTCGCACATGGACTGGAAGTGGGCGCTCGACCCGGACGCCACACCCTCGCCCCGCAAGGTGCGGCTCACCCGCGTGCCCGACTCGGAGAACGGGTACGACTGCCTGTACGAACTCGACGGCGACACCCTGCGGTTCGTCTTCCTCCTGTCGCCCAACATGCCCCGGCCGAAGAAGGTGGAGAGGGGCGACAACCTGCAACTGCACCAGTTGGCCCGCCACACCCCCGCCAAGTGAGGACGCCGTGCGAACCCTACTCGCCGTCGTGCTGGTCGCAGCGCTGGCTCCGGCCGCCCCGGTGCCGAAGGCGCTGAAGCCGAAAACGGACGACAAGACCGCCCTGGTCGGCGTCTGGCGGCCGGCCCCCGGCACGCGGGACGAGAGTTTCCGGTTCACCGAGGACGGCAGGATGCAGGCGTGGTCGGGTCAGGCCCGGGACGGCGGGACGAGCTTCCCGTTCAGTTGGAGTATCGACCCGACCACCGACCCGAAACAGATGACCTGGGGCGACGCGGCGAGCAAACAGCTGTCGTTCGAGTGCGTGTACGAGTTGGACGGCGACCGCCTGCGGATCGGGTACGGCCAGCCCGCCAAGAGGCCGACCGGCGTGACGGCGGGTCAAGCCATGTTCGTCTGCGACCTCGTCCGCGACTCGTCCGCCAAGTGAGTCCCGCCATGCGCCCGCTCCTCGCCGTCGTTCTGGTCGCCGCGTTGGCCCCCGCCGCCCCGGTGCCGAAGGCGCTGAAGAAGGCGTCCGACCAGCAACTGATCGTCGGCCGGTGGAAGCCCCGCGAGGGGCACACCCAGTGGTATCAGTTCAACGACGACGGCACCCTCCGCACCTGGTACGGCGCCGACGACCCGGGCGGCGGCAACCAGTACCGCTGGGCGCTTGACCCGACCGCCAGCCCGAAACGCATCACCTGGGTCGGGATCACCTCCGGGAAGGCCGAGTGGGAGGGCATTTACGAACTCGCCGGCGACACGCTGAAGGTGGCCTACTCCCCGGTACCGAAGGTGCCGGAGGGGTTCGGGCCGGGCCAGAGCCAGGCGTCCGTCGAACAGACCCGCGACACCTCCGCCAAGTAGCCGCCCGTGAGCTATCCTTGTCCGCCACCCGCGGACACGGACGCCACATGACCACCCCCGTCGGCCTGCTCGCCGAAGTGATCGCCCGGCCGGACGACGACGGCCCCCGGCTGGTCTACGCCGACTGGATGGACGACCTGGGCGACCACCCGCGGGCCGAGTTCGTCCGCACACAACTGGCCCTCGCCCGCCTGTCCGACCCCGACCGCCGCCGGCCCGCCCTCGCCGACCGCGAGCAACAACTCCTCGCCCGCTTCGCCCCCACCTGGGCCGCCCCGCTCGCCGGCCTGGCCACCGCCCCCGTCTTCCGCCGCGGGTTCGTCCACGCCGTCAACCAGACGGCCCGCCAGTTCCTCACCCGCGGTGCGGACCTGTTCGCCCTCGCCCCGGTGCGGAGCCTACACCTGCTCGACCTGGGCGGCCACCACGACGCCGTGTTCGACTCCCCCTTCCTCACCCGCCTGGCCGGGCTGACCGTGTTCGCCCAGTACCAGGGGGAACCGCTCGCCGCGGCGGTGGCCGAGTGCGGCCACCTGCGGACCCTCCGCCGGCTCGACCTGGGGCGGAACGAGATCCGGTGCGACGGCCTCCAGCGGTTGGCCGACAGCCCGCACCTGGGCCGACTGGAGGAACTCGACCTGGCGTCCAACGAGATCGACGGCCGCGGGGTGCGGTACGCCGCCGAGCGGGCGACGTGGCCGGAGTTGCGGCAACTGGAACTGGCGGACAACCTGCTCGGGGCGGCAGCGGTCGAACGGCTGGTACTGTCGGTGCGGCTGCCGAAGTTGCACAAGCTCGGGCTGTCCGGGAATCGCCTCTGGAGTTACCAGCGGGACGCACTGCCGGAACGCACGTCCCTGCTGCGGGTGCCGGTGCTCGACCTGCGGAACAACGGCCTGACCGCCGACGGCCTGCGGGTACTGCTGACGGGTGCGGGCGGGGTGCGCGACCTGGACTTGAGCCGAAACCTGCTCCGCGACGAGGGGGCGGCGCTGCTGGCGAACGCGGACGTGCTGAACGGGTTGCGGAGCTTGAAGCTGGCGGCGAACCAACTGGGCGACGACGCCTTGCGGGCGCTCGCCGCGTCGCCGCACCTGGGGCGGCTCGCGGCATTGGATGTGAGCAACAACCCGGTCGGCGACGACGGCGTGCGGGCGGTGGTGGAGTCCCGCCACCTGACCGCCCTGCGGCAGTTCGTGTACCCCAGCCTGGGGCTGTCCTTCCGCCTGCGGCTGGCCCTGCGGGCGCGGTACGACGAACCCTGACCCCGAATCACTTCCCGCCGAACAACGGGCCGGGGGTGTCCACCAGCTTGCCGCCGGTCGGCGGGGTGGTGCCGGTCGGAGTCGACTCGTCCTTCTTCTTCATCTCGTCGATCTTCTCCTGCACCTTCTCGCCGGCCTTCTTGGCGTCTTCGGCCGCTTTCTTGGCGTCGAACTCGGTGGTCACTTTGTTGTCGCTGTTGACGGCGAACTTGAACCACCCCTGCCAGATGCCGACGCCGATGAACAGCACCACCAACACCCCGACGAAGGCGAAGAAGTTCTTCACGCTGGTTCCTCCTCAGCGGCCTACCCAATTCGGCGGGCCGAGACATTTCACGAACGCGGTATGACCGATTCCATGCGCCGCGTCCAGTCCGATTGGTTTGGGCAAATGTGCCGGTGAATTGGATAGCATTCGTCGGGGTGATTGGGATGATTCCGCAGGCTGAAACAGTTGATTTGAGAGGACTTCGGCGCGTACAACCCCTACAACCTGCCTACCTCCCGCTGACCACCCGAACCGACGACAGGATTCGTCTCATTCTCACCACTTCCCCCACACCACCCCTACCGACCGCCGGTCTATTGTTCCGGCCGGCACCCACACCCCCCCCGGATTCGTCCGGAAGAAACTACGTCAGAGCGACGGCATCTCCGCCAGCCGCCACTAAGCACATAGCCGGAGTTGGTTGTCACCTTTCGGCCGGAGCCGACGGCGGTA
>CAYMHO010000436.1:1741-4729 GCA_964390195.1 uncultured Fimbriiglobus sp. | reverse complement strand
CCGCGGCGGATGCAACTGGAAAAGTACATGCGGGTGGTGAAGTGCCCGGCGTGCCAGGGCCAACGGCTGAACCCGCAGGCCCGCAACGTGCGGGTGGGTGACAAGACGCTCATCGAACTCGGCGGCATGTCGATCGGCGACCTGGTGCCGTGGCTGGATCGGTTCGAGACGACTCTGAACCCGGTGCAGAAGCAGATCGCCGGCGAACTGCTGAAGGAGATTCGGGCGCGGGTCGGCTTCCTGCTGAACGTCGGCTTGCACTACCTGAGTTTGGATCGCTCCGCACCCACGCTTTCCGGCGGTGAGGCCCAGCGCATCCGGCTGGCCGGGCAGATCGGGTCGGGTCTGGTCGGTGTGCTGTACATCCTCGATGAACCGAGCATCGGCCTGCACCCGCGGGACAACCAGCGGCTGCTCAACAGCATCCTGCGGCTGCGGGACATGGGCAACACCGTCCTCGTCGTCGAACACGACGAAGACACCATGCGGGCGGCGGATTACCTGGTGGACTTCGGCCCGGGGCCGGGGGTGCGGGGTGGGGAGATCGTTGCCGCCGGGTTGCCCGCGGATGTCTTGGCCAACCCGAACAGCCCGACCGGGCAGTACCTGACCGGGGCGAAGACGATTCCAATTCCGGCCAAGCGGCGCGACGGGAACGGCAAGGCGATTCGCATCGTGGGGGCGAAACACAACAACCTGAAAGACGTGACGGTGGACATCCCGCTCGGCAAGTTCACGGTGGTGACGGGCGTGAGCGGGTCGGGCAAGTCGTCCCTCGTGAATGACGTGTTGATGGAAGCCCTGCGGGTGCAACTTCTGGCGAGCGGCGGGCGTCAGCCCGCTGTTTCTGAGTCTGACGAAGACGACGACACCCCGCACACCGTCGGCGCGCACGACAAGATCACCGGCGCGGACCAGATCGACAAGGTCATCGACATCGATCAGACGCCCATCGGCCGCACCCCGCGGAGTAACCCGGCGACCTACATCAAGGTGTGGGACGAGATTCGCCAACTGTTCGCCATGATGTCGGACGCCAAGCTGCGGGGGTACGACGCCGGGCGTTTCAGCTTCAACCGCGAGGGCGGGCGGTGCGAGGCGTGCGAAGGCAACGGCGCGAACAAGCTGGAGATGGACTTCCTGGCCGACGTGTGGGTGACGTGCCCGGTGTGCGAGGGGCGGCGGTTCAACCGCGAGACGCTGCAGGTCCGTTACCGCGGGCGGAACATCCACGAAGTGCTGGAAATGGAGGTCGGCGAGGCGGTCGGGCACTTCGAGAACGTGCCGAAGGTCCACGCCATGCTCCGCACCCTGCACGACGTGGGGCTGGACTACATCAAGCTCGGTCAGCCGTCGCCCACGCTCTCGGGCGGTGAAGCCCAACGGGTGAAGCTGGCGAAGGAGTTGTGCCGCCGCGGCACCGGCCGCACGCTGTACATCCTCGACGAACCGACCACCGGCTTGCACTTCGAAGACATCCGCAAGCTGCTGGAGGTGCTGCACGGGTTCGCCGACCAGGGGAACACGGTACTCGTCATCGAACACAACCTGGACGTGATGAAGACGGCCGACTGGATCATCGACATGGGGCCGGAGGGCGGCAGCGGCGGCGGGAAAGTGGTGGCCACTGGCGCTCCTGAAGACATCATTCGTCATCCCGATTCCTTCACAGGCACTGCTCTCCGCCCCGTTCTTAGTCCTTCGTCCTCAGTGCTTAGTTCTCAGGGCAAACGGAACGGGAAAACACAGAAGGTGAAGGGGGCGAAAACCAAGGACGAAGGACTGAGGACTGAGCACACCGAAGAAATCACCCACATTGAGGTGGAGGGGGCGTCCCTTCACAATCTGAAGTCGGTGAACGCCAGCCTGCCGCGGAACCAGATGACCGTGTTCTGCGGGCCGTCGGGGTCGGGGAAGAGTTCGCTGGCGATGGACACGATTTATGCGGAAGGGCAGCGGCGGTACGTCGAAAGCCTGAGCAGCTATGCCCGGCAGTTTCTCGGGCAGGTGCAGAAGCCGAAGGTGGAGCACATCTCTGGCCTCAGCCCGGCGATTGCCATCGAGCAGAAGACGACGAGCAAGAGTCCGCGGAGCACCGTCGGCACCATCACCGAGGTGTACGACTACCTGCGGATCGCCTACGCCCGGCTGGGCCAGCGGTACTGCCCGAAGTGCGACATCCCCATCGGCACGCAGACGACCGACGAGATCGTCGAGCGGATCACCGGCCTGCCGGACGGGTCGAAGATTTACGTCATGGCCCCCATCGAGCGGAAGGGGCAGGAGAAGTACGAGGCTATCTGGGACGAGATCCGTCGGGCCGGGTTCGTGCGGATGCGGGTGGACGGCAAGAGCTACGGTGTGGACGAACCACCCGCCATCGACCACCGCCGCAAGCACAAGGTGGAGGTGGTGGTGGACCGCAACGTGGTGCGGCCGAACACCCGCGGGCGGATCGCCGAGGCGGTCGAGCAGGCGCTCAGCCTGGGCAACGGGGTGATGCACCTGGCGTTCGTCGATCAGGAGGTGGATGAGGCCAAGTGGAAGGTGGAGCGGTTCAGCCAGCACCTGGCGTGCGACTCGTGCGGCACCAGCTACGAGCTGCTCAGCCCGCACAACTACAGCTTCAACTCCCCGCTCGGCTGGTGTCCGACGTGCGAGGGGCTGGGCTTCCAGCGGGGGGCGAACGTCGATCTCCTGGTCGGTGACAGGGTGCTGTCACTGCGGCAAGGGGTGGTGACGGCATGGCCGAGCTGTGAGGACGGCTCGCCCTGGCTGCCGTTCGCCGAAGCCATCGCCAGGCACGGCGGGTTCAGCTTGGACACGCCGTGGGAGGAACTGGAGCCGGCCCACCAGCGGGTGGTGTTGCAAGGGTCGGGCGAGGCGTGGCTGGAGGCGGACGTGGCGAGCGGCCCGCGGGGGGGGGGGGGGTGGGGGGGAAAAAAAAGGAAAAAAAAAACCCCCCCACCCCGGCCGCGCGCCCCAAAA
>CAYMHO010000436.1:0-1731 GCA_964390195.1 uncultured Fimbriiglobus sp. | reverse complement strand
TTTCTGTGAAGAAGAAAGGCAAAGAAACAGCCCGCTCACGCGGGCCGCTCTCCAAATTCCAATACAAGGGTCTCTTCCCCGCCATCGACGAGGCCAGTCGCGTCAGCTTCCTGTACCGCATGCGGCTGGATCACATCGTGGACGAGGTGCCGTGTAACGCCTGCCACGGGGCACGCCTGCGGCCCGATTCGGCGGCGACACGGTTCAACGGCCGCACACTGCGAGACACCTGCGCCGAACCGCTCGGCGATGCGCTGAAACGGTTCCAACAACTCAAGCTGAGCAAACACGACCAGCAGGTGATCGGCGAGGTGCTACGGGAGGTCGTCAACCGGGTGAAGTTCCTGGTGGACGTGGGGTTGGACTACCTCAGCCTGGATCGTAAGGGGCCGACCTTGAGCGGGGGCGAGGCGCAGCGCATCCGGCTCGCCTCTCAGATCGGGTCGGGTCTCACCGGCGTGCTGTACGTGCTGGACGAGCCGACCATCGGCCTGCACCCGCGGGACAACCAGCGGCTCCTCGGGGCGCTACATCGTCTCCGCGACCTCGGCAATACGCTCTTGCTGGTGGAGCACGACCGCGAGGTGATCGAGAGCGCCGACCACCTGCTCGACTTCGGCCCCGGTGCCGGCGACCAGGGGGGCGAGATCACCGCCGCCGGCCCGCCGGACAAGGTGCTGAAGGCGAAGGGGTCGCTGACAGGGCAGTACCTGGGCGGCAGGCTGTCGATTCCGGTGCCCACCAATCGGCGGGTCAGGAGACAGGAGACAGGAGACAGGAGACAGGAGATCACCGGCATGCCGCCGGAGGAGTTGCAGCAGCAGTTCGAGTTCCCGACGCGCAACTTCGTTTCCGTCCTCGGCGCCCGGCAGCACAACCTGCGGAACGTCGATGTTCACTTGCCGCTCGGCTGCTTCGTGGCGGTCACGGGCGTCAGCGGGTCGGGCAAGAGTTCGCTGGTGAACGAGGTGCTGTACAACACCCTCGCCCGCAAGCTGAACCGCGCCCGCACCGCCGGTGCCGCCCACGACGACATCACCGGCCTCGACCACCTCGACAAGATCATCAACGTCGATCAGGACCCCATCGGCAACTCGCCCAGTTCGAACCCGGCCACGTACACGGGTGTGTTCGACCTGATCCGCGAGCTGTTCAGCCGGTTGCCGGAAAGTAAAGTGCGTGGCTACCACCCGCGGCGGTTCAGCTTCAACCAGAAGGGCGGGCGGTGCGAGGCGTGCGAGGGCAACGGCCAGAAGAAGATCGAGATGCACTTCCTGCCCGACGTGTGGGTGGAGTGCGACACCTGCCACGGCAAGCGGTACAACCCGGAAACGCTGCTCGTGCAGTACCACGGCAAGTCGATCGCCGACGTGCTCAACATGCGGATCGGCGAGGCGCTGGAGCTGTTCGGCAACATCCCGAAGATCCGCGGGGTGTTGCAAACGCTCGCCGACGTGGGGCTGGGGTACATGCAGTTGGGGCAGCCGGCGCCGACGATGAGTGGCGGGGAAGCCCAGCGGGTGAAGCTGGCGGCGGAGTTGGCCCGACCGAGTACGGGGAAGACGCTGTACCTGTTGGACGAGCCGACGACCGGCCTGCACTTCGACGACGTGAGGAAGTTGCTCGACGTGCTACACCGGCTGGTCGATCTGGGCAACACGGTCATCGTGGTCGAACACAACCTGGACGTGATCAAGACGGCCGACTGGATCGTGGACATGGGGCCGGAGG
>CAYMHO010000435.1:0-4733 GCA_964390195.1 uncultured Fimbriiglobus sp. | reverse complement strand
CTGGACAACGCCGCGCTCGTCGAGGTTCGACAGCGCCTTCGGCGACACGTTCGGGATGTCGCGGGTGAACTCCTCCTTGCCGAGCTTCGTCTCGCGGATCTCGATGTCGAACTCCTCGATGTGGATCGAGGTGTACGTGTCGTTCTTCACCAGCCGCTCGTTGATGATGATCGCGTCTTCGAAGTTGTACCCCTCCCAACTCATGAACGCGACCAGCACGTTCCGCCCGAGGGCCAGTTCGCCCTGGTGGGTGGCTGCCCCGTCGGCGAGCGTCTGCCCCTTCTTCACCTTCTGGCCGAGGTTGATGATCGGCTTCTGGTTCAGGCACGTCCGCTCGTTCAGCCCGTGGAACTTCCGCATCACGTACTCGCGGACGATCTTGTCCTTCTCCTCGATCTTGATCCGCTCGCTGTCGGCGTACACCACCGTCCCGTCTTCCTGCGCCTTCACCAGCATCCCGCTGTGCCGAGCCACCTCCTTTTCCAGCCCGGTGGCCACGATCGGCGGCTCGGTCACGAGCAGGGGCACCGCCTGCCGCTGCATGTTCGACCCCATGAGCGCGCGGTTGGCGTCGTCGTGCTCGAGGAACGGGATGAGGCCGGCCGACACCCCGACCATCTGCTTGGGCGACACGTCCAGGTAGTCGATCTCGGCCGACGCGATGCCGGTCAGTTCGCCGCTCGCCCGCCCGTTCACCCGCTCGGCCTTGATCTTCTCCTTCTCCGTCTCGGTGTCGGCCGGGGCCAGACGCAGGGTGCTCTCCTCGTCCGCCCGCAGGGGCACCGGCTTGTCGTCGGTCAGCTTGCCCTTGTTCAGCTTGCGGTACGGGGTGGTGAGGAACCCGTACTCGTCGATCTCGGCGAAGATGCTGAGCGACGAGATCAGACCGATGTTCGTCCCTTCCGGGGTTTCGATCGGGCAGATGCGGCCGTAGTGCGAGATGTGCACGTCCCGCACCTCGAACCCGGCCCTCTTGCGGTTCAAGCCGCCCGGCCCGAGGGCCGACAGCCGCCGCTCGTGCGTCAGTTGGCTGAGCGGGTTCGTCTGGTCCACCACCTGACTCAGCTCGCTCCGGCCGAAGAAGTACTCGATGGCCGCGCTCACGCTCTTCGGGTTGATGAGCGTGCGGGGGGACATCTCCTGCGCGTCCTTGATGGCCATCCGCTCCTGAACGGTCCGGCGGAGCTTGAGGAAGCCCTTCCGCAGTTCGTCGGCGGCCAACTCGTCGATCGTCCGCAGGCGGCGGTTGCCCAGGTGGTCGATGTCGTCCACCACCACCCCGGCCTTCGCCCCGCGGAGGTCGAGCAGGTACTTGATGGCGTTGACGAAGTCGACCGCCCGCAGGGTCATCTCCGTCTCCGGCACGTTCTGATCGAACTTGCGGTTGATGCGGAAGCGGCCGACCCGACCCAGGCGGTAGCGGTTCTGGTCGTTGAACTTCTCCTTGAACAGGTCGCGAGCCTTCTCCAGTTGGGGCGGGTTACCCGGCCGCAGCCGCTGGTAGATCTTCAGCAGGGCCTGCTCGTGGCTCTCGGTGCCGTCGTCGTTCAGGCTGAGCAGGATGATCGGGTCGGACGGGTACGGCAGGACTTCCAGTTCCTTGATGTGGGCGGCGATCACCTTGTCCACGGTGCCCGGGGTGAACGCCTTGCCGGCGTCCAGGTACACCTCGCCCGTCTCGGGGTCGATGACGTCGTCCACGGCCACGCACCCGAGCACCCCGTTCTCCGGGTCGCCGACCAGCTTGGCGCGGGCGGCCGTCGGGTCCTTGCCGAACTTGACCGTCTCGATCCCCTGGTAGAACTCGCGGAGCAGGCTGGCGGTGCTGCCGTACTGCGGGTCCATCGCCCGCAGGAGGGTGAGCGCGGAGAACTTGCCCGACTGGTCGATGCGGACGCCGAGGGTGTCCTTCTTGGTGCAGTTGATCTCGATCCAGCTCCCCCGCTCGGGGATCACCCGGCAGGAGTGCAGGTCCTTGTCACCCTCCCGCTCGACGACGAAGTCCACGCCGGGGCTGCGGTGCAGTTGGCTCACCACCACCCGCTCGGCCCCGTTGATGATGAACTCGCCCCCGCCGATCATGATGGGCATGTCGCCCAGGTAGACCTCTTCCTGCTCGTGGGTGCCGTCCGCCTTCTTCAGCCGCAGCCAGACGCGGAACGGGCGGCCGTAGGTGAGCCGCAGTTGGCGACACTCGTCCGGGTCGTAGCGGGGCTTGCCCAGTTCGTAGTGGACGTAGTCGAGGGAGAGCTTCTTGTCGTAGCTCTCGATCGGGAAGATCTCTTGCAACACCCCTTCCAGGCCGGTCGGGGTGCGGCGGTCCTGGGGCACGTCCAGTTGCAGGAAGCGGGCGTAAGAGCGGGTCTGGATGTCGGTCAGCGGGGGTACCGGCGCGGCGTCGCCGTACCGCTCGAAGCGGCGCTCGTCGGTCGGGGCGATCACTCGGTTGGCGGGAATGGTCATCGGGGGTCGGCTCCTGACCCGACAGCACGCAACGGATCGACACGGGGGCACGCGCCAGGGTTGCCGGGGAATCGGCGGCAACGGGCTTGCGGCTACCGGGCGGAAACGTTATTGGTGTCGGGAGTGAGGGATCGAACCGGCGCAGGGGCGGACGCCGCAACCGTGGCCGACTTCGGGACGCCCGTCGACCGGTTGCCCCGAGCGGGCCACCGAGCAGACAGGGGAGAGTCGGGTGAAGGTTCGCGGGCCGAGACGTTTCGGGGATTGCAGATCGCGAGTCGGAGCAGGTGGGCTGCGCGCATTGTCACCACTTGCTACGCGATTTTAGGCCACGCTGGTCCGCACGGGAGGGTCCGACCTCAGGGCGAACGGCGTGCCAGAAAAATCGACTGGACGCAACTTATAAAAATAGTGTACCCGGAGCGAGTGGTCAAGAGTCAAGACCAACCGCTCCGGGAATTCTTTTTTCTCTTTCCGAGACTGCCGAGACGCTAAACCCCGCGCATTCGCGCGGGGCGGTTTGCCGACTGTCCGGGTTACGCCGGCTTGACGGCCACCTTCGCGCCGGCTTCTTCCAGCTTCTTCTTCAGGTCATCGGCGGTCTTCTTGTCCACCCCATCCTTGATGTTCTTCGGGGCGCCTTCGACGGTCGCCTTGGCTTCGGCCAAGCCCTGGCCGGTCAGCTCGCGGACCACCTTGATGACGCCGATCTTCTTGCCCGGATCGGCGACGCCTTCGAGGATCACGTTGAACTCGGTCGGCTCGGCGGCCGGGGCGGCGGCGGCGCCACCGCCACCGGCGGCCGGACCGGCCATCATCACGCCGCCGGCGGCCGGCTCGATCTGGTACTTCTCTTTCAGGTAGTTCTTCAGTTCCACCGCTTCGGCGATGGTCAGTTTGGCGAGTTTGTCGCCCAGTTCGGCCACGGCGCTCATGGTCGGTCCTTTCGGGTTGGGGGTGGTGCCGGTGAAGCGGCCGGCGGGGGCGTAATAGCTTGGCTTGGTGAACCCCGGCAGTCATGCCGGGGGTGGTTGGTGCTGCAACCCCCGGCATGACTGCCGGGGTTCGCCGAGTTAGGCCGCAGGTGCGGCTTCCGGGGTCTTCTCTTCGATCGCCTTCAGGATGCTGGCGAGTTGGCTGGCCGGGCCGGTCAGGGCGCCGGCGATGGCCGAGCCGGGGGCGGTGACCGCGGCGACGATTTCGCCGATCGCCTCCAGCCGGGTGGGCACGTTCAGCATGTCCTTGAGGGCCATCGGCGCCCCCTCGACGATGCCCGTCCGCTCCTTCAACTTGTCCGGCGCCTTCGGATCCTTCTTCGACTCCTTGATGGCCCCGTCGACGGCGGTGCCGAGGGCCTTGGGGCTGTCCCCGCCCCAGCACACCAGGGTCGGGCCGCTCAGGACGGGGGCGGTCACCCCCATCTCGGCGAACACCTTCTTGGCGTAGCTGTTCTTCACCAGTTTGACGCGAACCTTCTTCGTGCGGAGCGACTTGCGGAAGTTGTACTCGGTGGCCGAGTCCAGCTTGATCGGCTCCAGCAGCACGTAGTCTTTCACGTCCTTGAGCTGCTTCCGCAGGTCGTCCAGCTCGAGCTGCTTGATGGCTTTGCTCATCTTCTTCGTCCTTAGTCCGTCGTCCGTCGTCCTTCGCCGTCAACAGCTTCCGCCGAATGACGAAGGACGGATGACGAGTGACGACCTGGGTTAGATGGTGAGGGGAATGCCGGGGCACTGGGTGGCCGACAGCACGACACCGTTGATGTAGTTGCCCTTCACCCCGCTCGGCTTGGCCGCCCGCACCGCGTCCATCAGGGTGTTGATGTTGTCCACCAGCTTCTGCTCGTCGAAGCTCATCTTGCCCACGCCGACGTGCACCTGGCCGGTCTTGTCGGCCCGGTACTCGACTTTCCCCGCCTTGAACTCCTTCACCACGGCGGCGATGTCGGCGGTGGCCGAAATCACGGTGCCCGCCTTCGGGGTGGGCATCAGCCCGCGGGGGCCGAGCACCTTACCCAGCTTGGCCACCTGCGGCATCATGTCCTGGGTGGTGATGGCCACGTCGAAGTCGAGGAAGTTTTCTTTCTGGATCTTGTCTACCAGGTCGGCGGCACCGGCGATGTCGGCGCCAGCGGCCTTCGCCTGGGCGATCTTGTCGCCCTGGCAGAACACCGCCACCCGCACGCTCTTGCCGATGCCGTGCGGCAGGGACACGGTGCCCCGCACCGCCTGGTCCGACTGCGCCGGGTCGATGCCCAGGTTGATGTGCAGTTC
>CAYMHO010000434.1:0-4797 GCA_964390195.1 uncultured Fimbriiglobus sp. | reverse complement strand
CCACGCCGCCTTGTCGATGGTGTGGATGTTCTGCTCGACGATGAAGTCGCCGCTCAGCCAGATGTAGTAGTACCAGTTGCGGATCTGCTGCTCCATCTGGCTCCACTTCGGGCTGTTCCCGCGGTGCCACAGCTCGCCGGTCAGGTACGAGCAGTAGACGGTGTGGACGTCGCCGATCGCCCCGTCGAGCACCCGCTTCATCGTCTCCCGCTTGGGGGTGTGGTAGCGGTAGGTGAACCCGCTCACCAGGCTCTTCCCGTTCGCCTTCTGCTTCTTCACGCTGTCCAGCACGCTCTTCAGCCCGGCCACGTCGGTGGCGTGCGGCTTCTCCATGAAGATGTCCTTCTTCTTCTCCACCGCGTACGCCAGGTGGATCGGGCGGAAACCGGGGGTGCTGCACAGGAGCACCACGTCCACCCCGCTGTCGATCAACTGCTTGTACCCGTCGAACCCGCTGAACTTCATCGCGTCCGCCACGTCGATCCGCTTGACGATGTCGTCCCGCTTGCGGTTCTTCTCCTCGTCCTTGGCCGTCTGGGTGATGGCCTTCAGCCCGCTCTCGATGCGGTCCGGGAAGATGTCGCACAGGGCGACCAGCTTGCAGTTCGGGTCGGCCACCAGGGCGTTCACCGCCGCCCCGCTCCCCCGCCCGCCGGTGCCCACCAGCCCGACCTTCAGCACGTCCGAGCCGGCCGCGTGGACTGGGGTGGCGGACGACAGCAGCACCCCGCCGGCGGTGGCGGCCAGGGTGGACGACTGGATGAACTTGCGGCGGGTCGGACTGGCCATGCGGCACCGGAGAGGAGAGGGTGTTTGGTGGGACGCGGATATTGTGGCGAATCGCGGGGGTTGTGTCACGGCAAAAGTACCCGTCGGCGGACGATGTGGGGTTGCTTTCGGCACAGGGCGCGACCGGCCGGAATTGACGTAAGTGCTTGGCGGGCATGGGGTGTTTAAGTCCGCCGAGAACGGTTTTTTGGTCTGGTGGGTGGGGGTGCTTAAACCGACCGCCGGGTGTGTGTGGGCAAAGCGGTGAGACTGAGACTCTTCCGCCTTGATTCCCCCGCCGGCCGGCTTATAAGCCGCGACCCGATTTCCCACGGTGTGGGTTTGCGCGTTCGGTCCCACACGGACCGGGCACGGAGGCGGCGTGACGCTGCGGAGTGCGATCCTCTGGTGTTCGCTGGCGTGTGGCCTCGCGCCGGCGGTTCGCGCGCAGACCGACCCGCCGGGGCGGGCGCTGCCGTTACCGCCCATCGCCCCGCTGCCCATCGCCCCCACGATCCCGAACACCCCCGCCACGCTCACGCCGGGTTCCCCGGCCGACCGGCGGAACGACCCTCCGCCCCGCCCGGAACTGAGCACCAGTTTCCAGTTGCCCAAAGAGGGCGGGTTCCCGCTCACCCCGCCCGGCCCGGTGATCCCCGACCGCCCCCGCACGCCGGAGGCGTTCGCCCCGACCCCGACGGACATGCCGCTGGGCAGCCGGGTGACGCTGCCGGCCGGCGGGCAGCAGGTGATCCGGTTCGGCCCGCGGTACGGGCAGTTGAACACGGCCAAGAGCGAGCCGGTGCCGGACGACGACGACCCGAGCAAGAAGAACACCCAGCGGGTGACGTACCAGGGCGGGCTGGTGGTGAACATCGAGTACCTGTCGGGCGGGCAGATGGAGCGGGTGGAGTTGGCCGCCGACAACGTGGTCATGTGGGTCAAAGGGGTGAAGAGCGACTTCAGCCTGAACGACCCGCTGCGGGTGGACGCGCCCAAACCGGCCGACGACGGGAAGGCCGACGACAAGCGGGTGAAGGTGCTCATGTACCTGGCCGGGGCGGTGGTCATCCGCACGAAGGGGTCGGTCACGTCACTCGGCGGGCCGACCGAGCAAGTGTTCCGGGCGGCCGAGGTGTTCTACGACGTGGACAACAGCCGGGCGGTCGCCGTGCGGGCCGACCTGGAGACGCGGTTCAGCAGAGGGCTGGACCCGATCCACCTGCGGGCTGCCGAGATCGAGCAACTGGGCAAGCACGAGATCCGGGCGTTCGGGGCGACGACGTTCTCGAGCAAGCGGCCGGCCGACCCGTCCCTGACCTTCGACAGCCGGCTGGTGACCATTACCGAGGAGGTGAAGGAGCGGCGGAGCATTTTCGGGCGGGTGTTCCGCGACGCCCGCACCGGCCGGCCGGACGTGAGCACCGAGCGGCTGATGGTGAGCGAGGACAACGCCGCCCGCATCCTGGGCATCCCGGTGTGGTACAGCCGGCAGAGCACCATCGACCTGAACGACCCGCTCGGCCCGTTGTCGGCGGTGGTGTTCCGCTCCGACCGGGTGTTCGGCCAGTTCCAGATGTACAGCACGTTCGACGCCTACGACCTGCTCGGCGTCCGCGGGCCGCAGGGCAACCAGTGGCTGGTGCACGCCGACTACCTGAGCCTCCGCGGGCCGGGGCTGGGCACCGACTACCGGTACACCAACCTGTTCGGCCCGGCGTACAAGAACTCCGGGGCGGTCACCGCCTACGGCCTGTACGACGACGCCGAGCAGGACCTGCTCGGCGGGTTCCGCGGGTTGCAGCCGCAGAAGCCGTACCTGCGGGGGCGGTTCCAGTGGGTGCACAACCAGGACCTGTACGAGGTGGGCACGTCGTTCGTCCGCTACCAAGGGCAGGCGGCGTACCTGAGCGACAACAACTTCTACGAGCAGTTCTGGAAGCTGCGGTTCGACCAGGACATCAACCCGGAGACGTTCGCGTACCTGTACGGCGGGGCGGGCAACTTCGCCTGGAGCCTGCTCGGGCAGGTGAACGTGAACCGCCCGTGGGTGACGGAGACGCAGTGGCTGCCGCGGGCGGACGCCGCCCTCATCGGCGAGTCGTTCTTCGACACCCTGGTGTCCACCACCCGGGTGAGCGGCGGGTACGCCCTGTTCCGCCCGGCCACCCAAGGGGCCACCTCGGACGTGCCCGGCGAGCAGCGGGCGGTGGACACCGCCCGCGGGGACGTGTACCAGCGGCTCAGCCTGCCGTTCGATCTGGGGCCGGTGCGGCTCGAACCGTACGGGGTGGGGAGCGTCACCGGGTATTCGTCGGACGTTAACGGGGACGGCACCGCCCGCCTGTACGGCGGGGGCGGGCTGAAGGCGTCCATCCCGTTCAGCAAGCTGTACCCGGACGTGAAGAGCGACCTGCTCAACCTGCGGGGGGTGAACCACAAGGTGGAGCTGCGGGCCAACTACTTCGCCGCCGCGAGCAACACCGACCACACGCGGTTGCCGACCCTGGACCGGCTGAATGACGATGTGAGCGACCTGAGCTACCGCTCGTTCCGCCGGTTCGGCGGGCGGTTCGAACTGCTCGGCGGCATCTACAACGACAAGCCGCCGCTCAACGCCCTGGCCACCTCCGCCGTGTTCGACCAGCAGCAACTGGCCAACCGCCGGTTGCTCCAGAGCCGGCCCGAGGTGCTGGACGACATGCAGGCGGTGCAACTGGAACTGCACCAGCGGTGGCAGACGAAGCGGGGGCCGGTCGGGAACGACCACACGGTGGACGTCATGTCACTCGACCTGGGGGCGACCTACTTCCCCGACCGGGTGCGGGACAACTTCGGGCACTCGCTCGGCCTGCTCGAGTACAACTGGGTGTGGAACATCGGCGACCGCACGTCGGTCAGTTCGTCCGGCTGGTATGACCCCTTCCAGTACGGTACCAAGTACTTCAACGTGGGGGTGTTCTACAACCGCCCGGACGGGAGCAACTTCTACTTCGGCTACCGCCACACCGACCCGGTCGGCAGCCGGGTGTTCGTGGCCGTGTTCGGCTACCAGTTCAGCAAGAAGTACAGCGTCAGCCTGCTGAACTCGCTCGACCTGACGAACAACTTCGTGCAGGGCACCACGGTCGCCTTCAACCGCACCGGGACGGACATGACCATGTCCCTGGGGCTGTCGTACAACTCGTTCCAGAACAACTTCGGCATTCAGTTCCTGATCGTGCCGAACGCCGCCCTGTACAGCCGCGCCGGTCAGGTGGGGAACTTGTTCCTCCAGTAACTCTGTAGCCGGCCTCTGTGAGGCCGGTCCGGACCGGCCTCACAGAGGCCGGCTACAGCAAGCCGAGACGCCTTCCGTGAGCCGCCGCAGCTGGGCCGCCAAGTTCGCCGACGCCCTCCGCGGGGTGTGGCTGGCGGTGCGGCACGAGCGGAGCTTCCGCGTTCACCTGCCGATGGCGGCGGCGGTGTTCGTGCTGGCGGCGGCGCTTCGGTGCGAGTGGCTGGAGTGGTGCGTTCTGGTCGGGTGCGTCGGGGCAGTGTTCGCGGCCGAGACGTTCAACAGTTCGCTGGAGGCGCTGTTTCACGCCCAGGACGACGCGGTCAAGAACCGGGTGAGCGGAGTGCTCGACCGCGCCGCCGGGGCGGTACTGTTGGTGTCGGTCACCGCCGCCGCGATCGGGCTGATCGTGTTCGGGCGGCGACTGCTCACGCTGGTGGAACCGGGAACGGAGTGACCGGGTGAGTTGCCCCACCCGGTCACTCCGTTCCCGGTTCCAATTACACCGCCACCTGCGACTCGGCCTCCTGCTCCTCGGTCCACGTCTTCGCCGGAAACAAGTAGCACACCAGGATGCCGAGCATGTACAGGCCGAACATGGGGACGAACAGGTAGAGCAGGGTGACGGCGTCCGGGGTGGGGGTGAGCACCGCCGACAGGACGGCCAGGACCATCACCGCCGCCCGCCAGTACTCGAGGAACGTCTTGTAGGTGCAGATGTGCAGGCGGGTGAGGAAGAACATGACCAGCGG
>CAYMHO010000433.1:273-4805 GCA_964390195.1 uncultured Fimbriiglobus sp. | reverse complement strand
GTCGGGTTCAACCTCGACGGCTCGCACATGGAGTGGCAGAACGTGTCGGTCATCCAGTTCATCCGCGAGTTCGCGCCGTACATCCACTGCGCTCACGTCAAGGGCGTGCAGGTGGAGCGGGAGCACTGCCGCGGCGGGCGGCTGGGCGGGCACCGGCCGATGGGCCACTGGACGAACGGGTGGAAGTTCGTGACCGCCGGCACCATGCGGGACGCGAACTCGCTCGAAGAGATCTTCATCGAGCTGAACCGCGTGGGGTACGACGGGGCGGTGAGCATCGAGTGGGAGGACAACGACGCGGACCAGTTGGCCGGGGCGAAGGCGGCACTCGCGAACGCCCGCAAGGCCGACCTGCCGCCGAGCGGCATGCGGCACGACGACATGCTCAAGGGGTGAGCCATGGCCCGCGTGCTGAAGCCGCCCGCGCCGCCGGTGATCGCACCGGGCGAGCGGGCGGTGTTCCTGGCCGGGTCGATCGAGATGGGGGCGGCAGGCCCGTGGCAGGCGGAGGTCGAGCGGGCGCTCGCCGACCTGCCGGTGGTCGTCCTCAACCCGCGGCGGGACGAGTGGGACGCCTCCTGGGAGCAGTCCGTTTCCAACCCCCAGTTCCGCGGGCAGGTGGAGTGGGAGCTGGACGGGCTTCAGCGGGCGGACGTGATCGCCATGCACTTCGACCCGGCCACGAAAGCCCCGATCACCCTGCTCGAACTCGGCCTGTTCTCGGCCAGTGGCAAGGTGGTCGTGTGCTGCCCGCCGGGCTACTGGCGGCGGGGGAACGTGCAGGTGGTGTGCGCCCGGTATGGAGTGCGACTTGTCGAAGACCTGGCAAATTTAGTGGCCGAAGTGCGGGAGCGGCTCGCCCCCCTTGACCTCTCGGGGTGGCGACCCGGCACGACCCCTCACGGCGCGGCTGAATTGCGGCCGGGGTGAGCGGCGGTCGCCGGCCCGGACTCCGCGGCCATTCCGCCCCGCCCTGAACCGAACCCCGGCCGGAACCCGTTGCCGCCGGTTGACGTCAGTTGACACGCTGTTGTCATCATCTGACGGTGTGGGCTATCCCGACTCCCCCATCCGGCCCCACTTAGCCACTTTTCCCGCCGTGTTTTTTCGCCGCTCTACGGTTCGGCAACCGCCAGTCTGCGCGGGGGCTTGCCCGCCGCGCCGGCGGAATTCATCCACCGGAGCCGTGTCATGAGCCAGTTGGATCAGCGAGAGCGATCCGCCCGGTTGCGCGTCGAACCGCTCGAAGACCGTTCCGTCCCCGCCGTCCTCGACCTGACCTCCGCCGGGGCGACCGGCGCGTTCGGCGGGGCGGTGTTCTCCCAGTTCGACGGCCGCTCCGTCGATCTCGGGGAGGTGGACACCTTCCTCCGCCTGAACGCCAACCGCAGTACCACCCAGGGGTTCAACACGTCCGCCCCCCACAAGTCGTTCGACGCCTCGTCGGACCCCCGCAAGACGCACGCGGTGAAGGTGAGCGACCTGCCGAGCGTGACCGTCGGCGGGGTGACGTACCGCGAACTGGTGCTGGACGTGAAGCAACCGCACCACAGCCCGACCGTGTCGCTCGACGAGTTGCGGCTGTACGTGTCGAACAGCCCGAAACTGACCGGCTACAACGCCAAATCCGGCACCCTCGGCGGGCTGACGGCGGTGTACGACCTGGATGCCAGCGGGGACAACTGGGTGAAGCTGAACGCCCGGCTGAACGGCAGCAACGGGCGGGGCGACGCGTTGGTGTACGTGCCGGAGGCGTCCCTATCGGGCGGGGCGTACCTCTACCTGTACTCGAAGCTCGGGGCGAACTCGTCCGCCCGGTGCGGGCAGGTGGATTGGGGGTACGGGAAGAAGGGGCCGCTCGGCACCCCGCCCGCCCCGCCGCCGACCGAAACCGGGAGCGTTAGCGGGGTGGTGTTCAACGACTACAACCAGGACGGCATCCAAGACGAAGGCGAACCGGGCGTCGGCGGGAAGGTGGTGTGGGTGGACACCAACGGCAACGGGGTGCCCGACGCCGGCGAGGCCAGCACCACCACCGCCGATGACGGCTCGTACACCCTGAGCGATCTGCCGGCCGGGATCGAACTGATGATCCGCTCGATCCAACCGGACGGCTACCCGACGTCCGGCGTGTACCTGACCCTCGAACCGGGCGAGTCGCGGACCGGGGTGGACATCCCGCTGAGTGAGTCCAGCAACTCGTGAACGCACCCGCCGGGCGGGACCTCTCCCCGCCCGGCGGACATCACCCGCGGGTCGGCAGCAAATCCATCTCCCGCAGCAGCAGCTCTTTCACCTTCGTCATCGGCACGCTGTCGCCGGGGTTCGCCCCGTGGCCGATCAGGATCGGCCGGTCGAGCGGGTCGGCGGCGGGCAGGCCGTGGCTCCCCTTCACGATGCTGGCGTCGAGTGGGATCACATCGAACGTCGTGCGGAAGCCGAGCTTCTTCTGGAGCAGCCGGCGGGCGGCCCGCAGCTTCGGCATCATCAGCTTCGGGTCGAAGAACAGCTCGCACGGGTCGAAGCCGGGCTTGTGGTGGATGGCCACCGACGGGGCGTAGTCCGGGGCGTGGCTGTCGTCCGGCCAGAACGGGTAGGCGAACCACGCCCGCGGCTCGCTCAGCGCGATCACGTCTCCGCTCCGCTCGTGGTTCAGGTGGACCTTCTCCCGCTCTTGCCCGCTGAACACCTCGGCCACACCGGGCAGGCCGGCGAGGACCTCTTTCACCACCGGCATGTCGGCCAGGTGGCGGACGTACACGTGGGCGAGCTGGTGGTCGCACACGGCGAACGCCCGACTGGCGTACAGGTCGAGCTGATCCCCGAACGGCCCGCGGCGGACGCTCACCAGCCCCCGCCGCTGCAACTCGATGTTCGGGTAGACGGCGTAGTCCACATCACAGTGACCGTACTCGCTGCACACCCACACGTTCGCGCCGATCTTTTCGGCCATGTCGAGCAGCGGGGCGCAGGCGTGGTCCAGTTCCTTCACGTGCTTCGCCATGTTGCACCCGGACGGCCCGCGTCGCTGCGGCTCGTAGTCCAGGTGCGGCAGGTACACGAGCGTCAGCTCGGGGGCGGAATCCCGCAACACGGACGCCGCACATTTGGCGATCCACGCCGTGCTCGGCAGCCCCGCCATCGGACCCCAGAACGCCGGGAAAGGGAACGGGCCGAGTTCCTTCTTCAGCTTCTCGCACAGGCCGTCGGGGGTTCCCGCGACGTCGAACGCCTTGTCCCCGTTCACCGCATACCACGGCTTCGGCGTCACGCTGAAGTCAACCGCCGCCCCCTGGTTGAACCACCAGAACAGCTTGGCGGCGCGGAAGTCCCGCCCCTTCTCGACGGCCACCTTGCGAGCCGTCTCGTAGATCGGCTCGGCGCGAATGAGCCGGTTGCACTGCTGCCAAAACCGCACTTCGTTGGTGTCGTGGAACAGCCAGCCGTTGGCGACCACCCCGTGGGCGTTCGGCCGTTGGCCGGTGAGGAGCGTCGCCTGGGCGGTGCAGGTGACGGCCGGCAGCACCTCCGGCATATTCGCCACCCAGCCCTTCTGGGCGAGTGCGGACAGCCGCGGGGCGTGCGGCAGGAGCCGGGGCGTCAGGCCGACGGCGTTGATGAGCACGTGTTGGGCAGGCATGGGAAGTGTTTTAGCCGGCCGGCCAGTGTCCCCGCCAGGAATCGAACCTGGACTTCAACCTTCGCAGGGTTGCGTGCGATCCGGCACACCCCGAGGACGAGTTGGATGAGGGACACGAGACGGGGCGGACGGGTTCGCCTAGAACGGGATGTCGCTCCGCCCGGGCAGGTCTTCCGGGCCGGCGAGCGGGGTCGGTGATGACGTGCGGCGGAAGGGCGGGGCGAGTGAGCCGCCCGCGATGATCTCGTCCTCGAACGGTCCGTCGGGGGTAACAACCCGCACACCGGGGCAGATCCGGTCTCGCACGAACGCGGCCATAATGATGGAAAGGGTGTCGATGGTCAGCACGGCCAGCGGGCGGAGGGTGGGGGCCATCTGCCACCAGCGGGTCGGCTCGACGTCCTCGCAGCGGGTGAGGGCCAGTTCCCGCACCGGCTGCCGCGGGATGATCCCGCCGCCGTGCCGCAGCCACTCGTCGGCCGTGCACGCGATGCGGAACGGGAACCCGCGGCGGAACGTCACCCGCTCTGCCCCGCTCACCCCGACCGACCGCACCGACGAGCCGAAGTCGAGCGACACGACGTTCGGGCAGGCTTCGATCGCCCAGATCGGGCCGAGCAGCGGGTGATTCAGCAGGGCCTTCTCCCGCAACTCCAATTCCGGGCGGTCTGCCTTCGCCCGTTCGATCTGCACGCGGATGAACTCGGCCCGCTCCGGCTCGCCGTGTTCGTCCAGCCAGTCGGCGGCCACCAGCCGCGGCAGGTCGTCGTCCGGCGACGCCGCCACGGCCTTCAGCAGCAGTTCCCACTCGGGCAGGGTGTAGGGAGAAGTCATGGCCCCTCCGGGCGAGCGGCGCGACGTGAGTCCGCCGGTTCTTGTGCCGACACCGGCG
>CAYMHO010000433.1:0-263 GCA_964390195.1 uncultured Fimbriiglobus sp. | reverse complement strand
GGGGCGCGCGCGGCCCCGGCCCGGCGCCCCCCCCCCCCCCCCCCCCCCCCCCCCCCCCCCCCCCCCGCTCGCCGTCAGATCCGCTCGACGCGGAACGCCAGCGAGTAGTTCCCGTAGTCGAGGCTGCGGATGCCGTACCGCTCGCTGCCGTCGAACGTCCGCTCGCTCCCGTTGGTGAGCGTCACCCGCACGAGCGCCCGCTCGCCCACCCGCACCGCCCCGCAGTGGACCGCGGCCACTGCCAGACGCGAGTCGCCGGTGTA
>CAYMHO010000432.1:0-4865 GCA_964390195.1 uncultured Fimbriiglobus sp. | reverse complement strand
GGAGGCGCTTGCGGGGCCCCGGGGCTGGGACCGGCGCCGGGACCGGGAGGCGCTTGTGGGGCGCCGGGGCTGGGGCCGCCGCCCGGCCCGCCGGGCGGGGTGAGCGGGGCGCCGGGACTCGGGCCGCCGCCGGGTCCGCCCGGCGCGGGGCCGCCGCCCGGACCGCTCGGGGCGTTCGGGTCCACCGCCGGGGGCGGGGGCGCTTCCGGCTCCTTGTACGTGGTGACGAAGTCGGGGTAGCCGTTCTCCTGCAGGTCCGACAGGAACCGCCCGAGCAGTTTGTGTTCGGCGATGATGACGGTGTTCGAGTCGAACAGGCAGACGGCGTACTTGACCTCCTGCCCCTTCGGGGTGTCCACGGCGGGCAACTCGAACCCGACGAGCGGGGCGAGCAGGGAGGGGACGCCGAGCGACTTCTCGGCGGCGGAGATGAACGCGTTGCTGTTCACCAGCCGGTACTGCCGCCCCTTCACCGTCTCTGCCGCCTCGGTGTTCATCTTCGGCTTGGCGAACTGCGCCTCGTCCAGGGACACCTTCGTCCGCAGGACGACGAACGGGTCGCGGGCGGTGCCCACCTGGGCCTGCACCACCTCGGCCACCTGCTCCGGCTTGAAGTTCATCGACCGCTCGAACAGGTCGCTGGTCACCTTGTCGAACACCACGTTCCGCAGGGTGCGGGCGTTCCGGTCCAGGTCGTCCAGGCGGGCGTGGAAGACGGACGCGGTGTCGCCCGGCAGCAGGTTGGTGACCTCCACCCCGCTCGGGCGGGTCGGCTTCTTCGGCTTGGGGGCCGGCGGGGTCGGCCCGCCGGGGCCGCCCGGACCACCTGGGCCCATCGGCCCCTCACCGCCAGGCCCGTCGCCCATCGGCGGGATGAGGACGTCCGGCGAGCCGGGGCCCGGTCCGCCGCCGCCCGGACCACCGCCGCCCGGTCCGCCACCGCCGGGACCGCCACCGTTATTGTTCTGTTGCTGCTGCTGGTTGAACTTGGTCGCCTCGGCGTTGTTGTTCATCTTGGTGGCGATGACGATGGCGCCGACGGCCAACCCGATCAGGGCGACCACCCCGACGATCGCCCCGATGATCACCTGCCCGTTCCCCTTGCCCGCCTTCTTCTCCTTCTCCTTGCCCTTCTTCCCCTTCTCCTTGCCGCCCTTCGGGTCGGCCTTAGCATCGTCCCCCTTGGCCGCCTTGCCGTTCGCCTTGGAGGGCTTGTCCGCCTTGCCCGAGGCGGCCGGCTCGGCCCCGGCGGGGGCCGGGACGACGAACCGGAACTTGCACTTCGGGCACTCGATCTTCTTGCCCACCAGTGCCGCCTTGACCGCGACGCCCGCGTCGCAGCTCGGGCAGTTCGTGGTGAACCGTTCGATACTGGTGCTCATTCTGTCTCCCCGCCGGACGAGGTGGTGTGTCGGGTGCGAGTGAACGGCGTGTGCGGCCGCGCCGGGATAAACGTCACAGAGGATGATCCGGACATCCTATCCGGTCGGTGGGCGGGGTGGCAAAGCCAATTTCCGCCGGATCCGCGGGCGGCCGCCCGCGGGGGTAACTTAGTTCGGACGGCGCCGGCGGGGCCGGCGTGGGCGGGCAGTTACACTCGGCACTTTGCGCCGCGCGCGGGCGAGCGGTCAACGGACCCCGCTCGCACGCTCGCGGCGAAGAACGGGGTCCGCCATTTTCCCCCCTGCGCGCCGTGCCGCCGGGCGGTAGATTGAGAGCACCAACCCAGTGCACGGGGCCGCCCGGCCCCGCGGAGCCGCCGGACATGGCCGACTGGACCCAGGTGTTCGACTCCCTCGCCCCGAAGCCGTACGGCCGACGGCAGCCGCTCGTCCTCATCAACGGGCTGGCCGAGCAGGCGGAGTCGTGGTACCGCAACCGCCGCTTCTGGGCGCGGTACTTCGACGTGCACGCGCCGAACGTCGTCCTGTACGACGGCCCCGGCATCCACGGCCGGCTGGCCGCCAAGCAGTCGATCGACGTGGACTACCTGGTCGGCGAGTTCCACCAGTACATCACCCGGTACATCCAGGCGGCGCAGGTGCACCTGGTGGCCAGCAGCCTGGGCGGGAAGATCGCCGTCGAGATGGCCGTGCGGTACCCGGACCTGGTGAACCGGGTGGTCCTCCTGTGCCCGTCCGGGCTGGGGGACGAGGAGCGGCTGCCGATCATGGACGGGGTGCGGGGGGACACCTACGCCCTGGTGCGGAGCGTGTTCCACAAGCCGAAGTTCGTCGACCGCGACATGGTCAAGTTCTACAAGGCGCAACTGGCCAACCGGGTGTGGAAGACGGGACTCCTGCGGACGGTGCGGGGGACGCTCGACCACAGCGTGCGGCCGAGGCTGCCGGACATGAGGCAGGAGACCCTGCTGGTGACCGGGCAGATGGACAAGATCTGCGACCCGAAGACGGCCGCCGTCGCCGCCAGGGAGCTGCCCAACGGGCACTTCCTGGAGGTGGCCAACTGCGGGCACGCGCCCCAGATTGAGAAACACTGGCTGATCAACCGGCTGGTGGTGTACTTCCTCACCAGCCCCAAACCGACCGCCAACCCGAACTGGCCGCAGCTCATGTTCGCCCAGCCGAGCCGGGCGAGAGAGAACGGCGCGAAAGGCGAGCGGGGGGCGTAAGCCCCCCGGTTCGCGCCGCCCACCAGCCCGCTCACGCGGGCCGCTCGCCCCATACCGAGTTCCCCCATGCCCTCCGACCCCGCCGCCCCGCCACCCGCCACCCCGCCCGCCCCGGCTCCCGCCTCGAAGCAGGAGTCGGACTGGTGGTTGATGACCAAGAAGTTCCTGAAGAAGGGGACGTCGATCGCCTCGTTCAGCCCCAGCCAGGGGCCGCTCTGCCGGGCGATGGCGAGCGACATCGACTACGACACGGCCCGGTGCATCGTCGAGCTGGGGGCGGGCACCGGCCCAGTGACGGCCGAACTGCTCAAGCGGGTGAAGCCGCACACCCGGCTGATCGTGTGCGAACTCGACCCGGACTTCTGCGTGCGGCTGCGGCAGCGGTTCCCGACCGCCGAGGTGGTGGAGGGCGACGCGACCAAGCTGGCTGACCTGCTCGCCGAGCGGGGCATCACGTCGGTGGATCACGTCATCTCGGGGCTGCCCCTGCCCAGCTTCCCGGCCGGCCTGCGGGACGCCGTCATCGCCGCCAGCGCCAAAGTGCTCACCCCGACCGGCACCTTCCGCCAACTGACCAACATGCCGTGGGTGTACATGCCGCTGTACAAGAAGTACTTCGGCGAGGTGAAGTTCCAGTTCGTCCCGCTGAACGTGCCGCCGAGCGGGGTGTACACCTGCCGCGGGTACAAGCCCGATGCGCCGGGCGCCCCGAAGTCGGCGGCGTGACGCCCGTGCGCCCGACGCGCGAGCCACGGTTTTTCGCCCGAGAACTGCCCCTCTCACGCGGGGTGGGGTAACGTGGTGGGATGCCCGACCCCGCCCCCTTCCTCGCGGCCGTCTGCGCGTCCCCCGACGACGACTTGCCGCGGCTCGTCTTCGCCGACTGGCTGGACGAGCACGGCGACCCGGCCCGCGCCGAGTTCATCCGCCTCCAGTGCCACACCGCCCGCGTCGGCAAACTTGATCCCACCTGGGCACCGGCCAAGCTCCGCGAGTTCGACCTGTTCAAAGCGAACGAACCGGCGTGGCGGACGCCGACCGCGAGCGCCGAAGGGCGGATGCTCATGGACCGCTGGGTCCGGGGCTTCCCGCGGGCTGTCATGTTGGGCGACGTGACTTCCGGGCGGCTGACCAACGGCGAGTGGGCGAATGGGGTGTACGACTGGTACGCGAGCCCGACCCAACGGTATGACCCGTGGCCGGGCGGCCCGGTGCGAGACGTGTCGTTCAGCGGCTGGGATGACGAGTGTGGCGATCTGCTCTGGCACCCGCAACTGCGGACTGTACGGTCGCTCTCGCTCACCGAGTGGTACGCCGGGGTGAGCACGAGACGGGTGGAGACGTTCGTCACCGCCCTGTCGCTGCTCCCGCCCGGCCACTTCCCCGAGTTGACATCACTCGACTTCGGCGGCCAGTTGACCCTGAACACCTTCGAGACGCTGGCCGAATCGGCGGTGGTCGAACAACTTACCGAACTGTCGATGCGGTTTCCGGACGACGTGTATGCCATCGAGTGGGCGGACTGGCAAGCGGCCGCCGTGCGACTGTTCGCCGCCGTCGCCCCTCGACTCGAATCCCTGGAGTTGGAGTGCCCAACGAGCGAAGTGCTTTTGGCGCTCTCCGGCGTCGAGTGGCCGCGCCTACAATCGGTCCGCCTGTCCGCCACTGGTTCCGCTGACGTGATCGCCCTCACCGCCGCACGCTTGCCGGGACTCCGAAGCCTCCAGGTGTGGCCGAGCTACCGTACGGCGGGTCCGGTGTGGGAAGCCGGTGCGGTCGACCACTTCCTCCGCTGGCCGTCGCTCGCCCTGCTGAACGAGTTGCGCGTCTCCGACCTCTACACCGATCTGCAGCTGGAACTGATCGACGGTCTTCACACCCCGGAGTTGTCGTCGTTGACCGTGTTCACCGGGGTGGACGCCAAACACCGCCTGTCAGTCGCCGACCTCGCCGAGCACGACGCGTTCCGCGGGCTGAAAAATCTGAAGGGACCGTTCACCAACGCCGACCTCGCTGTGCTCGCCGACCCCGACGTGCTGCCGGAGCTTCACACCATCTGGAGCGGGGACACCGAACCGCTGACCGGCCTTCGGTGGCGGGGCGGGGTGCGGACGGTCATCCCGAAAGACCCGCCGAACGGCTGGCGGGACCGGCCGTCGCGGGGCAGTTGGTTCGGGTAAGTGGTCTGCTCGCTCCGCGAGCGGAATCAGACCGCTCGCGGAGCGAGCAGACC
>CAYMHO010000431.1:0-4888 GCA_964390195.1 uncultured Fimbriiglobus sp. | reverse complement strand
GGGTGGGGGTGGGGGGGGGGGGGGGGGGGGGGGGGGGGGGGGGGGGGGGGGGGGTCCGGCCGGATTGCGGAAACCGGTAATACCCCGCCCACCCCCCCACATCGGACCGTTTCTTCCAAGAATTGAGGAGCTAACCACAGAGGCAGAGAGACACAGAGAAGACAGGAGAGTGAAGAATAGTCTCCCCTGTCTTCTCTGTGTCTCTGTGCCTCTGTGGTTAGTCCTTCCGCCGTCACCGCTCTTGCTTCTTTCCGTCCTTGTCCACCCAGGGGAACGGGTTGACCACGTCCACCGGTTTGGTGCTCACCTTCTCACCGAGGACGTTCTCGAACACCGTGCCGTAGACGGTCTCGATCTTGGCGAGCGAGTGGGCGGCCATGATCTGGCTGACCACCGCCTGGTTGTTCACCACCACCTTCCGCCCGCCCTTGCCCCCGCCCACCCCGCACTCGACGTACCGGGCGCCGGGGGCGTTGTTGGCCGCCTTCTGCAAGGCGTCGAACTTCTTCTCCTCCAGCCCGACGTCCGGGCCGTTGATCGGCGGGGGCGGCAGCTTCGGGGCGAGCGGCTTGCCGGTCGGGTCCTTGTACTGCAGCGAGTCCTTGTCGCTGGCGTCCGGGGCGTCCCACGTGACCGCCTCCACCGCCAGGCCGGTCTCGGCTTTCAGCTTGTCCGCGTGGGCCTTGCGGAAGGCCGCCTTGAACTTGGCCGCGTCCCCCTTGCTCCCCTTCACGGCCGCTTGCAGGGTGTCCACCACCCACCGGGCTTCGGCCAGCATGGTCGGCCCGTCCACCGGCCCGGCGACGGCGTGAAGCACACGCCCGTCCGGGGCGCAGAAGTACGCCGCCACGTTGCCCCCCTGCTTCTGCCCGTTCACGATCTTGAACGTGCCCACCTTCTGGTAGGACGACACGAAGTTCTCGTTTATGAACTCGCCCACCTTCTTGTCGGTCAGGGCGCCCACACGGAGCGCTTCGGCGTTGTTTCAGGTGAACCGCGGGTCTTCGAAGTTGCCGCTCACGTGCAGGATGAACACCAACTTCTCGTCCTTCTTCGCCTGGGCGGCGGCCTCCTTCGGCGTGTCCACGAAGTCGATGGTGGTGCCGAAGCAGCCGCCGTCCTTCTTCTTGTCGGCGGCCGCGCCGGTGCCCGCGAGCAGCACCGCGGCCGTAATCGCGAACAGCAGTCGGGTCATGGGAACCTCCGGGAGGTGCTCTGCTCGCTCCGCGAGCGGGTTCTGAAGGACCGTTCGCGGAGCGAGCAGAGCACGACGGTTAGGGTTTATCGAACCGGCCGGCGAACAGCACGGTGTTCGTCGGCGTGTGGCGGATGACGAACAGGAACGGGCGGTCGGCCTTGAACACCTTCGGGCGGTCGTCGACGGCGGCGGACGCCTTCGCCACCACCACGGCGGTGGCGGCGGCCGCCTCGGTGCCCTCCTCGTTCACCTCCACGAACGCCTTGTGCAGCACGTGCGAGATGTACAGCTTCTCCGGCGAGGAGTGCATGCCGGTGAGATCCGCCTTGCCGCTGAAGGCGTCCTTCATGCCGAGGCTCTCGAGCGGTTCCCGCAGGCTGTACTTCGTCTCCGTCTTGAACCGCGGGAGGGTGAGGATCACCTTCGGGCGGGACATGCCCTTGAAGATGCCGGCGAGCAGATCGGGCGACAGCTTCTTCTCCAGGTCGGCCAGCCGGTCCGCCTTCTTCGGCAGCAGGACGGTCATGGCCGTCTCCTTCCCCTTGTAGCCCAGGTCCACCGCCTGCCAGTCGTCCCCCTCGGCGTACCGCAGCTCGTCGGTGCGGTGCATGAGCGGCACGTCCGCCTTCGTCCCGTCGGCCAGGGTGAACGGCCCGTCCTTCGTCAGCTTCTTGTCGAACTCGACCTCCCACGTCCCCTTGAAGTAGACGGCGTTCGTGAGCACCATCCGCGTGTCGGCGTCCAGCACCCCGGACGGGATGAGGTCCTTGATCTTCTTGTTGGTGTGTTCCTCCACCCAGTCGTTGATGGTCTTGCGGGCGACCGGCTCGTTGGAGAAGTCCACCTGCTCCAGCCCGGCCCCGAAGGCCGCCTTCGACGCCTTCAGGAACTCGTCCCGCCACGGGTACCCCTTCATCCCCCACAGGGCGTTGGCCACGCTCAGCTCGTACCCGCGATCCTTCTTGCCTTCTCCGTTCAGGGTGGCCAGCAGGGTCTTGAACCCGTCGCTCGTTTTCGTCGTGTCGGCCGGCAGGTGCAGCGTCTTCTGCATCTCGATCAGGGTGTTGCCCTTCGCCCCGAGGGCGGTCATGGCCAGCGCCGTCTCGATGCTGAACGGGGAGAAGAAGACGTTCCCCTTCTCGGCCCGCAACCTGGCGTACAGGTCGCACCCGAACGAGGTGTTGGCAGCCGGGATGGGGTTGTCGGCGGCCGGCTTCTTCTCCTCGGCGAGCAACCGGGCGAGGAGCGGGGTGGCGGTGAGGGCGGCGGACGACAGGAGGAATCGGCGTCGGCTGAGGGGGTTCATCGGTCGGCTCCGGTGTGGGTGGAACCTGCGGCGAGTTCACCGCATGGTAACACCCTTCTGACGGGCCGACACGGGCAGGGGATTGCACCGTTACAGACGGGTGACGTGCGACATGGCGAACCCCGACCGCAAGGTCGGCGGGTGCGTGGGCTGAGCAACTGGCACCCGCGGCCCTTGCGGGCCGGGTTCGCCTCAATCATCGACGCACCTTCACCTCGTAGCTCACCGCCAGCGCCTTCGGCACGCTCTCCGAGTCGGGCGAACTGAGGGTGAACCCGTCGGCCGTAGTGGTGTACACGAACACCTTACCGGTGAGCGGGTCGAGCGGGACGGGCACCTTCTTGATGTCGGCCAGCTCCTTCGGCAGCCCGGCCGCGGCTTCGGTGTGAACCCGCACCGCCTCGATGGCGCGCATCGCCGCGATGCGGCGTTCGGTCCGCGCCCCGGCCTGGTGAACCTTTTCCACCGCCGGTAGCACCATCAAGAAGGTTTGAAAGAGCGTGTCGCCCTGGCGCTCCTTCTGAGCTTTTTTCAGCTTCGCGGTGGCTTTCGGGAACCCCTCGAACGCCTCGGGGAACGGGGTGAGGAACCACTTGCGGTGGTCGTCGGCCAGCTCGCGGTACGACTCGAACGAGTTCAGGAACACCGCTTGAACGGCCGGCATCGCGTTCACCGTTTTCTTGTCCCACCCGCGGGCCAGCAGGTCCTTCTTCGCCTCGTCGTGGTGGACGGCCGCGTGCCCGCTGATGGCCACCCGCCCGCCGAACGCCATGAGCGGGTTCGGCTCGTCCGACCCGGCGGCGTACACCTTCAGTGCCGTCTCGGCGACGTCGAGGGCTTTCTCCGCCGTCACCGGACCGCGGCGGAGGTCGGCCAGCCCCGGCAGGAAGCTCTCGTTCAGTTCGTCCTCGCCGTCGAGGCCCGGCCGCGGGTCGATGAGCGGGCGGGGCAGGGTGGCCAACCCCCAGTACAGGCTCTGGGCCCCGGGGCAGGCGGACAGGTCTTCGGCCCGCTTCAGGAACACCGCCACGAGGGCGTGCCCGACGAGCATCTGGATGAGCGTCGGCCCTTCGCCGACGTGCTTGCCGTACTGCAACCCGGTGCGGATGCTGGCGACGGCGTCGTCGTACCGCTTCTCCGCCAGCTCCACCCGCACCCGCAGCGAGAGCATCCTAGCCAACTCGCGGAGGGGGGTCTGGGTGGCGACCGCCTGGTCGAGGGCCGCTGGGCCGCTCGCCGGGGCGGTGTCCCACTCGCAGGTTTTGCACCGGGTGCCGTGTTCCAGTTCGCGGAAGGAGGTGGCGTACCCCTGGAGGTGCTTCTTCACGTCGCCCACCGGCAGCTTGACCAGGTCGGCCTCCTCCCACGCGACCAGCTTCTTCTCCTCTTCCGGCCCTTTCGCCTTGTCGATGGGCGGGCGGGCGAGCATCGCCTTGGCGTAGTGCAACGCCGCGTTCCCGCTCACCCGCTCGCGGGCGGACGGCAGGAGTTCGTACCGCAGCGCCGGCTTCGGTTCGGCGGCGGGTTCAACGGTCAGTCGGACCGGCGGGAGTTGGGCGACGGCGAGGGGGGCGGCGAACAGGAGGACGAGGGCGAAGGGGGATCGGGTCATCGCGGGTCGTCGGGTTCGGGATCGGGTACCACGGGCGGCTTCTTCTGCACCCGCGGGGCGGCCAGCACGCCGGGGTAGGTGGGGGCGCTGCGGGGTTCTGGGGAGAACACCGGCGGGGTGTCGGGGATCAGGCCCAGCCCGCCGACGAGGATGTTGCGGCGGCGTTCGAGGGCGGCGGCGATACCGACCGGGCCGGGGTCGTTGGTCACGACCGTCGCCGCCCGCGGCACGGACGGGCGACTCTCCACCGTCGGCTGTGGGTCGGTCGAAGGGGACGGGGTCGGAATTTCAACCTGAACGGGTGCCGGGGTAGCGCGTCTCGCCTGTTGTTCGGCGAAGAGGGCGGCTTGCTGCTCGACGATGACCGCCGCCCGCTGCCGTTCGGCCGACACCAGCCCGAACACCGCCACCCCGCCGACCACGATCAGCACCCCCAGCCCGGCGGTCACGCACTGCCAGAACCGCACCGCCTTCTCGCGGGACGCCTGGCCGGCCTTGAACATGAAGCTCGGGCGGGCGACGTCCGGGTCGGTGGGCCGCAGCCCGGCGAGCGACCACTCGAACGGGGAGTGGCGGCCGGGCGGCGGGTCGGGCGGGGTGCTCATCGGAGGTTCGGGCATGACACACCGAGTGTACTGCGGAGGGCAGCGATGCCGGCCACATATCGCCGGTAGGCGGTGCTGGCCGACCCGCCGACGGTGGCGGCGATCTGCTCGAACGTCAGCCCGCCCCACAGGTGAGCGATGACGATCTCCCGCACGTCGTCGGGCAG
>CAYMHO010000430.1:0-4920 GCA_964390195.1 uncultured Fimbriiglobus sp. | reverse complement strand
ACGTTCAACTACGCCGAGATGGCGTACCTGATCGCCCCGCGGCCGTTCATGGTGGAGCGGGGGCACGACGACCCGGTGGGCGTCGACGAGATGGTGAGCAGCGAGTTCGCCAAGGTGCGATACCTGTACGCCAACCGGCTGAAGCTGCCGGAGCGGACGGCCATCGACTACCAGGTCGGCGGGCACCAGATCTTTCTGAAGGGGACGATGGAGTTCCTGGAGAAGCATTTGGGGAAGTAGTGTTTTGCTCGCTCCGCGAGCGGTCTTATTGAACCCGCTCGCGGAGCGAGCAGAACACTACAGCCCACTCCCCGCCAGCACCGCCCGCATGTCGGCGTGGATGCGGCGGCGGACCAGGTACTCGTCGTCTTCCAGCCACCGCCGGCCGGCGGTGCCCAGGGCGAAGTCGTCGCTCACCACCGCCAGCACCACCTCTTCCACCACGTTCAGGTGCAGCCGCGAGTAGAACGGCGCGGTGGTGAACGAGTTGGTGATCTTCCCGCCGTCCATCTTGCGGAACAACTCGGCGATCCGCTGCAACCCGCTCTCCGCCGGCCCCTGCCCCACCGCTGCCACGTAGGCCACCGCCAGCCGCGTGTGGTCCTGTGGCATCGGCTTTCCGCCGGGGGCGGAGAGTAGCTCGTTGCGGGCCTCGTCCAGAATCGGGTTGGCCTGATCCACCAGCCCGAACGTCAGCCACCCGCCGGCGATGTTGAGCAGCGTCTGCAGCGCCTTCAGCCACTGGTCCGGGCGGCCGGTGTACTTCGCCTTCAGGTCCTTCACCCCCGCCCGGCCGAGCACCACCGTCAGCAGCTTCCGCAGCAGCTTGTCGATGTCGTCCCGCAGGCCGAGCTTCCGCAGGCTGCGGAGGCACGACCCGCACACGATGTTGATCAGTTCGAGCTGGCTCTCGTCCGCCTTGCCGGCCACCACCTCGCCGAACGCGTCCACCAGTTGGGCGACCAGGTCGCGGTGGTCGAAGTGGCCGGCCAGGAACAGCCCCCGTTCCAACATCTCGGCCTGCTTCTTCGACGCCTCCGGCATCTGCGGGAACGTCTGCCGCAGGGCGTCGGGCACCAGCCGGATGAGTTCGGCGGCGAACGCCCCGCCGCACCGGGCGGACAGCGGCAGGCTCTCGAACAGGACGGTGAACTGCTTCTCCGTCATCGGCGACGTGCGGTTGCCGCGGGCGGCCGTGCCCTCCCGCCGGTACATGTCGCGGATGCGGTTGGCCAGCCGGGCGGGGTCCCGCTCGGCCGACAGCTCGTGCAACTCCTTCTTCAGCCCGCCCTCGTGCGGGGTGGTGAACTTCTTGTACGGGTCGGGCCGCTCGTACGGCTCCAGCACCTTCGACTGCTGCTGCATCCGCTTGACCACGAAGTGGGCCATGCCGTGCGGGCTGTTCGCCTTCCCCTCGCTCTTCTTGTCGATGTCGTCGAGTTCGTCGAACAACCCCTGCGGCAGGCGGCCGGACAGCGAGTGCCCGGCGGTCGCCTGGTCGATGCGGTGCTTGAACGCCTTGTACAGGAACCGCCCGGCGATGCCCTTGTCGGTCTCGGCCGGGAACTTCTCGAGCGTCACGCGGGCGGCCTCGGCCAGCTTGGCCGACTGCTGCACCTCGCCCAGCTTGGCCAACCCGTAGGCGAACAGCAGATCGACGTAGGCGGCGGTCGGGTTGCCCTCGACCGGGGTCGGCACGGCGCCCGTCTTCGACCCCGCCTCGGCCCACTTCCGGAGCAGCTTGTGCAACTCGCCCGCCTCGTCCCGCACCAGCCGCACGCGGTCGGAGTCGTTCAGCCCGGCGGTGCGGAGGAAGAACGGCAGGTCGAATTCCGGGTTCAGCCCGTTCTCCAGCAGCCGCTGGAGGAGGCGGTCGCGGATGCGGGCGAGTCCGAGCACGTCCGCCCCGCTCAGGCGGGCCAGCCGGGTGGCCGCCAGCCAGGCGATCCGCACCGGCAGCTTCGCCTCGTTGGCCTCGATGTACTTCTGCACCTTCGGCAAGTCGGCGAGCAGCCACGCCGGCGGCGGCTCCTGGTGGGCGAGCGAGAACACGGCGGCGGCGAACTGCCGCACCTCGCCCTGGTGCGGGTCGGCCTGCTTCAGCCGGCGGGTGAACTCCTCTTTCGTGACCACGCCAGTCGTTGCCGCGAACTCGGTGGCCGCCCACCCGCGGACGACCGCCGGTTCGGTCTCGTCCTGCTCCCACAGCCCGGCCGCCCAGCACAACGCCGCCTCGGCCGCGTCGCCGGCGCCGGTGTTCGCCACCGCCAGTTGCGGCCACAGGCTCACCCGGTCCGGGTGATCCAACGGCCCGTCCACCGCCAGGAACTGCTTCTGCAACTCCTCGCGGCGGACCTTCCACTCGTTCGGCTTCTTCTGCTCCGCCTGGGCGACGAACTCGGTCGGCCCGGCGTCGTCGCCCTTCTTGGACGCCGTCCGCTTGCCGTCCTTCGGGCTGCTCAGCGGGTCGCCGTCCTTGTCGCCCTTCGGCTTGTCCTTCGGGCCCTTGCCGGGGTCCTTCGGCTTCGGCTGCTTGTCGTCCACGCACACGAACCCGCCGAAGTCGAACCGGGCCGACTCCACCCACTCCTTGAGCGGGGCGTGGGCCGTCTCGATGACGTAATCGACCCAGTCGTCGAGCGGGTGGAACGCCGAGTCGGGGACCGTCTCGGGCACGAACTTGCCGTCGCCGGTCGGGTGCAGCCACACCACCGCGTCCAAATCATCGGCGAGCAACGTGCGAACCGCGTCCCGCCGCAGTTGCGGGTGCAGGCGGGCGCCGACCGGCACGAACAGGTTGGGCAGCGAGCTGTGCGCCTTGTACCCGGTCGCCTTCGGCAGTTGCACCGCCGGCGGGGTGCCCCGGGTGTGGCTCACCCGCAGCACCACCACCTTCTCCCCGCTCGGGGTGTCGGCCACGGCGAACTTCAGCCGGTTGGTCAGCCGGTCGTCGGCCTCCTTCACGAACAGGTCGAGCTGATCGACGCCGTCGCCGCGGAGCACCCACAACTCCGGGGCGTCGGCCGCGTTGCCCGGCACCAGCTTGAGCGGCACGTTCAGCTTGGCCGTGCTGTCGGCCGGCTTCCACTCCACCGGGGCGTTCGGCAGGGTGAACTGCAACACCTCGTACACGTCCTGGAACGGCTGCTCGGGCAGGTACGTCCAGTGCCGCTCGCCGCGGATGAGCACGGCCGAATCGTCGGGCAGTTTGAGTTGCGACGCGAACGGGTGGGTGTGCCCGACCTCCACCCACACCCGCGGGGCCTGCTCGGTGTACGCCCGCACCGGCCCGCCCGTGCCGGCGGCCAGTTGGTCGAGCGCCCGCAGCAGGGTGTAGTACGGCGGGCCGATCACCCGCAGCAGCACCCGCTTGTCGGTCGGGTCGTCGGCCGACGCCAGCCAGCGGAAGCTCTGGCGGTCGTTGCCCAGGCGGATCATCTCGCCGACGATGCCGGGCAGGTCCTCGGCCGACGGCAGCTCGAACAGCACCGGGGCTTGCGTGCTCAGTTGCGGCGGGGTCTTGTCTTTGGTGGTCGGAACGGCCTGGAGCCAGCACGACAACTGCTCCGGCTCGGCGGGCATCGCCTTCACCGCCGACACGCCCAATTTGGTCAACTCGCCGGCGGCCTTCTTCTGCAACTTGTGCGGGGTGTCGAGGAAGATGCGGCCGTCGTCGGCGAACACCGCCCCGGCCGCGGACAGCGTCACGTCCGTCGGCAGCAGGGTGCTGGTGAGCACCAGGCGGAAGGTGTCGGCGTTCGGGAAGCAAAGGATCATGGTGAGTTCTGTGATGAAGCAGACTAACCACAGAGACACAGAGGCACAGAGAAGGTAAGAATGCAGTGTTCAAACTCTGAATTCTTCTGCTTCTCTGTGCCTCTGTGTCTCTGTGGTTAGTGACTCGGTCTGTACTCTCACTTGCCGCCGGATTGTACCGCCTTCTCGCGCTGCTGCTCGTTCGGCTGTTGGGTCGGCTGCACCGGTTGTGCGTCCCCCTCGCGGGTGATGATCACCTCGCCCAGGTCTTCCGCCTTCATCCCCTTGCCCACCAGTTTCTCGACGATCCGCTTGTGCAGTTGCTCGTGCTCGATGGGCAGCGAGTCCGGGTCGCTGTCCAGCTTGACGACGATGTTCTGACGGCCCGTCTCCGGGTCCCGCTTCAGGATGATGGTCAGTTCGGCCACGTTATTTCTCTCCGGTGGCGGGCTTCGCCTTCTTGGTCGGCTTGTCGGCGGGTTTGTCGAGCGGGGTCGTCTCTTCGGGGGTGAGCGGCATCGCCCCCAGCTTCTCGAACTCGGCCGCGTACTTCTCTCGGACCGTCTTGATGATCTCGGCCACGCGGGCCGGCTCGATCGTCTTGTCCTTGATCAGTTCGTCCCGGATGGCGATCAACTCGCCCTTGTGGTCGGCCAGGATTTTCGCCGACCGGGCCTGGGCCTCGGCCACGATGGTGTTGATCTGCCGGTCGATGCTCTCGGCCATCACCCCGGAGATCACCTCGCGGTCGCCCTTCTCGTCACGGAACACCCGCAGCGGGGCGGCCAGTTGGCTCATCCCGCACACCTCCACGATCATTTTCGCCAACTGCGTGCCGCGGAACAGGTCGCCGCTCGGGCTGCCCATGCCGCTCGCCCCGGTCGACACGTCGCCGACGAGCAACCGCTCGGCCTCGATCCCGCCGTACAGCACGCACAGGCGGTCGAACAACTCGGCCCGGCTGTACCCCACCTTGCGGGTGTCGTCCTTCTTGTACCCGGTGTAGAAGGGCGCCCACGGCATCTCGCTCTGGATGGTGACGCGCTCCGGCGGCGGGTGGTGCGGGCAGAACAGCGAGCAGACGAAGTGCCCGCCCTCGTGCGTGGCCACCATGACCGCGTCCTTGTCGGTCAGTTCCACCTTCTCCTCGTACTCGTTGAACCC
>CAYMHO010000429.1:0-4937 GCA_964390195.1 uncultured Fimbriiglobus sp. | reverse complement strand
GCGCCGCCCTCCCTGCCGCACGCGTGCCGTTTTAGCGGGCCTTTGTGTGGCCGGTCCGCCCGGCCTCACAGAGGCCGGCTACAGGATGACGGCGGCCCGCCCGGACTCGCACCCGGCCCGCCGCCCCTGACGGATCAGGACCGAACCGAACAACCACCGACCCCCTGCCGGCGGCCCCCGCCGGCCCGCACTCCCGGCCGCCCGCCGGGGGGAGGATAGCCCCATGTCCACCTGCAACGCCTGTCGAGACCAACTGCTCGACCACCTGTACGGCCTGCTCGACTCGACCGAGGCGGTGGCCGTCGAGGCCCACCTGGCCGAGTGCCCGGCGTGCGCCGCCTTCGCCAAGAAGTCGAGCGGGCTGATCGCCACCGCCGCCAAGTCGGCCTTCCCCGAGGTCAACTTCCAGCAGCCGACCGGGAAGGAACCGGCGAAGGCGCAGCCGGTCGCCAAGCCGAAGGCCAAGCCCGCCCCCGCCGGCCTGTCGTGGCTGGCCGTGGCGATGGCCGCGTCGGTGCTGGTCGTGGCCGGCGGGTGGGCGCTGCTCGCCGCCATCGACACCGTCGGGTACGCCTCCTACCGCGGCAAGGTGGACGCCGAACTGGCCGCCGTCCGTCAGGCCGAGCAGCAGAAGGCCGACCAGTTCGCCCGAGTGGAGAAACAGAAGACGCGGGTGATCGAAGAGGAACTGCGGCTTGCTGACGCCCGCCAGAAGGCGACCAAAGAAGCGGCCGACCAACTGGCCGCCGCCGCCGCCGAGTTCAAGGAGGTGCAAGACAAGTGGATCGCCGCCGAGAAGGCGCAGGTGGAGCGGCTGAACAAGCTGCCCTTCCTGCTGGACGTCCGCGGCCCGGCCACCGCCCTGCCCGGCGCCCCGAACGAGTACACCGTCCGCATCACCGACGCCGACGGCGGGGTGGTGCCCGAGCCTGTCACCGTCGAGGCCGTGCTGACCGACGCCAAGGGCACCGAGCTGCTCCGCGACAAGTTCGTCCCGAACCCGGCCGAGGGGCACAAGTTCAAGGTGCCGAGCGGGGTGTGGGAGAAGGTGACGGCCGGCGCCGACGTGTTCCTGAGCGTGACCGCCACCGACAAACTCGGCGCCAAGTCCGACCTGACCGAGAACCTGAAACTGCTCCGCCCGTCGTACACGACCTTCATGACCACCGACAAGCCGATGTACCGGCCGGGCGAGCGGGTGTTCTACCGCACCCTCACCCTCGACCGCACCACCTTCCTCCCCCCCGACCGCGACCTGCAGGTGCGGTTCGAGATCAAGGCGCCGTCCGGGCAGGTGCTGGCGGGGTCGGCCGTCACCGGCCTCGCCCGAGCCGGCAAAGTCTCCGCCGAGAACAAGGTGGAAGCGGTCCTCGGGCCGGACGGCAAGCCGATCCGCGGCATCGCCTCGTCCGAGTTCCAACTGCCCCCGGAACTGGTCGGCGGGGAGTACGTGCTGAACGTGTTCGAGGTGCCCACCCGCGCCGGCGAGACCATCACCGCCGACCCGGCCAAGCCGCTCGCCGTCCGCAAGTTCATCGTCAACCAGTACACCCCGGACCAACTGCTCAAGACGCTCGAGTTCGACGGCAAGAGCTACGGCCCCGGCGACGTGGTGCAGGCCAAGTTCACCGTGAAGGACCAGGGTAAGCCGATCGCCGCCGCCATCAGCGTGACGGTGACGGTGGACAACAAGCCGGTGACGGAGGTCGTCGCCCCCGCGAAGACCGACGAGCAAGGGAACGCCAGCCTGCGGTTCACCCTGCCGAAGGGCACCGACGAGATCAAGTCGGCCACCGTCAGCGTGAACGTCGTCACCCCGGCGTTCAACGAGACGCTGCCGCGGCCGGTGCCGCTCACCACCCGGCGGCTGAACGTCGAGTTCTTCCCCGAAGGCGGCGATCTGGTGGCGGGCGTGCCGAACCGCGTCTACTTCCGGGCGACCACCACCGCCGGTAAGCCGGCCGACGTGGTCGGCACCCTGCTGTGCGGGGCCGAAGAGGTGAAGGGCGTGGGCGGCGTCAAGACGCTCACCGACCCCGACCACCCCGGCGCCAACCAGGGCCTGGGCGTGTTCACCTTCACCCCCGAGGCCGACAAGCAGTACAGCCTGAAGCTGTCCAAGCCGATCGGGCTAATCCAACCGGACCTGGGCTACATCCTGCCGAAGGCGAAGAAGGACGGGGTGGTGCTGAGCGTGCCGGGTGGCGTCTCCCAGCCGAAGGACCCGCTCAAGGTGTCCGTCACGTCGGTCGGCAAGAAGCGGAGCGTGCTGGTCGGGGCGTACATCCGCGGGCGGGCGGTCGCCCACGCCAAACTGCAACTGGAGGCCGACAAGCCGGCCGAGGCGGTCCTCGACCTGAGCGGCACGAAGCTCGGCGGCGTCACCCGCGTGACCGTGTTCGACCTGCCGGCCGACGGGCAGATCGGGCGGGACGACCTGGCCTATCTGGCCGAGCGGCTGGTGTACCGCGTGCCGGCCGAGACGCTGAACGTGCGGTACACGGCCAAGCGGACGGGCGGGGCCGGCGGGGCGTTCGTGCCCGGTGAGAAGGTGCAACTGACCGTCGAGACGCGGGACGAAAGTGAGAAGCCGAAGCCGGCCGTCCTGTGGGCGGCGGTGGTCAACCAGTCGGTCATCACGATGGCCGACGAGAAGACCGAGCGGTTGCTCCCCACCCACTTCCTGCTCAGCGGGGAGGTGAAGAAGGGCGAGGAGTTGGAACACGCCGACTTCCTGCTGACCCAGCACCCGAAGGCGGCCGAGGCCCTCGACCTTCTGCTCGGCACGCAAGGGTGGCGGCGGTTCGCCGAACAGCAGCCGCAGGAGTTCCGCAAGCAGGTGCCGGCGGAGGAGGCCGACCGCATCCTGCTGGTGTCGGCCGCCAACAACGCCCTGCCCACCGGCATGCGGCCGGCCATGCGGAAGGTGTTCAACGACCACTACCCGAAGTTCGAGACGGCCATGCTGCGGGTGGAGACGGCCGAGCGGTCGAAGCGGGCCGCCGACCAGGCCGCCGTCGCCGGCGGAGACACCCCGGAGTTGCTGTCCGCCCGCGGGGATGTGGTGAAGGCGATCAGCGACCTGACCACGGCCAACGCCGACCACGACGCCCGCCTGCGGCAGTTCGCCTTCACCAGCGAAGGGATGCGGAAGTACGACCAGAGCTGGCAGAACCGGCGGAAGGCCCTCGGGTATGTGGTGGCCGGGTTGCTCGGGCTGGCGGCGGTGAGCGTGGCCGTCGGGCTGGGCCTGTTCCGTCGCACCGGGGCGGGCAAGGCGCTCGTCGGCACGGCCCTCGGGCTGGCCGCCATCGCCACCGCGGTGTCACTGTTCGGCCTGTACACCGGCAAGGACAACGACACCTGGCGGGAGACGGCCGACCAGGCCAACGCCAAGTTCCCCGAAGTCCGCAAGCAGATGACGATCGACGACGCCGTCGGTGCCCTGGCTGTCAACGACGGCCCGATGGGTGGGGGCGGGGCCGCTAACCGGTGGGGCGACGTCCAGAACGAGCGGGAAGACCGTGCGAAGAAGATGGCCCCCTTCGACGGCCGTCCGGAACCGAAGATGGCTGAGGGTAAGGGCGAAGGCGGGTTCCCGCCTCCGGCCGCCCCGAGGATGGACCCGCGTTTCCCGGTGCCGCCGCCCGCCCCGCCCGGTCCGGGCGGCCCCGGTGGTCCGGGGTTCGCTCCGCCGCAGGCCAGGCCGGACATCGCCAAGCCGGCTGATCCCGGTCGGGTTGGCGGCGGTCGGGGTGGGTTCGGCGGCGGTCGTCCGGGTGGTCGTCCCGTGGGTGGCGGTGGTGGTGGGTTCGGCCTCCCCGGCGGTGGCCCCGCCCCCGGCGGCTTCCCAGGCGGTGGTATGCCCGCTCCGGGGATGCCCGGTCCCGGGTTCCCAGGCGAGCCGTTCGGCGGCGACTTGAAGATGGACGGCCTCGAAGCGCTCGGGGGCAAAGGCGGGAGGGACTTCGACAAGCAGCAGATGGCCCATGCCCGTGGCCTGATGCTGAATGACTTCCTCCTCCGCCGCAACGCCGACCTGAACGGCGCTCTCGCCAAGGGCGACGCGAAGGACAAGAAGATGGCCGACCGGAAGGCTCAGGAGCAGATCGGCCTGTTCACCGAGTTCCTGCCGCAGGCCCTGCCGCTGGTCGTCCGCGAGTACGCCCACGTTCACGCGGTGCAGCCGGAAGGCGCCCCGCGGGAGGATTTCACCGAAACGCTGCTGTGGCAGCCGGTGATCGTGACCGGGGCGGACGGCAAGGCGACCGTGACGTTCGACCTGTCGGATGCCGTGGCCCCGTACCGGGTGCTGGTGTCCGGCCACACCCTCGACGGCCGCATCGGGGCCGTCAGCGGGGTGATCGAAGTCCGCAAACCGTTCTCGCTCGACCCGAAACTGCCGCAAGAGATCGGCTCGTCCGACAAGCTGGACGTGCCGGTGCTCGGGCTGAACGGCACCGACGGCCAGCGGACCGCCGACGTGACCGTCACCCCGACCGGGATGAAGGTGGTCGGCGACGACAAGATCAAGCTCACCCTGGACGGCACCAACGGCGGGCGGAAGCTGGTGCGACTGGTGCCCGACAAGATGGACGGCCAACTGGGCGTGCGGCTGGACGGCAAGGCCGGCACCGACACCGACTCGGTCTCCCGCACCCTGACCGTGGTGCCCGACGGCTTCCCGGCCAGCGGGCAGACGTCGGACGTGCTGGAAACCAAGATGCTCGCCCCGCTGGATGTGCCGCAGATGGTCATCCCCGGCACCCTGAAGATGAAGGTGACGGTGTACCCGAACACGCTGAGCGAGGTGCAGGCCGGGCTGGACGGGTTGCTCCGCGAGCCGAACGGGTGCTTCGAGCAGACGAGCACCACCAACTACCCGAACGTGCTGGTGCTCGACTACCTGAACGAGACCAACCAGGCCAAGCCGGAGG
>CAYMHO010000428.1:0-4941 GCA_964390195.1 uncultured Fimbriiglobus sp. | reverse complement strand
GGCGGGCGTCAGCCCGCTGTTTCCGCAGCCACCCCGGCACCGACGAAGGAACAGCCGGCTGACGCCCGCCGCTCGCCCGAACCCCGCTCGCCCGCACCGGCCGCCAATGGGAAGAAAGACCTCACCCCCGCCGGCCCGGCCACCCGGCGGCTGGCCCGTGAACTCGGCGTGGCGCTGATGGAAGTGAGGGCGTCCGGCCGCGGCGGGCGGGTGACGCTCGACGACGTGAAGGGGTTCGTCCGCACTGAACGGCAGGCGGTCAAGTCCGTCGGCGGGTCGTTCAGCGGCAGCGTGGTGAACGCCTTCACCCTGCCCCCGCTGCCCGACTTCAGCAAGTACGGCGAGGTCGAGAAGAAGCCGGTCGCCAAGATCCGCGAGACGATCGCCAAGAACCTGACCGTCGCGTGGCGGACCATGCCGATGGTCACGCAGAACGACCTGGCCGACATCACCGACCTGGAAGCCGGCCGCAAGCGGATCGTCGAGACCCTCCCCAAAGGGGCGCCGAAGATCACCTGGACGGTGCTGGCGGTGAAGGCGTGCGTGGCGGCGCTCAAGGAGTTCCCGCACTTCAACGCCAGCTACGACATGAACAGCAGCGAGCTGATCCTGAAGAAGTACTTCCACATCGGCATCGCGGTGGACACCGAGCGGGGGCTGGTGGTGCCGGTCATCAAGGACGCCGACAAGAAGAGCGTCCGGGACATCGCCACCGAGGTGCAGACGCTGGCCGAGAAGGCCCGCACCGGCAAACTGGCCATCGACGAGATGCGGGGCGGCACGTTCACGATTACCAACCTGGGCGGCATCGGCGGCACCAGCTTCACCCCCATCGTGAACTACCCGGAGGTGGCGATCCTGGGCATGTGCCGGTCGGCCCTGCAACCCGTCGTGAAGGACGGGCAGATCGTCCCGCGGCTGATGCTCCCGCTCAGCCTCACCTACGACCACCGCGTCATCGACGGGGCCGACGGCGCCCGCTTCACCGCCCGCCTGGTGCAACTGTTCAGCGACCCCATGCGGCTGCTCATGGAGAGTTGATCCGGCCGGCCCGAAATGTGCGGGTCGGTTTCACGAATCACTGAACACACCCTCACCCCGCGAGTGATTCCGATGGCCGACCTCCCCCCGCCCCCGCCCGAGCAGCAACCCGACCCGCCCATCCCGACCGACGGCAAGCCGCCGGTCGATGTCACCGCGTTCGCCAAGTACTTCACCGACGGCGCCTTCTGGGAGAAGGTGAAGGGGTTCGCCGGGCGGGTCGGGCGGGCGACCCTCACCAAGGCGCTCGAACTGTACAACGTGGCCACCTCGCCGGACACCCCGGTGTGGGCGAAGGCGGTCGCCCTCGGCTCGCTCGGCTACTTCATCCTGCCGCTCGACGCCGTCCCGGACGTCATCCCCGGCCTCGGCCTGGCCGACGACGCGGCCGCCCTGGCGGCCGCCGCCACCATGCTGCTCAAGAACATCACCCCGGCCATCAAGGCGAAGGCGGCCGAACAGGTGGCCAAGTGGTTCGGCCCCGACCCGAACGCCCCGGCCGCCCCGCCGGCGGCCGACGTGCCGTCGCCGAGTTGAAGGCGTGAGAACGAGCCGCGACCGCCAGGGGGCGGGGGTACGATCCCCCGCCCCCTGGCGGTCGCGGCTCGTCCGTGCTGTCGAATCAGCCCGGCGGCAGGATGACCGCGTCGAGCACGTGAATCACGCCGTTGCTGCACTCGATGTCTGTCTGGGTCACGTTGGCGGTGCCGTTCAGCTTCACCCCGCCGGTCGTGCCGATCTTCACCTCCGCTCCGTTCACGGTCTTGGCCGACTTGCCGTCCAGTTTCACCACGTCAGCGGCCGTCACCTTGCCGGCCACCACGTGGTACGTCAGGATGCCGGTCAGCTTGGGGATGTCGGCCAGCAGCGCCTCGACGGTGCCGGCGGGCAACTTGGCGAAGGCGTCGTCGGTCGGGGCGAACACGGTGAACGGGCCGGCCCCCTTCAGGGTGGGCACAAGCCCGGCGGCGGTGACGGCGGCGGCCAGGGTCTTGAACGAGCCGGCGGCGACGGCGGTGTCAACGATGTCTTTCATGGGAGTCTCGGTCCGGTAGGGTGCGCACCGCCCCCGGCCGGACGACGTCCGGCGCGAGCGGGGTTCCAATGTCGTGCAGGCGAGCGGCGGCCGTAAGGGGCGGTGCGGGCCGTTCGTCGTGGCCGCCGGGTTGCGATCGCGTTTCACTGATAGGCGCGGGGCGGGCGAAGGTGGCGTGAATTTTCCCCTGAATTTTCAGGGCGGAATCGCGGTTGCCCGCCGCCGGGCGGGTGCGGTTTCGTAAAACCACATCGTGCCGTCTCCCCGGAAATTCGTCATGAACACCGCCCGCCAAGCCGTCATCACCGAGCCATACAAAGTCGCCGTGCGGGAGGTACAACTGCCCGACCCGGCCCCGAATCAGATCCTGGTGGGGGCCGAGTACAGCGGGGTGAGTGCCGGCACCGAACTGGCCGTGTACACCGGCAGCCACCAGTGGCTGAAGGACCCGGCCATGACCGACTGGAAGTTCCCGTTCAAGAGCGGGTACTCCGCCGCCGGCCGGGTGCTGAAGGTGGGCAAGGACTTCCCCGGCGGGTTCCAGGAAGGTGACCGCGTCAGCTTCCCCGGCAACCACGCGAGTGCCGAGTTGCTGACCGTCGGGCACGAGCGGTGCCGGGTGTGGAAGATGCCGGACACGCTGACGAGCGAGAAGGCGGCGGTGGCGGTGATCGCCCGGTACGGGTTCGGGGCGAGCGTGCGGGTCGGGCTGACGCTGGGGCGGAGTTGTGCGGTACTCGGGCTGGGCATCATCGGCCAGTTCGCCCTGCGGTGTGCCATCGCGGCGGGCATGTCGCCGGTTGTGGGCATCGACTCGGTGGTCATGCGGCGGGAGGCGGCGCTGAAGGCCGGGGCCGACTTCGTGATCGACCAGAGCACCCCGGACGTGAAGGGGCAGTTGGCGGCCCTGCTCGGGGCGAAGGGGGCGGAGGTGGTGATCGACGCGACCGGCGTGCCGGCGGCGATCCCGACCGCCATGAGCTACGCGGTGGACGCCGGGCAGGTGGTGGTGGTCGGCTCGCCCCGCGGGAAGGCGGCCGACGTGAACTTCTACGACGACCTGCACCGCCGGTACATCGAGGTGACGGGCGCCCACGGGAACATGCTGTTCGAGCCGGCCCACACGCGGCTGGCCGGGGCGTGGGACATCCACAAGGCCCAGCACTGGCTGTTGCGGATGATCGCCTCCGGGCGGCTGAGCCTGGACGGCCTGGTGACGCACACCCTCCCGCCGGAGCAACTCGGCCACGCCTACGAGGGGCTGCTGAAGGACAAGGAGAACTGGCTCGGCGTCGTCATCAAGTGGGTGTGACGTCAGTCGGCCGGCCGGCCCCCGCGGGCACACGGTACCTCTGACGACTGCCCTCGTGGGCGCGGCCGGCCGGCACCGTTCTCAGCTTCGTTCCGACACCGCCCGCGGACGCCGAACCGCTCGACCGGGTCGTCGCCGTCCGGCTGAGCCGGCGGTCGCCACCGTGGCAACCGGTCACCGGGTGTCGCCCGAATCGCACCATTCCATTCGACCCGTGTCCGATCCGGCCGGACGACTCGCTGAAACCACCGGGCGACCCCCGGGCGGGTGTCACGGCGTGATCGCCGGTCCGAGCGGCTCCCGTCCCACCGCCCGCCGAGCCGCTGCCCGGCGGGCCACACGTCGACCCGACCCCGCCGACAGCCTACCGGGCGACCCTCGCCCGCAAGGAATCTCATGCCACTGCAATCGCAACTCTTCCGGGGCGATCCCAAACTGGAAGCCGCCGCCGTCTCGGACCCGGCCCACATCCTCACGGGGGCGAAGGGACCGCACGTCAGCAAGATCCAGCAGGCGCTCATCCAACTCGACGGGGCCGCCATCCAGGCGGACGGCTCTTACGGCCCCGCCACCGCCCGTGCGGTCAGCGCGTTCAAGACGAAACGACGCATCCTCAATTTCCAGAGCCAGATCGACGACATCGTCGGCAAGAAGACGATGGCGGCGCTCGACAGCGAGATGCTCGCGAAAGAAAAGAGGGGGGGCGGTGGGGGCCTCCGGCTCGGCTTCGGGCTGGGTGGAAATCTGCTCGGAAACCTCGGGCTGGGTCTGCCGCAGGACATCTTCGTGCTGCTCGACGGCACGGGGAACCGCAACGAAGAAGGCGCCCGACTCACGAAGGAGGAGGCCTTGTTCAAGAAGAAACCGGAATTCAACACCCCCGCGTACCTGAGCGGGCATCTGCCGCTGGAGGCGTTCATCTTCTTCGGCGGCCGTGGCGGTAGGGACCCCAGTGCGGCCGTTGCCGCTCTCGTGGTGGCGCTGCGTCTCGCCTCCCCGAATGGTGTCACCATCATTGCCGGGAACAGCGTGGGCGCACTCTCGGCACTCAAGACCGCTGCGATCGTGAGCGCGTTGGGCAAACAGGTGGACTACCTGAGCATCGGAGACGGCGCCTTCTTCGATCGTGACGGCGAAATCGTCCGGGTGAACCCGCTCCAGATCGCATTGCCCCCGGGGCTCAAGGCGGTCAAGGCGGACAATTTCTTCCAGACGTTCGGGCACGAACTGCTCAGGCGGAAGGGGCCATTCGGGCCGAGCGAGTTCGCCCCCGGGGTCGAGTTCCACGGCCGGCTCGGCGCCCCCTTCAACGACGACAACCTGGAGGATACTGGACCGGCCACTCGCGCCAAAATTGTGGAGATCAAGGCGCGGCTGAACAGCCGCTTCCGATTCGACACGACGGCGATCAGGATCGAGCTTTCAAACCAACTCCACGTGGCGGCGGTCGACGACGCCGAGCAGAAACGGGACGCCGTGATCTCGACGCTCATCAAGCCCTAAGCACATAGCCGGGGATGCGTAGAATGTTTCATGCTCCACATCTCCCTGT
>CAYMHO010000427.1:0-5040 GCA_964390195.1 uncultured Fimbriiglobus sp. | reverse complement strand
TGGGCGACCTGCTCCCGCTGGTGGCCATGGCCCAGAAGATGAACTTCATCTGGCTGAAAGACTTCCTGGACGACGAGGTGAGCATCACCGACGACCTGCACGAGGTGCTCCAGTCGTTCCGCAGCGCCCGGCCCGGGGCGTGATCAGTCGTCCACCGGGTACGCCACCGCCGTCTCGCCCATCGCCGGGTGGGTGTCGATCACCTTCACCGCCGCCCGGAAGCGGCCCGTCTCGGCGTAGTGGGTCATGATGACCAGCGGCACCAGTTGCTCCGGGTGGTCCTCGCGGGCCTCGTGCTGGATCACGCTGGAGATGCTGATCCGCTGGTCGGCCAGCGCCCGGCACACGTCGGCCAGCACGCCCGGCTGGTCCCGCACCAGCAGCCGCAGGTAGAACCGGCTCCGCACCTTCTCCGACGGCTCGACGCTGAACCCGCGGTCGGCCCCGGACCACAACTTGGCCGCCGCGAACGTCTTCTGCGCCCGCCCGACGGCCAGGTCGATCAGGTCGGCCACCACCGAACTGGCCGTCGGCATCATCCCCGCCCCCGGCCCCTGGTAGAGCGTCTCGCCGACCACGTCGCCGATGAGCTGGATGGCGTTGTACGCCCCCCGCACTTGGGCCAGCATGTCCGTCTTGCGGACCATGACGGGGGCGACGTGGAGGGCGACGGTGGCCTTCCCGGTGGTGCCGTTGGGGCTGGCCCACGCCTCCGCCAGCAGCTTGATGACGTACCCCAGTTCGCCGGCGAAGCGAATGTCCATCGCCTCGATCTGGTCGATCCCCTGCCGCTCGATCTCGTGCGGGCGGGCGGCCACCCCGAAGGCGATTTGCGCCAGCACGGCCAGTTTGTGGGCGGCGTCCGACCCGTCCACGTCGAGCGTCGGGTCGGCCTCGGCGTACCCCAGCCGCTGGGCCTCGGCGAGCGCGTCGGCGTAGCTCCGCCCGCCGTCCGCCATCGCCGTCAGGATGAAGTTGGACGTGCCGTTCAGAATCGCCTGGATGCTCGTCACCTGGTTGGCCGCCAGGCTCTCGCCGAGTGCCCGGATGATCGGCACCCCGCCGGCAACGGCCGCTTCGAAGCACACCGCCCGCTCGGCCGCCCGGGCGGCCGCGAACACCTCGCTCCCGGCGTCCGCCAGCAAGGCCTTGTTCGCGGTGATGACGTGCTTGCCGGCGGCCAGGGCGTCGAGCACCACCTGCTTGGCGGTGGTCGTCCCGCCGATCAGTTCGATGACGACGTGAACCGACGGGTCCCGCAGCACCGGGGCGAAGTCGGTCGTCAGCACCCCGTCCGGCAGTTGGACGCCCCGCCCCTTGGCCGCATCCCGGACGACGACCCGACGCAGGGCGAGCGGCCGTCCGGCCCGCTGCTCCAACCTGGCGGCGTGGTCGGTCAGGATTTTCACCACCCCGGTGCCGACCGTCCCGCACCCGACCACCGCCACGCCCAAAGGTTCCGCCATGTCCGCCTCGCTGGTGAACCGGCGGGGTGAGCCGCCTGGGTTGAACCACCCGCGGGTTCATACCCGCGGGTCGCCCGTGAGCGCGTCCAGTGCCGCCCCGATGTCCGCCGCCCGCATGAGCGACTCGCCGACCAACACCGCCCGCACCCCGGCCGCGTGCAGCAACCTTAGCTCCGCATTCGTGCGGATGCCGCTCTCGCTCACCACCGCCACCCCGGCGGGGAACCGCGGGAGCAACTCGAGGGTGTGTTCCAGCCGGGTGGTGAACGTCCGCAGGTCGCGGTTGTTGACGCCGACGAGCGTCGCCCCGGTGTCGAGCACCCGCGACAGCTGGTCGGCGTCGTGCAGTTCGATGAGCACGTCCAGCCCGTGGCCCTTCGCGGCGGCGTGAAGCCCCTTCAGCCGCTCGCCCGGCAGGCACTCGGCGATGAGAAGCACCGCGTCCGCCCCGGCCGCCCTCGCCTCGGCCAGTTGGTACTCGTCGATGATGAACTCCTTGCGGAGCACGGGGATGGTCACCGCCGCCCGTGCCGCCGTCATGTACTCCAGCTTCCCCTGGAAGTACTCCTCGTCGGTCAGCACGCTCAGGCAGCTCGCCCCGTGTCGCTCGTAGATTTGGGCGATCCGCACCGCGTCGAAGTCGGCCCGGATGACACCGGCACTCGGGGACGCCTTCTTCACCTCGGCGATGACGGCCGTCCCGGTGGCCGAACGAATCGCACGCTCGAACCCGCGGCACGCGGGCAACTCCGAACAGCGGCGTTGCAGTTCGGCCAGCGGCAGGCGGGCTTTCGCCGCCGCCACCTCCCGCCGCTTGGTGTCCACGATCCGGGCCAACACGTCGGCCATCTCTCCCGCCCCTGGGTCGAACAGTACGCCGCTTGTTTTACGAGCGGCCGACGGCAAGGGGAACTGCTACGCCTGATAGGGTGCGAACAACTCGGTCGTGAAGTACCGTTCCATCCGGTCCGGGAACACCGTCACCACCTGGGCGGACGGGTCGGCCTTCCGCTTCAGCACCTCGACTGCCGCCGCGTAATTCAGCCCGCTGCTCGGCCCGACCGGGAAGCCGAGCTTCATCAGCCTCCGCGTGGTGGCGATGGCCAGTTCGTCCGGCACTTCCACCGTCAGCAGCCCCGGCAGGCGGTCTTCGCTGAAGATGGACGAGATGCGATCGACCACACCGGGGATGCGGCCGCTGAAACTGCAACACTCCACGTCGCCGGCCCCGTACAGGTTGACCGGCCGGGCGTGGACCGGCACCACCGGGCAGCCCACGTCGCGGCAACCCATGAACAGCCCGACCAGCGTGCCGCCGGTGCCGACGCCGCTCACCACGGCATCGACCCGCCCGCCGGGGATGACATCGACAATTTCACGAGCGGTGGTGAAGCGGTGGGCGTCGGCGTTGTCGTCGTTGGCGAACTGCCGCGGCAGGAACGCCCCGTGTTCGGCGGCCAGCCGTTCCGTCTCGGCGATCGCCCCGCGGATGCCGGCGTCCTTCGGGGTGGTCGTCACCTCGCCGCCGTACGCCTTGATGATGAGCACCCGCTCGCTGCTCACCCCTTCGGGCATGACGGCCACGAACCTCAGCCCCATCTGGGCGCACGCCAGTGCCAGGGCGATGCTCGTGGACCCGCTCGACGCCTCGGCCACCAGGCTGCCGCACGACACCCGCCCGCCCCGCCAGGCCTTTTCGAGGATGAACCGGGCGATGCGGTCCTTCGTCGACCCTGACGGGTTGAAGAACTCCAGCTTGCACCACACCGGGGGCAAACTGGCGTCGAGTTGCACCGGCACCAGGGGTGTCGGGGCGACGCGGTTCAGGTAGCGGTGGCAGCCGGGCAGGTCGGACATGGGGAATACGGTAGGCGCCGGCGGCCCGGCGGCACCGTGGGAAGCGTTACCAACCCGATACCATCCGCGGGGTGGGCGGCCCGTCTGGATTGCGGGTGACGAATCCGACACGACTGGGAGGGTGGGCGATGAACCGGATGATCCGAGGGCTCGTGCTGGCGGTGGGGCTGTTCGCAACGGGCGGCTCGGCCGAGACCGCCTCCGCGGGGCCGAAGAAGGCGTACCCCCGCGACCCGGCGAAGGTGTTCGTGTACTCGGTGCCACTGACCGAGGCCGACAAGCTGACCGACGGCGACGGCAGTGAGGCCATCGCCATCAAAGAAGAGACTACGCTCGTCTGGGTGGACCTGTACCCGAACGCCCGGTACAGCCACCCGACGCAATACCTCCTCATCTCGCCGTCGGGCACGCGGGTGATCGACGGCAGTTGGTGGCCGGTGCTCAACGGCAAGCCGCTGTTCCGGGATGCCAGGACCGCCAGCGCCGACGTGCCGGCCAAGTGACCGCCGCTCGCTCACTTGGCGGCGAGTGGGTTGAGGAACGCCTTCAGCACGTTCGACTTCACCGCCGCGTCCACCCGCACCGTCTTCCCTTCGCGGATGCCGGTGGCGTTCGCCTGGCCGGCGAGCGGCTCGGGGAGACTCTCACTCAGGGCGGTGAGGGCCTTGTTGACCACCCCCTCGGCGGTGAACGCGGCGTCGTCGCTGGTGGCGGTGAACACGCCCACCGCGGTGGTGGTGTCGCCGAACGTGACCCCGACGCACGCCGACGTCAGGCCGCTCGCCAGGTCTTTGGCGAGTCGGCCGAACTCGTCCAACTCGCCGGCGGCGGTCATCCACGAGCGGTCGCCCGCCGGCAGGGCGAACGCCACCGAACACCCATTCACGTCGTCCCACCCGGCCGGCATCTGCGGTGCCTTCTTCTTGCCCCGCCCGGCCAGCCACTCCTCCATCTTGCCCGCGTTCACGTCGAACACCAGCGTCCGCTCGTCCGCCACGAAGAACCCGATCGCGAACTCCCACCCGCCGAACTTCATCCCGACCGGCAGGTACTCGCTGCCGGCGTGCGACTTCGCCACCGCTTTCGGGAAGGTCTTCTTTAGCAGCCCCGCCCAGTCGAATTTGTCCGTGGTGCGGACGTGCCCGAAGTTGGTGCCGGTGACGCTGAACGACCCCTGCTCGGTGGTGCTGCTCAGCTTCAGGTTCAGGCTCAGCCCGATGACCACCTGCTCGATGGCGGACGCGGCGGGCAGGTCCTCGGCCTTCAACCCGCCGTCGATGAACGCCGCCCCGGCCTTGGCCAGTTGGGCCACGAACGCGGTCACGGCCTCGTCGGGTGCGCCGGCGTGGGCGGCGATCTCGGCCGGGCGGAAGGCCATCACCCCGCCGTCGGCCGGGCGGGTGAGCAGCGACAGGTCGAACGCCGCCCGCCCGGCCGGCGGGTCCTTGGCGACCGCCACGCCGCCGACGAGCAAAACCACGAACAGGGCAAAGGAACGGCGCATGGAAAACCCCTCCGGTGGAGGGGCGGGGGATAGCCGCGTGGCGGCGAACGGGCAAGTCGAAGCGACCTACACCTTGGTGCGGAAGTAGTCGAGGGTGCGCTTGAGGCCCTCCTCGCGGTCCACCTTCGGCTCCCAGCCGAGCAACTTCTTCGCCAGGCTGATGTCCGGCTTCCGCTGCTTCGGGTCGTCCGGCGGCATCGGGCGGAACACGAT
>CAYMHO010000426.1:0-5120 GCA_964390195.1 uncultured Fimbriiglobus sp. | reverse complement strand
CGCCACCGCCATGCCCCAGCACGGCGGGGTCGGCCTCGGGCTGATCGTCAAGCAGAGCGAGGGCCGGCCGCTCAAGGCCGAAGGGAACCCGCAGCACCCGAGCAGCCTGGGCAAGAGCAACCTGCCCGCCCTCGCCTCCGCCCTCGACTTTTACGACCCGGACCGCTCGCAGAAGCCGGTCCGCGGCGACGCCCGCGTGCCCGGCACGTTCGAGCAGGCGGTGACCGACGTCCGCGCCGCCCTCACCAAGGCGGCCGCCAATCAGGGGGAAGGGGTGCGGGTGCTCACCGCCCCGTCCACCTCGCCGACCGTCCAGCGGCTGATGGAGAAGTTCCTCACCCGCTTCCCGAAGGCGGCGTGGCTGCAGTACGAGCCGGTCACCCGGGACAACGTCCGCAAGGCGACCAAGGCCGCCTTCGGCCGGGCGCTCAACCCCGTCTACGACTTCAAGACGGCTGATGTCATCCTGTCCCTCGACGCCGACTTCCTGACCGTCGGGCCGGGGGCGGTGCGGTACGCGGCCGACTTCGGCTCCCGCCGGGTGGTCAGCACCATCCACGCGCTGGAAGAGGAGCACGACCACGACGCGGCGGCCGAGAACGCGGCCAAGAACCTGAACCGCCTGTACGTGGTGGAGGGCATGCCCACCAGCACCGGGGCGGTGGCCGACCACCGCCTGCCGCTCAAGCCGAGCCTGGTGGAGGCGTTCGCCCGCGAGTTGGCCAACCAGTTGGACGTGAAGAAGGACGCCACCGCGGCCGGCGACCTGCCCGACCTGGCCAAGAAGTGGGTCGCCGCCCTGGTGAAGGATCTGAAGACGGACGAGGCGGGCAAGTCGCGGGCCGGCAAGGCGGTGGTGATCGCCGGCGAACAGGCGTCCGCCGCCACCCACCTGCTCGCCCTGCTCATCAACGAGAAACTGGGGGCGCTCACCCTGCAGGACGTGAAGAACGCGAAGGGGGAGGTGGTGAAGGACGACAAGGGCCAGCCGAAGAAGCTGCCCGCGCTCGTCACCTTCACCGACCCGCTGGAGGCGGTCAAGAACGCCGCCGGCAAGGAGACCCGCAACACCCTCGCCGGCTGGCCGACGGAAGATCAGGTCGGCTCGCTGGAGCAGTTGGCGAAGGACATGGCCGCCGGCAAGGTGGACTGCCTGCTCATGTCCGGCGTCAACCCGCTGTACGACGCCCCGGCCGACCTGAAGTTCGCCGATGCGCTCGAGAAGGTGCGGCAGAAGGCCGGCACGCTCACCCTGCACCACGGCCTGTACCAGGACGAGACGGCCGCCCGCTGCCACTGGCACCTGAACGCCGCCCACTACCTGGAGAGCTGGGGCGACGTCCGCGGGCACGACGGGAGCGTCAGCGCCATCCAGCCGCTCATCGCCCCACTGTACGGCGGGCGGACGCTCGTCGAGTTCCTGGCCGCCCTGCTCGACGAGGCTCCGTCCGACGGCCTGTCGGCCGTCCGCCGCACCTACGACGGGATGAGCGACAAGGCGTGGGAGACCGGGCTGAAGGGGGGCGTGTTCGCCGACTCCGCGTTCAAGCCGGTGGCCGACGCCTGGAAGCCGGACCTGAAACTGCTCGACGACCCGGCGGCGAGCGTCAAGCCGATCAAGGACCTGGAAATCCAGTTCCGCCCCGACCCGGCCCTGTTCGACGGCCAGCAGGCGAACAACGGCTGGCTGCAGGAGTTGCCCAAACCGATCACCAACCTGTGCTGGGACAACGCCGCGATGGTGTCGCCCCGCACGGCCGAGAAGCTGAAGATCCAGCACGGGTACACGGTCAACACCTACCGCTCCGGCGAACGTGGCTGCACCGAGACCGACCTGGTGAAGTTGACGGTGAACGGCCGCGAGCTGATCGCCGCCGTCCACGTGCTGACCGGCCACGCCGACGACGCGGTGACGCTGCACCTGGGGTACGGGCGGCGGCGGGTCGGGCGGGTGGGCAGCCCGTCCGAGGGTGAGGTGCCGGGGTTCGACGCCTACCAGCTCCGCGGAACGAAGGAGCTGTGGTCGGCCGCGGTCAAACTGGAGCGGACGAACCAGCGGTTCTTCCTGGCCGTCGCCGGGGCGCACGCGGCGATGGAGTCCCGCCGCCCGGTGCGGTTCGCCAGCAAGGCGCAGTTCGTCAACGACCCGGAGTTCGCCAAGGTGCCGCCGTCGGCCGCCGCCGACACCGAACTGCTCGTCGCCAACACCCCCGGCACGGTGGCCAACTTCAAGAAGCTCGGGCTGAAACACCCGCACGACCACAGCCACGGCCACCACGGGCACGACCACGACAAGCGGCTCATCCCGCTCAACCTGTACCACGACAACCCGATCAAGGTGAACGGGAAGGACGCGAACACGTCCTACCGGCGGTGGGCCATGTCCATCGACCTGGGGTCGTGCATCGGCTGCACCGCCTGCACCCTAGCGTGCGTGGCCGAGAACAACATCCCGGTGGTGGGCAAGGAGCAGGTGCACCGCGGGCGGGCCATGCACTGGATCCGCCTGGACCGCTACTACACCATCCCGAAGCACGACGCGGCGGGCAAAGAGAAGCTGCAGTCCGACGAGTACGGGGCGTTCGAGATCCCCGAGGAGAAGCGGAAGGAGCAGGCGAAGCGGGCCGAAGACATCCGCATCCACGTGCAGCCGGTGCCGTGCCAGCAGTGCGAGAAGGCGCCGTGCGAGGTGGTCTGCCCGGTGGCCGCGACGGTGCACAGCGCGGACGGGCTGAACGACATGGTGTACAACCGGTGCGTCGGCACCCGGTACTGCTCGAACAACTGTCCGTACAAGGTGCGGCGGTTCAACTTCCTCCAGTACACCGATTACAGCACCGACAGCCTGAAGCTGCTGAACAACCCGGAGGTGACCGTCCGCACCCGCGGGGTGATGGAGAAGTGCACCTACTGCGTGCAGCGGATCCGGTTCGCCGAGATCGAGGCCGAGCGGGAGTGGAACAACCCGGCCCGGCCGAAGGACGTGAACGGGCGGCCGAAGATCCTCGACGGCGAGGTGCTGACCGCCTGCCAGCAGGCGTGCCCGACCGGGGCCATCAAGTTCGGCGACATGAGCGACCCGGACGCCGACATTCTCAAGTGGAAGGCCGAGCCGCACAGCTACGGGCTGCTGGCCGAACTGAACACCATGCCGCGGACGACGTACCTGGCCGCCGTCAAGAATCCGAACAGGGATCTGGAAGCCGCGATCCACGGGAAGGGGGCGTAACCCGCGATGAGTACCGCATTCGTCGAAGACCCGGCACCCCCGCAGCCGCCGATCGACGGCAGCTACAAGCACCCGGAAGAGTTGCTCGGGGCGGGCCACACCATCACCACCCTGGGCGACAAGATCGCCGACGTGGTGGTGGCCAAGCCGCACCCGAAGGCGTGGTGGTTCTTCTTCATGGTCGGGTTCGCCATGTTGCAGGGGCTGACCGTCGGGTTGGCCTGGCTGTTCTACATGGGCGTCGGGGTGTGGGGGATCAACCAGCCGGTGTCGTGGGGGCTGGCGATCGTCAACTTCGTGTGGTGGATCGGCATCGGCCACGCCGGCACGCTCATCTCCGCCATCCTGCTGCTCATGCACCAGAAGTGGCGGACCAGCATCAACCGCTTCGCCGAGGCGATGACCCTGTTCGCCGTCGCCTGCGCCGGCCTGTTCCCGCTCATCCACATGGGGCGGGTGTGGCTGGCGTACTGGCTGTTCCCGTTCCCGAACGTGATGGCCATGTGGCCGAACCCGCGGTCCCCGCTCATGTGGGACGTGTTCGCGGTGTCCACCTACCTGACGGTGTCGCTGCTGTTCTGGTACGTCGGCCTGATCCCCGACCTGGCCGTCCTGCGGGACCAGGCGAAGGGCAAGCTGCAGCGGTGGGTGTACGGGTTCTTCTCCCTCGGCTGGCGGGGGAGCGCCTTCCACTGGCGGCGGTACGAGAAGCTGTACCTGCTGCTGGCCGGCCTGAGCACCCCGCTGGTGTTCAGCGTGCACACCATCGTGTCGTTCGACTTCGCGGTGGCCATCGTCCCCCTGTGGCACGCCACCATCTTCCCGCCGTTCTTCGTCGCCGGGGCGGTGTACAGCGGGTTCGCCATGGTCATCTGGCTGGCCGTCCCGCTGCGACACTTCTACGGGATGAAGGACCTGATCACCGAGCGGCACATCGAGTTGTGCGCCCGCCTGATGCTCGTCACCGGCCTGCTGGTCACCTGGGGGTACGCCCTGGAGGTGTGGATGGCGTGGTACAGCCACAGCCGGTACGAGTGGGACACCACCTGGCAGCGGATGTGGGCCGGCCCGTACGCGTGGAGCTACTGGTGCCTCATCCTGACCAACTCGGTCATCCCGCAGTTGTTCTGGCTGAAGCGGTTCCGCATCAACGAGTGGTGGGCGTTCGCCATCTCCGGCTCCGTCCACATCGGCATGTGGTTCGAGCGGTACGTGATCGTCATCACCCTCACCCGCGACCACGTGCCCGGCGCCTGGGGCCGGTACGCCCCGACCGTCTGGGACTACTCGCTCATGATCGGCTCGGTCGGCCTGTTCATCACCCTGTTCTGCCTGTTCATCCGCTTCCTGCCGATGATCTCGATCACCGAGATGCGAGAGTTCCTGCCGTTCAAGCAGGGCGGGCGCGACGGCCACTCCTGCATGGAGAACGCCAAGTGACCACCGACACCCCCACCGCCCCGCCGCTGTACGGGGTGATGGCCGAGTTCCACACGGCCGACGAGTTGATCGCCGCCACCAAGGCGGCGGCCGACGCCGGGTACACCCGCATGGACGGGTACAGCCCGTACCCGCTCGGCGAGGTGGCCGACCACCTAGGCTTCCCGCGGAGCGAGATCGGCGCGGTCATGTTCATCGGCGGCGTGTGCGGGGCCACCTTCGGCTTCCTCATGCAGACGTGGATCACCGTCATCGACTACCCGCTCAGCATCGGCGGCAAGCCGTTCTGGAGCTGGCCGCAGTTCATCCCCATCACCTGGGCGCTGCTGGTGCTGACGGCCAGCATGAGCGGGGTGTTCGGGCTGCTCGTCCTGTGCGGGCTGCCCCAGCCGTACCACCCGGTGTTCAACGTGGACCGCTTCCGCCGGGCCAGCAAGGACCGCTTCTTCCT
>CAYMHO010000425.1:3267-5146 GCA_964390195.1 uncultured Fimbriiglobus sp. | reverse complement strand
CGAAGGGGGAGATCAGCTTCGGCAACCAGATCCGCAGCTACGTCATGCAGCCGTACACCCTGGTGCGGGACGAGCGGGACGGGATCGAGCGGAAGTCGCCGGCGGTGAACGAGGTGCTCGACGGCGGGGCCGAGTTGGACGAGTTCATGTTCGCCTACCTGCGGTGGAAGACGGCCAAGGCGAACAAGAGCGGGAAGAAGTAGCGGTCCGGTGAGCCGCCGGGATCCGTACCACCCGGCGGCTCACGCCGCCGGCTCACCATGCCCCACACCACCCACCTCACGAACCTCGAAGCCACCGAAGCCCTCGGGCGGCGGCTGGGTCCGCTGCTCTTTCCGGGGGCGGTGGTGGCGCTCGTCGGCGGACTCGGGGCCGGCAAGACGCACTTCGTGCGGGCGGTGGCGGAGGGGTTGGGCGTGACGAACCCGGCCGCCGTCACCAGCCCGACGTTCACCCTCGTTCACGAGTACCCCGCCCGACTGCCGGTGTACCACTTCGACACTTACCGCTTGAACACGCCCGCCGAGTTCGTCGCCCTCGGCACGGACGAGTACTTCCACGGCGACGGGGTGTGTCTGATCGAGTGGGCCGATCGGGTGACGGATGTTTTGCCCGCCGAGCGGTTGGAACTGCGGTTCCGTGTCCTCACCGGCACCGAGCGGGAGGTGACGATCACCCCGTTCGGTGATCGGTATCAGACCCTGGCGGCCGCCTGGATCGGGTCGGATTCCCCAGGTGTCCGGTAATTCTCAACTTCCGCCCGAATCGGTGCGAGGATTCTGACACCCCCCTGTCACTCGTTTTCGGGTGCCGGGGCGGGTAGGCGGATCGCCATTTCTCAGTCATTTTTCAGGGAATCACGCCGCCGAGAGTTGTCGGATGGTGCGAACGGTTCATGCTCGGTGGGCGTCACGGGCGGTGTCGGAGGCCGAAAAGGCTTGACTGCGCAAATTCCCCACCTTTACATTTTGACTAGGTGTCGATGTGCGCGGGAACGGCAGAACGCCGGCCGCACTCGGGGGGATCGAGTGAGGACCGCACGCACGCCGCCTCTATCCGGACGACCCGATGAGCGTCGGGGAGTCCGAAAGGTTACACAGCTATGCTCGTGCTGTCCAGGAAAAAGAACGAGTCGATTGTCATCAACAACGACATCGTCATCACGGTGGTGGAGATCCGGGGTGACAAGGTGCGGCTCGGCATTGTCGCCCCGAAGGACGTGCCCGTGCACCGCGAAGAGGTGTACGAGGCCATCCACGGGAGCAAGCCGCCGATCGCCCAGGTGAACCCGGCCGGCTGATCGCCCACGTCGCCCACCCGCCCCCGTCGGCCGTCCGCCGGGGCGTTCGTCTGTTTCACACCCCCCCCGAACGCACATGACCACCAAGACCATCGCCGTCGTCGGGGCGTCGGCCGACCGCCGCAAGTTCGGCAACAAGTGCGTCCGCGCCTTCGTGGCCGCCGGGTGGACCGTCTTCCCGGTCCACCCGACCGAGACGGAGGTGGAAGGCCTGTCAGTGTACCGCAGCGTGGGTGACGTGCCGGCGGACCGGTTGGACGTGGTGAGCGTGTACCTGAACCCGAAGGTCGGGCTGGCGGTGCTGCCGACGCTCGCGGCCAAGCCGGCGGGAGAGGTGTGGTTCAACCCGGGCGCGGAGTCGGACGAACTGCTGGCGAGGGCGAAGGAACTGGGTTTGCACGCCATCCCCGCGTGCAGCATCGTCGGCTACGGGATGAACCCGCACGCCTTTGCGGACGAGTGAGGGCGAACCGGCGGGGGGGGGGCCCCGGGGGGGGGGGGGCCCCCCCGGGGCCCCCCCCCCGGGGCCCCCCCCGGGGGGGCCGCCCCAAACCCCGCCCCCCCCCGCCCCGCCCGGGC
>CAYMHO010000425.1:0-3257 GCA_964390195.1 uncultured Fimbriiglobus sp. | reverse complement strand
TGGGGGTGCTGGGTTGACACCCCCGCCCGGGTTGGGCTGGTGTGGGGGCCAGGGGGGGGGGTGCGCCGCGGGTTTTTTGTCAACCGTGGGGCACCCCCCCGCCGGTTCGCTCCAGTCGGTCAGAACTTCAACTCGATCGCCCCGCCGTTCACGTCGATCTGCCGGTCGAGCGACCCCTTACGGTATGACTCCGGTAACGACTCGAGCGCCTGCTCGGTGGCGGACCCTTTGCCCGGCGTCAGGTAGTAGGTGTACTTCCCTTTCACCATCGGGCCGGAGAACGACCCGTCGGCCGCGACCAGGAAGGTCGCCTGGCGGGCCTTCCCGCCGGTCGCCTGGAACTGGATGTTGTACCCGGCCACCGACTTGCCGGGCGGGGCGGGCACCTTGCCAGTCACTTGCACCTCTTCACCCGACTCGGGGACGTCGCCCCCGCACCCGGCCAGTGCGGCCAGTGCGGCCAGGGTGAGGGCAATCAAGGGGAAACGGCGGTCGAGCATGTCGTGCCTCGGGGTGTTGTGGGAACTGAAGCCGGCCGGCGAACGGGTCGCCGGCCGGGCGGAGTTGAGCGTGTCCGAATCAGTCGATGGTGAACACCCGCCCGTCGTTGGCGGCGGCCAGCCACTTCAGGGTGATGGCCGGGATGCTGTCCCGCAGGAACCGCACGCTGCCGTCGCCCATCAGGGCGTTGCACCCGCCGGTGTGGAAGCTGAACGGCTCGTCGTTCGGCCCGCAGTTGTTGTTCGTCCAGCGGCACTCGGCCGGCCCGCCGATGGGGCTGTTGAAGTTGTTGATCTTGGCCAACCGGCTGCCCGGGGCGATGGCGTTGCTCGGCCCGGACAAGCCGTTGGTGACCGAGTCCGGGTCGGCCCAGGCGTACATCCGACGCCCGCCGGTCGCCCCACCACTCCACTGGACCGGGTCGGCCGCGATCGGGGACGGGCGGGTGGACAGGCTGGCAAAGGTGCCGGCGGTCGGGTGCGCCCGGCCGGCGTCCTCGATGCACAACAGGGTGTTGCTCGACCCGTCCTGGGCGCCGATGACGGTGCTGTTCCCGGCCGCGTTGCTCCCGCACGACAGGATGCCTTGCAACGTCATCGCGGTCCGACGGGCGGTGGTGGACGGCCGGGTGCCGACCGGATCGACCGCGCCGGTCGAGCCGTCTTCCAGGTCCGAAACGGCGATGAACATGTAGTCGAACGCACCGTACCCGAGCGGGTCGTTCCGCTCCGGGGCGATCGGGGTGCTCGGGCAGACGTACGTCTTGATCTTCGCCTTGGCGGCGGCGTTCGTGTTCGGGTAGGCCGGGTCGTTGTACACCGCCCCGCGGGCGGACGGGTGGATGAGGGCGCCGTTCAGCCCGTTGTAGGTGGCGTACCCGGCTACCGCTTGGTCCATCAGGCGGAACACGTTCTCCTGCTCGATGTACGGGAGCAGCAGGGTGGCCGTCGACTGGGTCATGTAGGTGGTGGAGCCGCCGCCGGTGCTGTCGCACTGGCCGGGGTGGGGGAGCACCTGGTACGAGCTCTCGTAGTTGTGAACCGCCAGGCCGATCTGCTTCAGGTTGTTGCTGCACGTCATCCGGGCGGCCGCCTCCCGCACCTTCTGAACCGCCGGCAGGAGCAGACCGATCAGGATCGCAATGATCGCGATCACCACCAGCAACTCGATCAGTGTGAACCCGGACCGGAACGGTCGCATCTTCACGGGAGACCCCCTCTGAGTGTTTGGGCGAACGAATCTGTGTGCGGCGCACGACCGCATTGCAGACAGAGGAATTTAGGCACACGTCGGCGGCGTGAAGTGAAGGTTTGGAGTAGGTCGCGTGAACGTTCCGTGGAGCGCGATCTGCCGCCCGAATGGCGTGCGCCCGATCCCTCGACACCCGCACGTTGGGCTGAAATTTCAGGGGAGACTACCGAAACCTGATCGCGGGCGCACGACCCGTGCCCCGCCCGATCGCGCCACACGCGCAACCCCGCACGCCTGCGAGAATCGGTACTACCGGTCGCGGCGGAGGTCCCGGTGTCGTTCCGGCTTGTGATCGTACCGACACCGGGTGTGAAATGCCTCCTACGCCGCCGGGTGGAGATCCAAGCGGAACGTCTGGGCCACCGCTTCGTTCGTCACCTTGCCGGCTTTCACGTTCACCCCGGCCAGCAGGGCCGGGCTGTCCGCCACCGCCTTCGCCACCCCCTTGTTCGCCAGTTGCAGGGCGTAGGGGAGCGTCACGTTGGTGAGGGCGTAGGTGCTGGTGCGGCCGACCGCACCGGGCATGTTCGTCACGCAGTAGTGGACGATGCCGTCGACGATGTACGTTGGCTTGGCGTGGGTGGTCGGGCGGCTCGTCTCCAGGCACCCACCCTGATCGATTGCCACGTCGATCACCACCGCCCCCTGCGGGAGCAGTTTCAGGTCGTCACGCTTGACGAGGAACGGGGCCTTGGCACCGGGGATCAACACCGCACCGATGACCAGGTCGGCAGTGCGGAGGCAGTCGAGGATGTTGTGCCGGTTGCTGAACAGGCCGGTCACGTTCGGCGGCATCACGTCGTCCAGGTACCGCAGCCGGTCGAGGTTGATGTCGAGGATGAACACGTTCGCCCCCAACCCGGCGGCGGTCTTGGCCGCGTTCGCCCCGACCACCCCGCCGCCGAGTACGATCACGTTCGCCGGAGCCACACCCGGCACACCCGCCAGCAGAATGCCGCGGCCCTCCTGCGGCCGCTCCAGGTACTTCGCCCCCTGCTGGATGCTCATCCGCCCGGCCACTTCGCTCATCGGGGTGAGCAGCGGGAGCGTGCCCCTGGCGTCCTTGATCGTCTCGTAGGCGATGGCGGTGATGCCGGCGTTCAGGCAGGCGTGGGTCAGTTTCTCGTCGGCCGCGAAGTGGAAGTAGGTGAACACCGTCTGCCCGGAGCGCATGTGCGGCCACTCCTCCGCGAGCGGCTCCTTCACCTTCACGATCATGTCGGCCCGCTTCCAGATGTCGGCGGCCGCGGGCACCAGCTCGGCCCCGTTGCGGGTGTACTCGTCGTCGGTGATGCCGCTACCGAGACCGGCCCCCGCTTGGATGAGCACCTGGTGGCCGGCGCGGGTGAGTTCCTCCACCCCGGCCGGGATCATGGCCACGCGGTACTCGTCGCCTTTCACTTCCTTCGGCACGCCGACGATCATGGGACACCCGGGCAGGAGTGGTGAGAGAAGTTGGTGTATGAACGGCGAGCCGGGGGCGTGAGCGACCGGAGTACAACCCC
>CAYMHO010000424.1:0-5241 GCA_964390195.1 uncultured Fimbriiglobus sp. | reverse complement strand
TGACGGACGAGGTGAAGGCGCACATCTTTGAGCCGTTCTTCACCACCAAAGAGTCGGGCCAGGGGACCGGCCTGGGGCTGGCGACGGTGTACGCCATCGTGAAGGCGAACCGCGGGCACGTGAGCGTGTACAGCGAGGTGGGGCGGGGGACGGCGGTGCGGGTGTTCCTGCCGGCCGACCCGCGGGCGACCGGCTCGAGCCAGAGCACCCCCACCCCCCGCCCGCCCCGCGGGAGTGAGACGGTGCTGTTGGTGGAGGACGAGCCGGAGGTGCGGCGGGTGGCCCGCATGTCCCTGGAGAGCCAGGGGTACACGGTGCTGGAGGCGGACGGCGGGCCGGCCGCCCTCGCCCTGCTCGACACCGCCCCCACCATTCACCTGCTGCTGACCGACGTGGTCATGCCGCAAGTGGGCGGGCGACAGGTGGCCGAGGCGGTGCGGGCGAGGCTGCCGGGGGTGAGGGTGCTGTACATGAGCGGGTACACGGACGACGCCGTCCTGCGGCACGGCATCCTGGAACACACCGACCAGTTCATCCCCAAGCCGTTCACCCCGCTGGGTTTGGCTCGCAAGGTCCGCGAGGTGCTAGACGCCAAACCCGCGGGGTGAGACGGGACACGCCGCCCGAACGGGCGGCGTGGGAGTGAGTGAGGCGGGTGTTCACCCGGCGATGTCGTCGGCCAGCTTGGCGATGGCGTCGTGCGTCAGGGTGAACGGCACCTGCTCGCGGGGGGTGCCGGCGGCGCGGTCGGCCTGGTAGCGGCTGACGCTCGCCTGATCCGTCCCCTTCAGCACCACCTCGTAGTAACCGGCCACCCCGCCCTTCACGCTCGGGGCGTCGCTCCGCAGCACGGCCGTGTCGTGGGTGGCGTCCACCTCGTGAACCTTCAGCCGCTCCAGCAGGCCGGTCGCCCGCTTGGCCACCCCGTCCGCCCACCCGCCCAGGGTGGTGCCCTCCGGGGCGGCGGCGGTGCGGGTCAGGTCGAGGTGGTTCAGCCGCGCCCCCACGCTGTCGATCTTGTCGGCGTGGGCGGTGGCCGTCCACCCGTTCGCACTGGCCGCGCACTCGTGCGGGCCGTCGGTGTTCGCCGGCCAGTCACTTAGGTTTTTGTGCAGGGTTTCGCCGAGGGTCATTGTCCGCTCCGATCAGTTGTTTGGTGTGGTCCTGCCCGTCGAAGCTGAGCAGGGTGGGTTTGTCGTCCACCACCGTCTCCAGGTGGACCGGCCGCCCCCAGATGAACCGCAGGTTGGTCAGCGTGTCCTGGGCTTCGTTCAACTTCAATTCTACCCCACCGTAGCGGTGGCGGAGGAGCAACTCGCCGCGGTTGCGGTGGTTGCCGTTGATCACCTCGATCCACGGTTTGCCGAAGTTCGTCAAGCTCGCCAGCAGCCGCTGCTTGACCAGCTCGAACTCCCGGCTCTCGATCACGTAGTTCTTCGTCGGCTGCTGGTAGTTGAAGCTGAACAGCTTGTACTCGCGGCAGAACTCGGGCGTCAGGAAGGTGTCGATGAAGGTGATGTCGTTGTAGACTTTGCGCACCTCGAAGATCTTCTGCCGCCCGAGGCCGGTCTGCTTGTCCCACGTCCGCCGCTTGTCGGCGTCGTCGCACTGCTCCCACTCGGGGCCGAACTGCCCCATGTTCCACCGCCGCTCGATGTCGCGGAGCAACTCGATGCCCAGCTTGTACGGGTTCAGCCGCCGCCCGCTGGTGGCCATCGTCCCGCTGTGGTGGTCGGCGTAGTCGATCAGTTCAGATGACTGGAGCACCTTGTTCGTCATGATGGTGCTGTGCCAGTAGCTGGCCCAGCCTTCGTTCATGATCTTGGTCTGGGCTTGCGGATAAAAGTAATACGCCTCGTCCCGCACGATGCTCAGCACGTCCCGCTGCCAGTTCTTCAGCGGGGCGTGCTCGATCAGGAACAGCAGGATGTCCTTCTCGGGGTGGTCCGGGAAGCTCGGCGCGTCGGGCTGCGACTTCACCGCCGGGTCGTCGTCCTCTTTCCCCTTCGGGTTGATGAACGCGTCCAGGTACGCCTTGCTCTTGAACTTGGCCGGCGGGGCCACCTCGTCGTCCTCGTCGGTGGCCGGCTTGATCTCGTACTTGTTCGGATCGTCCCGCCGCTTGATGGCCACGCTGTGGATGTCGATCAGGTCGTCGATACTCTGGCAGCGGTCGATGAACGCCTCGACTTCGTCCTCGCCGAACCGCTCGGCGTACCGCCGGATCCTCGCCCCGTGGTTGGCGATCTCGTCCATCATCTTCCGCGTGGTGTGCGCGAAGAACGCGTTGTGCTTGAAGAAGTCGCAGTGCCCGTACACGTGGGCCATCACCAACTTCTGGTCCACCACGTGGTTGCACCGCATCAGGTAGGCGTAGCACGGGTCGTTGTTGATCACCATCTCGTAGATCTTGCTCAGCCCGTACTCGTAGCTCCGCTTCAGTTCCTCGTACTGCATGCCGAACGACCAGTGCGGGTAGCGGGTGGGGAACCCGCCGTACGCGGCGATCTCGTTCAGGTCGTCGGCGTCCACCACCTCGAAGATGGTCTCGAAGAAGTCCAGCCCGTACCCGCGGGCGTACCCCTCGATCTCGTCCTTCAGGACGCGGAGGTGGGGCGGCAGGTTCGTGTTGTAGAAGCTGTTGCTGAGCGTCATGCCCGAACACCCGGTGCGGCGGAACGGAAGCGGTGCCGCTGGAATTGTACCCGAACGCCGCCGCGGGTGGGGCGGCGAGACCGCCGGTGCCCCGCCGTCAGACGCCCACCGTCACGAACGACATGTTCTGCAGGTACTCCCGCTCGCCGGGGAAGATGAGGGAGTTCGGACCCCGCTGGAGGGCGTGGAAGGCGATCTGCCCCGACGCCCCCACTTCCGACATGAGGGCGGTGTACCCGGCGGTCAGGCGGAAGAACTCGGACGCGGCCTCCCGCTCGGACGCCCCGAACACGGAGGTGAGGAAGGAGATCTTGCCGGTCGGGATGACGGTGAACTGCACCACCAGCGGGTCTTTCACCCCCAGGTGCTTGGCCGGGTGCGGGTAGGTGTACACGTGGTCGCCGTTCACCCCGTGCTTGAACCGCTTCACCAGCTCCAGGAACTGCGGTTTCGCCTCCGGCTTGACGGTCAGGATGCCCTCCTTCGGGCCGGCGATGGCGGCCGTGCGGAGCTTGGGGGCGGACACCCGCTTGGCCCCGAACAGGCGGCCGAGGATCCGCATGAAGTCGGGGTTCTCCCCCACCCGGCAGGCGCGGACGGCCAGGTGGTTCAGTTTCAGCTCGCGGATGCGGATCAGACTGTCCATCAGCTGCTCGCCGGTCTGCTTGTTCACCTTCAGGTAGCCGGGGGACTTGTCCCGGAAGTCGGTCTTGTGGAACGGGTCCACGTAGGGGGCGTACGACTGGGCGAGGAACGGGTCCAGGATGGACGAGTCGCGGGCGAGCAAATCCAGGTGGTACGACAGCTTGGCCGCCTCGGTGATGTCGAAGTAGTTCTTGGACTTCTCCCCGTGGATGGGGAAGTACAAGGTCTTCGGGTCGCCGTGGGCGTAGATGAGGGCGTTGGTGCCCGGCTTGGTGAGGGCCGCCATGATCGGGGCGAGGGTGGTGAGGGACATGCCGTTGATGGGCACCGGCCTGCTGACGTACAGGTCGGTGTCGTGCGGGGCCATCCGCACCATCTTGGCGTGCTTGAAGTACACCTCGAACCCGGTGAACCCGTGTCTGCCGGTGTCCACGAACGCGGTCACTTCGTTGCTCACGGCGAATGCCCTGATGTGCGGACGGGTGTGGCCCGGCGGCGGGATGCGAGGGCACCCGGCCGGCCGACACCAGAGATGCGTAAACGGGGCGCCGGGTCCCTCACCAATTCCCGCACCCTACCGCTCGGCCGGGGCCATCCACTTGCCGCCGTATTCGACCTGCAGTTCCTTCAGGAAGCGGTCCCACTCGGACCGCGGGCGGGTGGTCGGGAACGGCTCCGGTTTCACCGGCCTGCCGCCGTCGGCCGCGAACGCCTCCCGCAGGCTGCCGTCCGGTTGCACTTGGGCGACCCGCACCGGCTGCCACAGGTGGTAGGTGTCCGGGTCGATGGTCACGTGCCCGGCCGGGCCGTCGAAGCTCATCCCGGCGAGGGTCGCCCGCACCTTCGCCGGGTCGGTGCTGCCGGCCGCGTTCGCCGCCGCCGCCCACAGGTGAACGCCGGTGTACGCCGCCGCCATCATGTCGGTGGTCGCCCGCTCCGCCCCGAACCGCCGGCGGAACGCGTCCCGGAAGGGGTTCGGCCGGTCGGGCAGGTCGAAGTGGGTGCCGGCCAGGTAGTCGCCGGCCGCCTCCGCCCGCTGGAGTGCCTGCAGCTCGTTGGCGGTGATGCTGACCGACAGCACCGGGGTGTGCGGGACGCCGAGCAGGTCCTCCTTCGCCCGCAGGTCGCGGTAGAAGGCGAAGTTGGAGCTGCCGTTGATGGCGTTGATGACCGCGTCCGGGCGGGACTCGACCAGGCGGTTCACCACTCGCGCCCAGTTCTCGTCCCCGAGCGGGCGGTACGCCTCGCCCACCACCTCGGCGGTGCCGGCGTGGCGGGCGGACACGTGGTCGCGGATGATCGCCCCGGCGCTCCGCGGGAACACGTAATCTGACCCGACCACGAACAGCCGCTTCGCCTTCCGCTCGTCCACCAGGAAGTCGACCGCCGGCAGCAGTTGCTGGTTCGGCGCGTGCCCCAGGTACACCACCGCCGGCGACTGTTCCAACCCCTCGTACTGCACCGGGTAGAAGAGCAGCCCGCCGTTCCGCTCGACGACCGGGCGGACGGCCTTCCGGGAGGCACTCGTCCAGCAGCCGAAGACGACCGCCACCCGCGACCGCACCAGCAGGCTCTCGGCTTCGGCGGCGAACACGTCCGGGTCGGACTTGCCGTCCGCCACCACCGGCACCACCTTCCGCCCGAGCACCCCGCCGGCCGTGTTCACCTCGTCGATGGCCAGAATGGTGGCGTCGATGACCGGGTCTTCGCTCAGCTTCATGGTGCCGGACTGGGAGTGCAACACCCCCACGGGGATGGGCGGCGGGGCGGGCGGGGGGACCGGCTGGGCGGGGGCCGGCCGGAGGGCGAGTGCGATCGACACCGCCACAACCACGGCCAGCACCCCCCCCGCGACGACCGCCCCCCACAGCCGGGTGCGGCGGCGGGGCGGCGGCAGGCGGGTGGGCGGGTCCACGTCGGGCGGGCCGGCCGTCGGGCGGG
>CAYMHO010000423.1:3567-5270 GCA_964390195.1 uncultured Fimbriiglobus sp. | reverse complement strand
CAGGAGGAGGAGCAGGGCGAGGGGGCGCATGAGTTGGGACCTCACCCCCCGGCCCCCTCTCCACGCCATGGAGAGGGGGTGTTCAAGGGGTTCACGTTGTTGGCCTTCGCGGTGAGGGGATGAACCTGACCGTGTTGAACACCCCCTCTCCATGGCATGGAGAGGGGGCCGGGGGGTGAGGTTTCCGAACCGGCTCCCCGCGTAACCACCTCCCGATTCGCTGCGCGCAACACCGCCCGCCGGCGTTACCGTGGTGTCGCCCGCCACGCACCCGGAGGGATCTGGCCCATGCGCACCGTCCCGGTTCTGCTCCTCGTCGCTCTGCTCGCCTCGCCGACCCCCGCCGACGACCGCACCGACTGGCTGAAGAAGCACGCCGCCCCGATCGCCACCCTCGACCCCGAACAGGCGAAGGACACGTTCGCCGACCTGGAACCGTTCGGCCAGGCGGTCGGCGACGCGCGGGTGGTGTTCCTCGGCGAGCAGACGCACGGCGACGGGGCCACCTTCCTGGCGAAGACCCGGCTCCTCAAGTATCTGCACCAGAAGAAGGGGTTCGACGTGCTCGCCTTCGAGAGCGGGCTGTTCGACTGCCCGTTCGCGTGGGAGGCGTTCAAGAAGGGGGAGATGAAGCCGATGGAGGCGGCCGAGCTGGGCGTCTTCCCCATCTGGACCCGCAGCAAGCAGGTGCAGCCGCTGCTCGAATACCTGGCCGTCCAGGCGAAGGGCAAGACGCCGCTGGAACTGGCCGGGTTCGACTGCCAGTTCACCGGGTCGGCGTCGCGGTCGGAGGTGGGGCACTACGTGACCGACCTGCTCGGCAAGCTGTCGCCGGGCACGTTCACCGCCCGCCAGGGGGAGGAGATTTTCGCCGCCTTCGACAAGCTGACCGACGACAAGCTGCCCGACGAGAAGGGGTTGGACCGCATCGCCGATTTCGCAAAGGCCGTCGCCGCCGCTAAGCCGACCGACAAACTGCCGGCGGACGAACTGGCGTGGGCAAGGCAGGTGATGGAGAGCGTCGGCGGGCTGATCGCGGTGAAGAAGGCGGGCGGGGAGGACACTGAGTGCGTGCGGGACAAGCAGATGGCGAAGAACTTCCTCTGGCTGGTGAAGGAGAGGTACCCGAAGCGGAAGGTGATCGTGTGGGCGGCCAGCTACCACACCTGCCGCGGCATCCGCGACGTGGACTGGCTGGTGGAGAAGGACGGCGGGCTGAAGCGGGAGGCGAGGTACGCGAAAACGACCACCTTCGGCGGGGAGGTGTGCAAGGCGCTGGGGGCGGAGGTGTACTCGGTGGCGTTCACGGCGGCCGAGGGGGAGTGGAAGCTGATGCAGAACAAGCAGGCGGTGAAGCTGGCCGACCCGCGGGCCGGGTCGCTGGAGGACCTGATGTGCAAGGCCGGGTTGACCAACGCCTTCCTGGACCTGAAGGCACCCCCGGCCGGCGGGGAGTGGCTGGGCAAGCGGCGGTGGGTGATGCGGCCGATGGGGTACGGGGACATGGAGGCCATCTGGCCGCGGTCGTTCGACGGGGTGGTGTTCACCCGCACCATGATCCCGAGCGAGGCGGTGGAGGTGGACGACCCGTGCAAGTGAAGTGGATTTGGCGAGCCGAGCGGGGGGGGGGGGCCCCGGGAAACCCCACCCGGCGGGGCCCCCCCCGCGGCCCCCCCACCACGGGGGGACACCACCCCCCCCCC
>CAYMHO010000423.1:0-3557 GCA_964390195.1 uncultured Fimbriiglobus sp. | reverse complement strand
GGGCCAGTGAGGGGGCGTGGGCGCGCCGCGCGGCGGCCGCCGCCGGGGGGCCCCCCCCCCGGCGCCCCCCGCCGCTCGGCTCGCCAAACACGGGCGTAAAACGAACCCACCCGCCGGGTGGCGGGTGGGAGAGGGGCAGCACCCGGAGGGGAGTTACTTGCCGTCTTTCTTCGGCTCTTCCTTCTTGGGCTCTTCCTTCTTGGGCTCTTCCTTCTTGGGCTCTTCCTTCTTCGGCTCTTCCTTCTTCGGCTCTTCCTTCTTCGGCTCGGCGGCCTTGGTCGGCTCGGCGGCCTTGGTCGGCTCGGCGGCCTTGGTCGGGTCGGCCTTCTTGTCCCCGGTGCCGGCGGTGGTCGGCTTGGTGGTCGGGGTCGGGCCGCAGCCGACGGCCACAAAGCCGGCGACGAACGCGATCAGGGCGAACAGCTTCGCGCGCATGGGTGTCTTCTCCGGGTGTGGGGATATTGATGCGGCCGCCCCTCCCACCGGCCGTCGAGTGCGTTGTGGATGTTACTGGCGTGTTCAGATGTCGGCTACGGGAAGCGTCAAAATTGTTACCCGCGGCAAGTCACGTCTTGCCCAGCACCCCATCGACCACCCAGCAACCACGCACATGCGGCCCCAACCCGCGACAGTGGGTCAGCACGTCGGCGTGTTCGCACCCCGCTTCTTCGAGCGCATCCGCCAAGATGGGCAGGCGGTCGAAGGCACGCTCGGCGTAGATGCCGGACGCGAGCACGACGGCCGTTTCGGTCCGCCAGTTCGGGGCGAACGCCACTGGGCGGAAGGGATTGCCGAACAGTTCGTGCAGCGCCCAATTTTGGGTTCGTACTTGATCGTGCCACGCTCGCCCTGTGGTGCGCCCGACGACCGCGATCACGGCGGAGTCGGCCACCTTCATGATCATCTCCCCCGGATCGTGCCAGACACCCCCGCACGCCATTGCTGCCAAGCACGCTCCACGGGGCCGCTCCTCGGTTTCGTGGATGCGGTGATAGCGCTCCTGAAGCGCGGCGGTCGTGGCATTCACCTCGTCCAAGATGTCGTAGTCGCCGTCGCTCACCCGTGGGTGATCGGCCAACCGCTCGACGGCTTCGACGATTTGACGGCACTCGTCGAACGGGAAGCGGTCCCAGATTTGGCGGCACAACGCGACGGCCAAGAGAAGAAACTGGCGGGTGGTCGCCCGTCCACAGACGTGGTCGTACATGTCCCCCCAGTCGTCACATGCCAGCCACTCGGCTTCGGTCATGGGCAGCATCCTCGTCTTCGCGGCGAGCGGGAGCGAGCCGGGCGCTCGGCTCGCTCCCGCTCGCCGCGAAGACAATCACTGGATCGGGTTCCACGCCCGCCCATCATTCGCGAGCATCTTGTCCGCGCACTCCGGCCCCTGTGAGCCCACCGCGTACTCGGTCGGCTGCTCCGCCTCCGGCCGCTCGCTCGCCTGGATGATCGGGTCCATGATCTCCCACGCCCGCTCGATCTCGTCGCTCCGCATGAACAGGCTGGCGTCCCCCTGGATGGCGTCGAGCAGCAACCGCTCATACGCCTCCGGCAGTGCCTTCTGCTGGTACGCCGCCTTGTAGTTGAACGCCAGGTCCCGCGGTTGCAGCCGCACCCCGTCCACGTCCGGCACTTTGGTCTGGAAGTTCAGGTCGATCCCTTCGTTGGGTTGCAGCACCAGCCGCATGTGGTTGCACCGCACCGTCTCGCCGTTCTGCAGCGGGAACGGCAGGTGCGGCGGGCAGTGGTACTGGATGAACACCTCGCTGTACCGGCTCTTCATCCCCTTCCCGCTCCGCAGGTAGAACGGCACGTTCTTCCAGCGGGCGTTGTTCACGGTCAGTTTCACCGCCGCGAAGGTCGGCGTCTTGGTGCCGGCCGGCACGCCGGGTTCGGAGCGATAACCGGCGTACTGGCCGACGCTCACGCTCTTGCACGCCGCGTCGAAGTTGGGGATGACGACGCTGTCGAGCACCTTCAGCTTCTCGTTGCGGAGGGTGTCGGCCGAGTACCGGGCCGGGGCCTCCATCGCCACCAGGCTCATCACCTGGAGCAGGTGCGATTGGAACATGTCCCGCAGCACCCCGGAGCCGTCGTAGTACGCCCCCCGCTTGCCCACCGTGACGGTCTCGGCCACGGTGATCTGCACGTGCTCGATGTACTGGTAGTTCCAGAGCGGCTCGAACAGGGTGTTGGCGAACCGGAACACCAGGATGTTCTGCACCGTCTCTTTGCCCAGGTAGTGGTCGATGCGGTAGAGCTGGCTCTCCTGCCAGTGCGTGTGCAGGGCGTGGTTGAGCGCCTTCGCGGTGGCCAGGTCGTGGCCGAACGGCTTCTCGATGACCAGCCGGCGGAACCCGCCGTTCTCCTTGCTCAGCCCCGCTTCGCCGAGCGCGGTGCTCACCTGCGGGTACAGTTCGGGCGAGATGCTCAGGTAGTACACCCGCCGCCCGCCGCCGTCGCCCTCGTTCGCGTCGAACCACTTCTGGATGGGGGCGATCCCGCCCGGCTTGGTCACGTCCGCGCTGACGTAGTGCAGTCGCTTGGCGAACTCCGCCCACTCGCCGTCGTGCCACTCCTCGCCGGACGACTTGAACGCGTCCTTCACCTTCGTGGCGACCTGCTCGCGGAATGCGTCGTCGGTGAACTCGGTCCGGGCGACGCCGAGGATGCGGGCCTCCGGCGGCAGCCGCTTCTTCAGGGCCAAATTGAACAGGGCCGGGATCAGCTTGCGGCCGGTCAGGTCGCCGGACGCGCCGAAAATCACCACCGTGAGCGGCTGTGCCATTTCGAGGATGCCTGTCTGTTGCGGGAGGGGCGGGGGCATTTTAAGAAAGGCACTCCGCAGCGGGCGGTACAATCCCGACACCCTCGCCCTCTCTCCGGGGTCCGTCATGTCCACCTCCCCCGACCGCCGCTCGTTCCTCGCCGCGTCCGCCGCCGCCACCGGGGCCGCCCTCTTCGCCGACCTGCCGGCAGTGTCCGCCGCCGACGCGAAGGTCGATCCGGACCTCGTCCGGCTCGACGCCGGCATCGAACCGCTGGTGAAACTGCTCGAAGACACCCCCCGCGACAAACTGCTCGAAGAGGTGGGCGGCCGCATCAAGAAGGGGCTGGCGTACCGCGACGTGCTGGCGGCACTCTTACTCGCCGGGGTGCGGAACATCCGCCCGCGGCCGAACGTCGGGTTCAAGTTCCACGCCGTGCTGGTGGTCAACTCGGCGCACCAGGCGGCGCTCACCGGGCCGGACGCCGAGCGGTGGCTGCCGCTCTTCTGGGCGCTGGACAACTACAAGAACAGCCAGGCGCAGAACGAGAAGGAGAGTGGCTGGCGGATGAAGCCGGTGGACGAGCTGAAGGTGCCGACCGCCCGCAAGGCCGAGGCCGAGTTCGTGTCCGCGATGACCGACTGGGACGAGGCGAAGGCGGACGTGGCCGCCGCCGCGGTGGCTCGGCACTTACCGGCCGATAAGGCGTTCGACCTGTTCGCCCGGTTCGGCTCCCGCGACTTCCGCGACATCGGCCACAAGATCATCTACGTGGCGAACGCCTTCCGC
>CAYMHO010000422.1:0-5291 GCA_964390195.1 uncultured Fimbriiglobus sp. | reverse complement strand
GTCGTGCTCGCCGAGAAGCCGTCCGTCGCCCGCGAGATCGCCGCCGTCCTCGGCGCGAACTCCCGCCAGGACGGGTACCTGGAAGGGGCCGGCCACCAGGTGACGTGGGCGCTCGGCCACCTGGTCACGCTTCAGGAACCCGAAGATTACGACGCGGCCCTCAAGCGGTGGGCGCTGCACACCCTGCCGTTCGTCCCCGAACAGTTCGGCCTCAAACTGATCGACGAGCCGCGGGCGGGTAAGCAGTTCGCTGTCGTCAAGCGACTGTTGAAGGCGGCCGACGAGGTGATCTGCGCCACCGACGCCGGCCGCGAGGGGGAACTGATCTTCCGGTACATTCAGGAACTGGCCGGCGCGACCCGCAAACCGTCCCGCCGGCTGTGGCTGAACTCGCTCACCGAGGCCGCCATCCGCGACGCCTTCCGCCGCCTGCAACCGCTGTCCGACTACGACCGCCTGTACGCCGCCGCCCGCTGCCGCAGCCAGGCCGACTGGGTGGTCGGGCTGAACGCCACCCGCTTCTACACCGTCCGCCACCGCGACGCCGGCGGTCGGCTGTGGAGCGTCGGCCGGGTGCAGACGCCCGTCCTCGCCCTGGTGGTGCGGCGAGACGACGAGATCCGCGGGTTCAAGCCCGAGCCGTTCTGGGAACTGCTCACCGTCTATCGCGAAGTCGCGTTCAAGTTCACCGGCGACCGCTTCAAGAAGGAAGCGGACGCCCTCGCCATGCTCGACCGAGTGCGGGACCACCCGTTCGTCGTCGGGGCGGTCGAGCGGAAGACCGAGCGCGACCTACCGCCCCAACTGTTCGACCTGACCGAACTCCAACGGCACATGAACCGCCGCCGCGGGCTGTCGGCCGACGCCACCCTGAAGGCCGCCCAGGGGTTGTACGAGGCCAAGCTGATCACCTACCCGCGGACCGACTCGCGGCACCTGACGAACGACCTGAAAGGATCGGTCCGCAGCGCCCTCGAAGCGTTGCGGCCGCTCCACCCGGAGGCGGTCGGGCGGCTCGACCTGTCCGCCCTCGCCTTCACCGGCCGGGTGGTGGACGACTCCAAGGTGCGGGACCACCACGCCATCATCCCGACCGGGAAGGTGCCGGGCGACCTGCCGTTCGCCGAGCGGGCGGTGTTCGACGCGGTCGCCGTCCGCCTGATCGCCTGCTTCTACCCGGCCTGCGTGAAGGAGGTGACGACGGTCAACGGGAAGGCGAACGAGGTGCCGTTCCGTGCCCGCGGAGTGCGGGTGGTGGACCCAGGGTGGACAGTGCTTTACCCGGTGCGGGACGAGGACAAGAAGCCGGACGAGCAGGCGTTGCCCGAGTTCCATCCCGGCGAGAGCGGCCCGCACCAGCCGTCGGTAAAGAAGGGGGAGACGACACCACCCAAGCCGTACACCGAGGCCACCCTGCTCGGGGCGATGGAGACGGCCGGCAAATTGGTCGATGACGAAGCACTCCGGGAGGCGCTCAAGGAGCGGGGGCTTGGTACCCCGGCGACGCGAGCGGCGACCATCGAGACGCTGCTGAACCGCGGATACATCGTCCGGGAGGGCAAGGCGGTCGTGTCCACCGACGCCGGCCGCTACCTGATCGCGCTGGTGCGGGACCGGGGACTGAAAAGCCCAGAACTGACGGGCGAGTGGGAGGCACGGCTGCGAGAGGTCGAACGGGGGGAACTCGACCCCGCCAAGTTCATGACGGACATCGCCGGGTACACGCGGGGGATCGTCCGCGGGACCGAGGGCGACGAGGTGGACGAGTCCCGGCTGGGCGAGTGCCCGCGGTGCAGCCTGCCGGTGATCGAGGGGCAACGCGGGTACGGCTGCTCGGGGTGGAAGGGCGGGTGCCCGTTCGTGCTGTGGAAGGAGTACAAGGGCGGGCGGTTGGAGGTCGGACACGCCCGCGAGCTGTTGCAGTTGCGAACACTCTTCCGCCCGCCGCCGTTCGACGGGTCCGACGGGGTGATCCTCACGTTGTCGGACGCCGGCGCCGTGCTGGAGGTCCGCACCCCACAGGCGGAAGGCCCGCGACCGGCTAAGGCGACGAAGCCGACACGGACCCGCCGCACCAGTGGAGCCAAACCGACGGACGGAGCAACGCCGAAGGTCCGCCGCCCCAAGGCGACGCCGGACGCCGGAGCGGGTGGCGAGAAGAAAGCGAAGAAGGCGGCCGAAGGCCAGCTCGGCGAGTGCCCGTTGTGCAAGGCGACGGTGATCGAAGGGGAGCGAGGGTACGGGTGCAGCGGGTGGCGGGACGGGTGCAAGTTCGTCATCTGGAAAACGATCGCCGGCAAGACGGTGAGCGCGACGACGGCGAAGGCACTGCTGAAGAAGGGCGTCAGCCCGCTGCTCAAGGGGTTCAAGTCGAAGGCCGGGAACACGTTCGACGCCCGGCTCAAGTTGGAGAACGGGGCTGTGCGCTTCGATTTCGGATCGTGAGTTGGGCAACTCGGGCAAGACTCCTCCCGAGGCCACCCCCTACTCCACCCCCTCTGGGGGCGCCGAACTGGGCTGAGGGGGCAAGGCCCTTCCGCCGTAGCTCGGTCCGACCCACGTGACCCTGCCCAGAGAGCACCTGATCGAAGCCGGGTTCATGCCGGGGGTGTGGTCATCCCCCCATCCCCCACTCACCGCGGGGGATCAGGGGGATCATCCGGGCCGTTCGCCGGGGGAGGCGACCGGACGCCGTGTCGACGAACTCCGCGAGGGGCGGGAATACCCTTGTGATCGAGAGGGCACCAATCCCGCTCGGAGCCAAGGCGGGGGGGGAGTGTGTCCAATGGGGTTTCCCGACACAACCCACGGTCGCGGTGCCCGACGCACGCAACGGATATCGGCTTGGTCGCGCATGTCGAGGTGACCGGAGCAGCTTCCGACCGGTTATTTCCTCACCATGACGCGCTCGCACTCGCGGCGGAGGATGTGGTAGATGAACGCCTCGCGGCTGTCGGCCTTGGCTGGCGTCCAGTCGAACAGGGTGACGGCGGTGTCGTACCGCTTGCGGGCGTCCGCAGTCTTCCCGAGTTGGTGCAGGGCCATCGCTTCGACGAGCCGCGGGGCCGGGCCGAGAACTCCGGCGGTCTTCTTGCTCAGGACGGCAACCGCGGTGTCGAAGTGACCGAGTCGGTACTCGGCCAACCCCTTGGCGAACCAGAAGTACGGCGGCACCCAGTCGGGAAGGCCTTTCATCTCGTTCGCCATCGCCCGGTCGATGAACGCGACCGCCCGGAGAGTGTCGTCGGGGGAGTCGGGCAGCAGCAGGCACGCCCGCCCGGTCCGCTCGGCCGCCTGCGGGTCCTTCGTCGTCTCGAACTGGCCGAGCAACTGCCGACGTGCCGACCGGTAGTCGTCCTCGCGGCCGAGGTACAGGCAGAGTTCGGCATACCCGTCGTAATCTTCGGGAGAGGCGTTCCCGCCCGATAGCAGGGCCGTCCACTCGTCGTACACCTCGTCCGCCCGAGCAACCTTTACCCCACCTTGGAGAAACGACCGACGTAACCCGGGCTGGTTCGGGTTGAGGGCGAGCGACGCCCGCCAGTGGCGGATGCCCTCCTCCAACTCCCCGCGGTTGACCAACGTGGTGCCGAGGCCGAGGTGGACGTCCGGCTGATTCGGGTCGATGGCCAGGCAGCGGCGATAGTGGTGGACGGCGGCGTCCGTCTGACCGACTCGGGCGAACAGGACGGCCACGTTGCCGTGGACGACCGCCGCGTCCGGTCGCACCGCCAGGGCTGCCCGAAGGTAACCGATGGCCGTGACAGGGTCACGCACGTTCAGCAGGTGCCCGAGTTCGAAGTTCACCCAGAAGTCGGTCGGGTGCTGACGCTGCACCCTCTCCAGGAACGCCGACGGGTCGCCGCCCAACCGCCGCCAGCGGGTGCCGAACGCCACCATCAGTGTGACCGGCTGGTTCGGGATGTCCGCGTCCGCCGCGATGGCGGGGAAGGCGGCGGTGTTCGCCCAGCCGTCCCGGTCGCGGACGCGATCCCGCCACGGGTCGGGGTCGAGCGCCCGGCTCACGGCGAGTACCCAGTCCCGCTCCATCTTCTCCGCACACGCAGCCCAGTCGTCGAGGGCGGCGATGATCGACTTCCGCACCGGCGAAGCGACCAACCGGCCGGCCACGTGCTCCGGGCGTTCATCGCAGGTGCCGAGGTGGGCCGAACGGAACGCCCCTTCGTACTTGCGGCTCGACGCGGCGTAGTCCAGGCCGTTGCCGTCCGCTTTCCGGTCACGGTTCAGGCGGATGGCGTCGAGCGTCACCACCAGTTTGAGCCGGTCGCGGGCGTCGGCAATCTGTCGCTGCACGGCGGGGTCGTCGGCCTGGGCCTCTTGCAGGATGGCTCGCGCTTCGGCAAACCGTCCGTCCTCCTGTAACCGATTCACGAACTCCAGCCGGTCGGACCAGCGGGCCAGCTCCGCTTCACGCTTCACCGACAGGTCCCATTCGCGCAACCCCACCGTGGCCGCCACCCCGACAAGCAGGACGGCGGTGGCGATGAGCGTGGCGGCGGTCGGGTTGCGTCGGGTCCACCGCAACACCCGCTCCGTCCGACTGACCGGGCGGGCGGCAATCGTCTCGCCGCGCTGGAAGCGGAGCAGATCATCCGCCAGTGCCGCGGCCGTGGCGTACCGCCGGGCGGGCTGTTTTTCCAGGCACTTCAGGCAGATCGTTTCCAGGTCGCGGTGAACGGAACTGTTCAACCGGGAGGGCGGGACAGGCGGCTGGGAGAGCACCTGCACCACCGTCTCGGCGGCCGTGGCCGCACGGAACGGCGGGTGGCCGGTGAGTGCCTTGTAAAGGATCGCGCCGAGGCCGTACACGTCGGTGGCCGGGCCGACGGATCGCACCTCGCCGCGGGCCTGCTCCGGGGCCATGTAGCTCGGCGTGCCGACGACCGTGCCGGTGATCGTGCCACCGCTGCCGTCCACCCGCCGGGCCAGCCCGAAGTCGCCGATCTTGGGTGTGCCGTCGGGAGTGAGCAGCACGTTCGCCGGCTTCAGGTCGCGGTGGACGACACCGAGTTGGTGAGCGGCGTGGACAGCGTCGGCCAGTTGAGCGACCAGTGCGGCGGCGGGCCTTGCGGGGAGCGGGGTGCCGGCCAGTTTCTGGGCGAGCGTGCCGCCCTCCACCAGTTCCATCGTGAAGTATGGGCGGCCGTCCGACTCGCCGACGTCGAACAGCGGCACGATGTGTGGGTGGCGTAACGCGGCGATCATCTCCGCCTCCCGCCGCAGGCACTCCCGCTCGGCCGGGCTGACGTACCCGCCCGCCAGCACCATCT
>CAYMHO010000421.1:0-5298 GCA_964390195.1 uncultured Fimbriiglobus sp. | reverse complement strand
CACCCCGCCCTTCACCCGCCCGCCGACCAGGAACATCGGCGCCCCGCTGCCGTGGTCGGTGCCCTTGCTGCCGTTCTCCTTCGCCCGCCGGCCGAACTCACTGAACGTCATCACGCACACCCGTTCGCCGTGCCCGCGGGCGGCCAGGTCGCGGTAGAACGCGCTGATCGCCCCGCTGACGGTGTCGAGCAGGTTGGCGTGCGCCCCGGTGGCCCCGCCCTGCCCCGCGTGCGTGTCGAACCCGTCCAGACTCACATAAAACAGCCGCGCCCCGACGCCGGCGTCGATGAGCTGGGCCGCCAGCTTCAGCCGGTTCGCCAGACCCGTCGTCGGGTACGTCACCTTCGGCGTGTAGTTCTTGCCGATGTTCGCTAGCTTCTCGGTGCTGGCGTAGGTGGTCGTCGCCGTCCGCTTCACGAAGTCGAGCAGGTCCGGCTTGCTCTCGCTCCCCCCGCCGCTCACGCTCTCGATCAACTTCTTCTGCTTCTCCCGCTCCTTCGGGTCGGCGGCGGCGGTCTTCAGTTGGAAGTCTTCCAGACTGGTGATACTGGGCACACGGGCGGGCGCCCCGGCGAGGGCGAGCGGGGCCGACTCCTTCGTGCTGTCCGCCAGGTGGAACCCCGGCACCGCCTGAGTCTTGAACGCCTTGCCGATCCACCCCTCGGTGAGCGACTGCTCGGTGCTGGCGGCGTGCCAGATGTCCATGCTGCGGAAGTGCGACTGGTCCGGGTTCGGGTAGCCGACCCCCTGCACCACGCACAGGTTGCCGTCGTCGTGCAGCTTGGCGAACTCGCCCATGCTCGGGTGCAACCCGAGCGAGTCGGTCAATTTCTTCGCGTCGTCCTTCTTGATGCCGATGTTCGGCCGCAGCTTGGCGTACTCGGCGTCGGCGAACGGGATGACGGTGTTCAGCCCGTCGTTCCCGCCGGTCAGTTGCACCACCACCAGGATGGTATCCTTGGCGCCGGGCTTGTCGGCGGTGGGGGCGGCGAACGCCGTCTTGCCGAGGAAGGTGGGGACGCTGGCCCCGAAGCCGAGCAGGGCGGACGTGCGGAGGAAGTCGCGGCGGTCGGTCATCGGAGTGGCTCCGGGCACACGCGGGGTGTTGCCGAGTGTACCCGGAGCCGGGCGGGCGGGTTTCACGCCGACGCTACGACGCCTAGTCGTCCGCCGGTTTCGGCTTATCTGGCGGGCGTTTCAGCGGCGGCATCCGGATCGTGTCCCCGCCGTGAAACGGCGACGGGACGACGATCCGCCCGCCGCACTTCGGGCACTTCGCCTTTTTGCCCGCGAACTCGTCCTTCGCCTTGAAGGTGGCCGAGCAGTTCGGGCAGGTGACTTCAATCGCCACGGGTCCACCTCAGGCGGGAAAAGGCGGTCACTTCTCGACCACGGCGTTGGAGAGCAGGACGGTGTTCGGGTTGCTCGCCCCTGCCGGGCGGAAGAGGGTGTACTTGCCGGTCAGTTTCACCACGTCGCCCTCCTTGAACTTCTTCGCGTCGTCCCGCCCCGCGGCGGTCATGCCCACGTCCACCACGTACGCCTTCTTGTTGTCGGCCGCTGCCACCCCCTTCAAGGTGACGCGGATGCCCGTCGGCGACACCTTGTCGACGGTGCCGGTGACGGTGATCGCCTTATCGGTGTACTTCTTGGCGGCGTTGTCGATGTTCTGGGCGAACTCGGCGGCGAGGGTTTCGGCCGCCACCGCGACAGCCTTGAGCGGTGGCGTGACGGGCGGCAGGGGCACGTCCTTGCCGTCCTTCGTGGTGCGCTTGAGCAGGTCGCAGTTGAGCATCTCGACCGACTGCCCGGTGCCGGGGTTGCCCGCCAGCCCGGCCACGGTGCCGGACAGTTCGACGGTGTCCTCACCTTGGAGGAAGCGGGTTCGCCATTTGCCGTCGGGGATCTTGGCCCGCAGGCCGATCGTCCCACCGCCGACGTCAAACTCGATGTGCCCGCGGGTGCCGTCCACCTCCTCGACGACCAGTTTCACCTTCCCCCGCACCGTCACCGACCCGCCCCTCAGTTTGACGTGGTCCCTCAGCACGTCGGCGACCGTCAGCGCCGCCTTGGGGTCGACCGGCTTGGGCGGGGTGCCCCCGGTGCGGCTGACGAATTTGCCCTCCTTCAGTTGGACGGCGATGCTGTCGCCGCCCACCTTGCCGGTGAACGTCAGGCTCTCGCGGGGCTGCACCGGCGGGTCGGCGAGCGGGAATCGGCCGCCGGGCGGCGGGTGGACGGTGAGGGTGAACCCGGGCGGGGTGGTCAGGACCACGGAGAAGGGGTTAAGGGTGTCTACCGCGCTGAACGCACCACTCACCGTCACCCACCGGTCGCGGTACTTGGCGAACTGGGCCGTCAACTCCGCCGCCGTGAGGGTGGCGACCGGGTTGTTCACGTCACCGGTCGGTTCGGCGGCCGGCAGCTTGATCGGCTCGGAGGCCGACAACCCGAAGTTGCCGACCGCCCCGACGACCGTCCCGCCGGCATTCGGATCGGTCGAGTAGGCGACCAACACGCCGTCCCCGGACTTGTCCCACAAGAGGACGTGACCGGCCTTCGCCTTCGGCTTCCACCGGTCTTCCGACTTCGGCCAGTCCGACAGCATCATCGTCACCCGCCCGACGTCGTGCTCTTGCGCCTTGGCACTGTTCGGCCCGAGCAGGTCGTCCACCTCCTTCTTGGTCATGCCCGCCTTCACCTTCTGGAAGTTGTCCTTGAACGAGTCGCGGGCGGCCTGCCGCTGTTCCGCCGCCGTCACGAATGAGGCGAAGGTCTCCCCGGCTGGCTTGAGGACAAACCACCAGACACCGCCGCAGGTGCCGCCGCACAGCAGCACCACCGCGCCGACGATGCTCAGGATGATCACCAGTGCGTTACTTTTCTTCTTCGGCGGCGCGCCGTCCTCGTCCCGCCGGCGGCGGTTGCCCCTCGGCCGGTCGTCTTCGTCCTCATCGTCCTCCCGACGCTTCTTCGCCCGCGGCTTCTCGTCACCCTCGTCATCGTCCCGCCGCTTCTTCGCCCGCGGCAGGTCGTCGTCGTCCTCGTCGCGACGCCGCTTCGCCTTCGGCGACTCAGCCGCCTCGTCGTCCAGCGCCTTGGCGATCGGCGAGGACTTCGGACGGGCGGCCGGCATCGGGGCCGCCCCGCCGGGGATGGAGAGCGGCTCCTCGCACTCCGGGCACTTGGCCCGCTTGCCGGCGTACTCGTCCTTCACGCTGAACTTGTGCGAGCAGCTCGGGCACTTGACGGGAATGGGCATGGCGGCACCATGAGACGCGGGGGGTCATTCTACTCCCCGTGCGGTTCACTTCACCACGCGACCGACGATGAGTGTGACGGTGTACGTCTCCCCGGTCCCCTTCTTGATCCCGTTGAACAGGCCGACGAAGGCCACCTGCTCCTGCAGCTTCACCCCCTTGGCCGCGTCGCGGGCGTCCCCTTCGAACATGCACTCGACGAAGTACCCCTGCTTCTTGGTGGTGTCTTGCAGCCCGCGGACCGACACCCGGTTGCCGGCGCTGGCGGTGGAACTCGCCTTGCCGGACACCTGGAGCACCTTGCCGGTGTACTTCTTGGTGGCGGCCTCCGTGTCCTTGGCGAACTCGGCCGTCAGGTCATCGGCCGTCACCTTCACCGGCATCTCGGACGGCGGAGACTGCTTCACCAGCACAGCCTCGGTCAGCATCACGGAGCGGTCGTTGCCGCTCACCTTGCCGGTGAACTCCAGTTCGTCCAGCGGTTGCGGCGGCTCCTTCCACCCGAACCTGGTGCCGATCGGCGGGCTGACGATCAGCGACTTGCCGGTCGGGACGAGCAGGGTCACGCCCCCGCCGTCCCCCTGCACCGCCGCCCGGAACTTGCCTCTCAGTGTCACCCACTTGTCCTTGTGGGTGGGCTGCCGGTCGGCCAGTTCGTCGGCCGTCAGGGTGGCCACCGGGGTTTTGTCGGCCGGCCTGGTGCCGGGTTTGTGGGCCACGAGGTCGCAGCCGAGCACGTCCACCCGATTGTCGCCCACCTTCCCGAACACCGTGCCTTTGGCGGTCACGGCGTCGCCGGCGGCGATCTTCCCCTTCGTCCACTGGCCCTGGCGGAACGACACCAGCACCTCCCGCCGCCCGCCGCTGGTGACGAGCACCACCCCGCCGGTGGTGTCGTGGTCTTCGACCGACTTCACCACCCCCGACACCGTCACCCCCTTCCCGGTGTGGGCGTCCACCGCGTCGGCCAGTTGGTCGGCCTTCAGGGTGGCTCCGGATTCACCCGTCACCCGGCACCAGTCCATCGACACCCCCAACTCGTTGGCGTCGAACAGGCCGGTGATGGAGTACGTCTTGGCGTCGTCGAACTTCGGCAGCTTGGCCCACTCGTCGGATTTGAAGTGGCAGACCACCAGCCCGGTCCGCAACACCCCCAGGTGGACGTACCCCCAGTCCGGCTTGCCCGGCTGGCTGTCGGTGTTCACCAGCGTCACCGGGCCTGTCACGGTGATCCACTTCTTGTCGTACCTCTTGCGGTCGGCCCGCAAGCTGTCCACCAGTTCCGTCACCGTCAGGGTGGCGACCGGCGGCTGTTCGGGCGGACGCTCCTTGCCCGTCTGTTTGGCCTTCTCCGCCGCCGCCTTCAGTTCGGCGTCCGCCTCGTCGAGCTTCAGTTTGGCCTGGTCGATCCCCGGTTTGATGACGCCGAACCAGACGCCCGCACACCCGCCCCCGCACAGCACGATCACCCCGCCGACGATGCCCAGGATGATCGGCAGGGCGCTCCCCTTCTTCGTCGGACGGTCGGCGTCCCTCCGCCGACCTCGGGGTCGGGGGCGTTCATCCTCGTCGTCATCTCGGCGACGGCGGGGGCGGTCGTCCTCGTCATGGGATCGGCTGGGAGGTGGCATGGGAAAGCTCGCGGCGGATGGGAAGACTATCTTCCCGACCCGCCGCGTGGGTGGCAACCGGTTCGGCCCTCAGGCCAACTGGAACTCGGGCAGCGTGAGGGTCAGGTGGGCGACGGTGCGGAGGCGGTGCGTGCGGACGTCGTCGGCCGACCAGAAGGTCGGGTACTTCACCTTGGCGGAGTCGGTCAAGTGGGTGAGCAGTTTCTCCTTTGCCGCGGCCGGCACGTCATGCTGGTGGAACACGCCGACCAGCAACTCGACCGCCTGTTCGTCCTTCGTCACCCCGTGTTTGGCCAGCAATGCCGCCGGGTCGCACCGCAGCCCGAGACCTTCCCCGCTGGTGAGGGCGAGCGCCAGGTTCTGGCGGAACAGGAGCGTCTGGGCGTTCAGCCACGTCGGCCCGCCGT
>CAYMHO010000420.1:0-5315 GCA_964390195.1 uncultured Fimbriiglobus sp. | reverse complement strand
GAAGAGCTTCGGGCGGGCCGACGGCGAGGGGGGCGTGGTGCGGCTGAGCCTGTGGAACCACCCCGGCGACGGCATCTACGGCGTGTTCGCCCGGTGCGAGCGGATGGTGCGGAGCTGTGAGAAGCTGCTGGCCGACGAGGTGTACCACTACCACTCGAAGATGATCCTGAAGGACGCCAGGGTGGGCGGGGCGTGGACGTGGCACCAGGACTACGGGTACTGGTACCAGAACGGGGTGCTGGAGCCGCGGCTGGTGAGCGTGTTCATCGCCGTCGACCCGTGTACGGTGCAGAACGGCTGCCTGCAGGTGATCGAAAACAGCCACCACTGCGGGCGGATCAACCACACCCTCACCGGCGACCAGGCCGGGGCGGACAAGGACCGGGTGGAGGAGATGCTCAAACGGCCCGAGCGGTTCCCGCTGGTGTACGTCGAGATGCAGCCGGGTGACGCGCTCTTCTTTCACTCGAACCTGTTGCACCGCAGCGACCAGAACAAGTCGGACAACCCCCGCTGGAGCATGATCTGCTGCTACAACGCGAGGAGCAACGACCCGTACAAAGACAGCCACCACCCGCGGTACACGCCCCTCGCCGTGGTGCCCGACGACCAGATCCTGAAGGTGGGGGTGAAGCGGTTCGCCGACAGCGGCGACGTGGCCTGGCTGGAAGACCATCGGGACACGAGCGCGCGGGCGCTCGCCGAAGCGGAGGGGTGATTCACTCCGCCCGCTGCAGCGGCAACACCTCCCGCGGGGCCTTCGCCCGCCACTCGGCCGCCTTGTCCGGTTTGCCCCACGCCTCGGACAGGGCGGTCACCCGCTGGCCGGCGTCGAACGGAAGTGGCGCCGACCCGCGTAACAGCTCCCCACCAGTGCCACCGGTGGCAGTCCGAACCCCACCCGTTTCAGGTCCGCCCTGCAGCCTGACTCCACCTCCGCCCGCTCGGAATCGCCTGGCCCCGGACCGCGACCGTACTACCGCCCCCGTCCAGGGCTACAAAGGTGGAGGCGGGTTCCCCCCGGGTTCTCCCTTGACCCCCTCGGGGGTCGACCGTCTGAGCGTTCCCATGCCCCGCCTTCTCCCGCTCCTCCTGCTCGCCGGCCCGCTGGTCGCTGCCGACCGCGCCGAACTGAAGCACGCCCCGGCGGCGGTGGACAACCCGCTGCGGGGGCTGGTGCCGTATCAGGGCGACGTGCGGGACAAGTTCCCGCACAGCCTGGAGTTCAACTACCTGCCGTACTCGGCACTGGTGAAGGGGTACGACCAGTTCGACTGGAAGCCGCTCGACACGCTGCTCGACGACGTCGCCGGCCGCGGGCACCAGGCCGTCCTCCGCGTGTTCCTCGAATACCCGAACGAGAAGGGCGGCATCCCCGAGTTCCTCGTCACGGACGGGCTGAAGGTGACGAAGTGGATGTACAAGGACGCGGCACCGACCCCGACCAACCCCGTCGAGACGCCCGACTACGAGGACAAGAACCTGCGGAAGTCGCTGACGGCTTTCATCGCGGCGTTCGGCAAGAGGTACGACGGCGACCCGCGAATCGGGTTCGTCACCGCCGGGTTGCTCGGCCTCTGGGGCGAGTGGCACAACTACCCGAAGGGCGAACTGTTCGCCAGCAAGCCCGTGCAACTGGAGGTGATGGGCGCCTACGAGGCGGCGTTCAAAGTGACGCCGGTGCTGCTGCGGTACCCGGCCGGGGAGAAAACCTACCAGAAGGCGAGCAACGCCGCCCGCCCGTTCGGCTATCACGACGACTCCTTCGCCTGGGCCACCCTGCACACCGGCAAGAAGGGGGACGAGTGGTTCTACATGACCGCCTTGAAAGAAGCCGGTGCGGAAGCGAAGTGGAAGACGCACCCGATCGGCGGGGAGATCCGCCCGGAGGCGTGGGGGCAGGTGTTCGACGAGAAGCCGGAGAAAAAGGAGGTGCAAAACTTCCGCGAGTGCGTGGAGGCGACGCACGCCACCTGGCTGATGGACAGCGGCATGTTCCGGAAGAAGCCGCCGGCCGACCGCGTCAGACGCGCCGAGGAACAGGTGCGGCGGATGGGGTACGAGTTCCACTGCCCCGGGGTGACGGTCGGCGAGGTGAAAGGCGGCAAGCTGGAGGTGAAGCTGGAAATCGAGAACCGCGGGGTGGCGCCGTTCTACTACGACTGGAAGGCGGAGTACGGCTTGCTCTCCGACGGCAAGCCGGTAAAGACGGCCGCCAGTTCCGGCAAGCTCACGGGCCTGCTGCCCGGCGACAAGCCGCGGGTGTGGGCGGACACCCTGGACGTGAGCGGGGTGAAGGCCGGCAAGTACACCCTGGCCGTGCGGGTGCCGAACACGTTGAAAGGGGGCAAGCCGTTGCGGTTCGCCAACGAAACGCAAGGCGAGGAGTGGTTGACGTTGGGCGCGGTGGAGGTGAAATGACCCCATGACCTCACCGACCAAACCGATGACCGTGCCCGAGTTCCGCTCCGCCCGCGGGGTGCGGAAGCTGGCCGTCGTCACCGCCTACGACTACACCTCGGCCGTCATCGCCGACGGGGCCGGGGTGGACTGCATCCTCGTCGGCGACTCGCTCGGCATGGTGGTGCAGGGGCACACCACGTCGCTGCCGGTCACGCTGAACGAGATGACGTACCACCTGCGGTGCGTGGCCCGCGGGGCGAAGCGGTGTCTGATCGTCGCCGACCTGCCGTTCATGAGCTATCAGGTGTCGCCGCGGCAGGCGGTGAAGAACGCCGGCAAGCTGCTGAAGGCGGGTGCCCACGCGGTGAAGTTGGAGGGCGGGCGGCGGATGGCCGAAGCGGTGGCGGCGTGCGTGCGGGCGGATATTCCGGTGATGGGGCACGTCGGCCTGACCCCGCAGTCGGTCCACCGCATGGGCGGGTTCAAGGTGCAGCGGGACGCGGACGAACTGCTCGCCGACGCCCACGCGGTCGAGCACGCCGGGGCGTTCAGCATGGTCGTCGAAGGCGTGCCGACGGAGGTCGGGGCGAAGGTGACGGCGGCGGTGGGTGTGCCGACGATCGGCATCGGGGCCGGCCCGCACTGCGACGGCCAGGTGCTGGTGTGGCACGACCTGCTCGGGTTGTACGACGCCATGCGGCCGAAGTTCGTGAAGCGCTACGCGGAGTTGGGAACGCTAGCGAAGGACGCGGTGGCGGCGTACTGCGACGAGGTGCGAGCGGGCACGTTCCCGGCGGCCGAGCACGGGTTTAAGTGAGGGTATCGCCGTGCGGCTGCTCAAGACCCGACGGCAGAAGGTCGATCACGTCGAGTTCAACACCGCTGGCGGGCTGCTGGCGGTTGGGCCGGTGGAGGCAGTGTGCTGGAAGAGTCCGACCCTCGAAGCGGAGCCGGATCGAATCGGTGTTGAGCCGGTGTTCTCCGCCACATTCGTTCGCGGCGGGGAGTTGGTCGCGGTCAGTGACGCCAAGGGCGTATCACTGATGTGGACGGGAAGTGTCGGTCGGCGGTTGACCCGCACACCGGCGGCACACGTCGTTTGGAGCCCGCACGGCACACTCGCCCTCTACCGGAATCTCCAACCCCTCCGCGGGTTCGAAGCGATGGCCACTCCGCTCCGACCTCCGTGGTCGGTCGGGGGGCGTCGCTGCTTCTCGCCGCCGGCGGTGCTGCCCGCGTGCGGACACCTGTTGCAGTTTGAGAACCGCATCCGACCCGTCCGCCTCTCGTCCCGAACCCCTTACCGTCCGTACTGGTTGGTGGTCCGCGACTCCGCCAGCGGCGAGGTGGTACGAGAGTGGCAGGTGCGGGCGGACGCCAACGGGAAGATGGCAGCTTCGCCGGATGACCGCTGGCTCGCCGTGGTGATTGCGAAGGGGATACCCGTGTTCGACCTGGCTGGTGCCCGACCCGACCCGGTTCACCGCATCCTGTCCGGCGACCGTCACCAGTTCACCTCCCTCGTGTTCCACCCCTCCGGCCGCTACTTGGCGGCCACGTCGAACGACGCCACGGTGAGGCTGTACGATACCTCGAACTGGAGCCTGGCGACGACGTACACCTGGGACGTCGGGCGGATGCGGAGTGTGGCGTTCAGCCCGGACGGCCTGCTCGCCGCTGCTGGCAGCGACACCGGCAAGGTGGTGGTGTGGGACGTGGACGTGTGAAATGAGTAGGTGCCGCGAGCCGAGCGGCACCCGAACCACCATTCGAGCCAGCGGGTCCGGCTCGGCTCGCCGGACCTACTCATGCCGGCTCACTTGTCCTTCTTCTCGACCGCCTTCTTGAGCGCCTCTTCGACCGGCTTCACGTCCGTCTCGTTCACGCTGTCCAGCGCCCACGCCTTCACCACCTTGCCCTTGTGTGCCACCACCGCCGTGATCATGCTCGTGCTCGTCAGGCCCCAGTCCTTCGGCCCGTTGGCGTCCGCCGACGACACCCCGAGCACCGTGTTCGCGTAGTACGTCGCCACCTTCGGCACGTACCCCTTGTTCTTGTCCGCCTCGCCGCCCACCCACACGGCCACGACCTTCGCCCCGGTCACGTCGCCGACCTTCTCGTCCAGGGTTTTCACGAACCGGAAGGCCGGCCGGCCGAACGGGATGTTCGTGTCCTTGAAGTGGTCGGCGTTCACGAACACGTACACCGTCGGCTCGTCCTTCCGCTCGCCGGCCAGGTCGGTCTCTTTCTCGGCCACCTTCTCGCCGACCGCGAAGGCGGTCAGTTTCGGCACGGCGGCGCCCACCTTCGGGCCAGGGTCGTCGGCCCCGAGGGCCAGGGCTGCCAAGAGAAGCACGTTCATGAGGTCGGCTCCGGGGTGACGCTCAGGGGGTATTCGGGGATGCTCAGGCCGAGCGTCGGGATGGCCTGCAGCCGCCGCCACCCGCGGGTGACCCGGGCTTCTTCGGTGCGAACGAATTCGGGGTCGAGGGTCCGCTTGTCGAACGGGCCGTCGCACGGCACCGGGAGGAAGGCAGGGTCCACTATATACTGGGCGACCGCCGGCCGACAGCGGACGTGACACTCGGCGTGCAGGTGCAACCGCTCGAGCGGCACCTCGCCGAGCACATACCGCAGGTACAACTCGGACTCGACGACGCCTTCCACGTCACCGCCGCACACCTGACACGGGTAGCCCTGGTCGCACTTGGCCATGAAAGTGCTCTGCTCGCTCCGCGAGCGGGTTCTAGGCCGCTCGCGGAGCGAGCGGAACACTTCACCTACAACAATACCTCTGCCGACCCCACAGGAACACCCGATGGGCGTGATGGACGCATTCCGACTGGACGGGCGAACGGCGTTCGTCACCGGCGGCAGCCGCGGGCTGGGGCGGGCGATGGCGCAGGCGCTCG
>CAYMHO010000419.1:0-5319 GCA_964390195.1 uncultured Fimbriiglobus sp. | reverse complement strand
GCTTCTGCATGGTGTGGGCGTACGCCAGCTTCTGCCAGTTCATGCTCATCTGGGCCGGCAACCTGCCGGAAGAGATCCCGTACTACCTGAAGCGGGGGGCCGGGGCGGGCGACAGCCTGATGAACGGGACGGGCGAGACGAAGGACGGGTTCGCCAGCGGGTGGATCTACCTGACGTACATCCTGATGGCCTTCCACTGGCTGCTGCCGTTCGTCGTGCTCCTGTTCCGCGAGGTGAAGACCAGCCCCCGCGGGATGAAGCTGATGGCCTGCCTGTTCCTGTTCGTGTGCGCGTGCGACGTCACCTGGTGGATCCTGCCGAGTGTGCCGCACCCGAACACCTGGCTGCACGTGCCGATGGCGTTCGGCGCCATCCTCATGGTCGGCGGCATCTGGGCGGTCGTGTTCGCCTGGCAACTGGGCAAGAAGCCCATCCTGCCGAAGAACAGCGAGACGAAGTTCCTGGCCGAGTGGGGACACCACTAACAGGTGTCGGAGTAGGGTGGGAGGCAGCTACCATGGCCGACACACCGCACCCGCCCGTCTCCGGCGGGCACGACCACGGGCACGGGCCGACCCCGATGGAAAACCTGTGGATGGCCATGACCGGCGCGTCGGCCGGCGGGCACCACGAGGAGGTGCCCGGCGTCGACCCGAAGGCGGCCAAGGTCGGGCACGAACCGGACCAGTTCAACGCCCGCACCATCATCTACGTCCCCATCCTCGTCGCCATCATGCTGGTGGTCACGTACCTGATCGTTCAGGGGGCGTTCGCCTTCGTGAACGGCAAGGAGTCGCAGCAGTTGGAGGAGGTGGCGACCCAGGCCACCGACAAGGCGGCGGTGGACAAGGTGGCACAGGAGAACAAGACGCGGGTGAAGCCGTGGGACGCCCGCGCCGACCGCATCGACGCGTGGGACGCGAAACCGCTGCCGAAGGCCACCCCCGGCGAACTGCCCGTCCCGCCCTCGCCCCAACCGGGCCTGGAGTACACCAAGAAAATCGCCCGCACCCGCCTGGACGCGAACGGCAACTCGGTCACCGACCCGGTGTTCGTCCGCTCGTTCGCCCCGGCCGGGAAGGGCAACTCGCCCGAAATCTACCCGGAAGACTTGCGGCCGGATCGGTTCCGCGACCCGTGGACCGACACCGCCCTGCTCGGCCGGTCGGCGTGGGTGAAGGGGCAGGAGGGGAAGTTGGCCACCGTCGAGATCGGCGAGATGATCCACCTGGTGGCTCACGACCCGAAGTGGAAGGACACGCTGAAGGTGGCCAAGGACAAGTCGACCGCCGCCCCCGGCTCGCTCGGTAAGGCGAAACTGTCCACCGGCGGGGTTTACGGCCCGAAGCCGGATGCGGTTGAGAAGAAGGACGACGGCCACGGGCACGACAAGTAACCCTCTCCCCCTTGTGGGAGAGGGTGGCGAACGGAGTGAGCCGGGGGAGGGGTTGTCGACTCCCGGTGGATCATCCCCCCTCCCCGGTTCGCGTGTTGCACTCACCGACCCTCTCCCTCAAGGGGAGAGGGTGAGATCGGAGGCCACCCCATGACCCCGCCCCCCGCCTTCGCCCGGCTGCTCGCCGTCGCGGTCGGGTGCTGCGCGGTCGGGCTGGCCGCCGGGCAGAACGTCGGCTCCTACGGCCTGGCCACCCGCCCGCCGGCGCCGTCGCCCGAAACCTTGGCCTCGATGGACATCCCGAAGGAGGTGCGGGACGGGTTGCTCGGCAAGACCCCCCCGCTGGACGGCACCTTCTACGACCACACCGGGGCGGCGGTGACGCTTCGGGAGGTGATCGGCGGCAAGCCGACCGTCCTTGTGCCGATCTACTTCAAGTGCCCTAAGCTGTGCAGCCAGACGGTGGTCAACCTGCTCGACGCGGCCCGCCTGATGCGGACGATGAAGCCGAAGCTGGTCGCCGGGGAAGACTTCAACCTGGTGTTCTTCAGCATCGACAGCTTCGAACACCCGCAGGTGGCGAACGGCCGGCGGAACGAGTTCCACCGCGACTACGACGGCCGCGGGAAGGACACCCCCGGCGTCTACTTCCTGAGCGCCAACCCGACCAACCGCGGGGAGACGGCCGGCAAGGCGCACGAGACGATCACCGAGGTGACCGACTTCATCGGGTTCAAGTTCGTGCGGATGAACGTGAAGAAACAGAAAGAGGTGGACGCGGACAAGGTGGCCCAGGAGATCCAGCACCCGGCCGCCCTGCTGGTGCTCACCCCGACCGGGCGGATCAGCAGCTACGACACCGGGCTGATGACCATCGACGAGCGGAAACTGGCCGACCAGGTCCGCGTCGCCGGGGCGGGCGGGACCGGCACCGCCGACACGGCCAAGACGCTCGACTGCTTCCTCGGCGACGACCAGCCGGAGGGGTGGTACCGGGTGGCCATGCGGGCGATGGCGTGGTCGGCCGTGCCGGTGCTGCTGTGCGCCGGGCTGGTGGTGTGGCGGGCGTGGGCGCGGGCGAAGGCGGAGAAGGCGGCGAACGGGTAGCCGCGAGGCGAAGGCGAGCGAGACCTGAACCGAATAGCTTCCGAACAGGGGTTGCCGACATGTTCGCAGTCATGGAAACGGTGCCGTTCCTGCCGGAGCAGGCGTCCGAGTTCGCCGTCCAGTACGACATCCTGTTCTGGTACATCTCCGGTGTGTGCGCGCTCGGCGGGGCGGCGGTGTACGCCCTGCTCACCTACTGCTGCTTCCGGTTCGCCAAGTCGGACGCCCGCGCCAGGCCGGAGCGGATCCTCGGGTCGAACAAGCTGGAAGTCATCTGGACGGTCATCCCGCTCCTGTTCTTCCTCTCCTTCTTCGTGTACGGCTCGCGGGTGTGGGACCAGGCGATCAGCATCCCGAAGGAGGCGGCCGAGCAGGAGTACTTCGTCGTCGGCAAGCAGTGGATGTGGAAGGTGCAGGACCCGGACGGCCGCCGGCACATCAACGAGATCACCCTGTGCGACGGGGTGGCGGTGAAGGTGACCGGCACCAGCGAGGACGTCATCCACGACTTCGGGATCCCCGCCTTCCGCAGCAAGTTCGACGTGGTCCCGGGGCGGTACACGGCCGCCTGGTACAAGCCGAAGCTGACCCCGTCCGGGCAGGGGAGCGGGGCCGAGACGCACCACCTGTTCTGCGACCAGTACTGCGGCATGGGCCACTCCCAGATGGTCGGCAAGGTGACCGTCCTGTCGGCCGACAAGTTCGCCGAGTACAAGGAGGGGCGGTACAAGACGCCCACCAGCCAGCGGAACTGGCGGCCGGACGGGAAGATGCCGAAAGGGCCGCTCGACGGGTCGCCGGCGTGGCAGGGGATGATCCTGTTCCGCAAGCTGCAGTGCAACGGGTGCCACTTCACCCAGGCGGTGGACGACCCGACCCCGCCGAAGGCGCCGACCCTGGAGAACCTGTGGGACACCAAGCGGGAGTTGAACGACGGGCGGACGGTGAAGGCGGACGAGACGTACATCCGCAATGCCATCCGCAACCCCGCCCTGCACGTGCGGAGCGGGTGGAAGCCGATCATGCCGCCGTACCACCCGGGGCTGGCCACCGAGGAGGACATCCTCAACCTGATCGCGTACATCCGCAGCCTGAAGCCGGGCGACCTGCCCCAGCGGGTGGAGCGGACGCCCACCCCCATCGGCGGGTCGCCGAAGGACAGCCAGGGCGACGTGCCGCCGCCGAAGCCGGACCCGAACAAGCCTGACCAACCGATGAAGAAGGAGGGGGACAAGTAACATGGCCGCCGCCACCCACCCCGAACTGGCCACCCGCGTCCCCGCCGACGCCCCGAAGTTGGATTACACCCCACAGGGGGTGCCGCCGCCCGAGCCGACCGCGGCCGAGGAGCGGACGCGGAAGAACTACCTGAACCACGACACCAGCCTGCTCGGCTGGCTGTTCACGGTCGATCACAAGCGGATCGGCCTGATGTACCTGGTGATGGTGAGCGTGTTCTTCGTCGCCGGGGCGATCGCCGTCGGACTGGTCCGCACCAACCTGATCACCCCGACCGGGGCGATCCTGGAGTTGGACCAGTACAACAAGGCGTTCACCGCCCACGGGGCGATCATGCTGTTCCTGTTCCTCATCCCGGTCCTGCCCGGGGTGCTCGGGAACTTCTTCGTGCCGATGATGATCGGGGCGAAGGACATGGCCTTCCCCAAGCTGAACCTGGCCAGCTTCTACGTGTGGATGTTCGGCGCCCTGTTCTTCCTGTACCAGCTGGTGGTCGGGGGCATCGACACCGGGTGGACGCTGTACCCGCCGTACAGCACCAAGTACAGCCACACGAACATCCTGTACGCCGGCCTGGGCATCTTCATCACCGGGTTCAGCAGCATCCTGACCGGCCTGAACATCATCGCCACCGTGCACAAGATGCGGTGCCCCGGCATGACCTGGGGCCGCCTGCCGCTGTTCGTGTGGGCCATGTACGCCACCAGCGTCATCCAACTGCTCGGCACCCCGGTGCTGGCGGTGACGGTGGTGATGGCGGCCGTCGAGAAGCTGTTCGGGGTGGGCATCTTCGACCCGAGCATCGGCGGCGACCCGCTCCTGTTCCAGCACATGTTCTGGTTCTACAGCCACCCGGCCGTGTACATCATGATCCTGCCGGGGATGGGCGTCATCAACGAGGTGCTCACCTGCTTCAGCCGGAAGAACATCTTCGGGTACGCCGCCGTGGCGTGGAGCAGCGTGGGCATCGCGGTGGTCGGCTTCCTGGTGTGGGGCCACCACATGTTCCTGGCCGGCCAGGGGTACTACCTGAGCATGGTGTTCGCCTTCCTCACCATGCTCGTCGCCGTGCCCAGCGCCATCAAGGTGTTCAACTGGACGGCCACGCTCTACGGGGGCGTCATCAGCTACCAGGCGCCGATGATCTTCGCCATCGGGTTCATCGTCCTGTTCACCGTCGGCGGGCTGACCGGCCTGTTCCTGGGGACGATGGGCACCGACATCCACCTGCACGACACCTACTTCGTGGTCGCCCACTTCCACTACACGATGGTGGGCGGGATGATGTTCGCCTGGCAGGCCGGGCTGCACTTCTGGTGGCCGAAGATGACCGGCCGCATGTACTCCGACTTCTGGAGCCGGCTGGCCGCCATCGTCATGCTGGTCGGGTTCGCCCTGACCTTCCTGCCCCAGTTCGTGGTCGGCTACCTGGGCATGCCCCGCCGCTACCCGAACTACCCGGACGAGTTCCAGATCTACAACGTGATGAGCACCGCCGCCGCGTACATCCAGGGCATCGGGTACGCCATGCCGGTGTTCTACCTGACCGCCAGCCTGTTCTTCGGCAAGAAGGCGGG
>CAYMHO010000418.1:0-5326 GCA_964390195.1 uncultured Fimbriiglobus sp. | reverse complement strand
TGCAGGGGACGGTGGTGTTCCGCTCGATGATGCGGTCCATCGCCCCGCCGAGCGTTTCGACGCCGAGTGACAGCGGGATGACATCCAGCAACAGCCGATCCCGCCGGCCGCTGCTCAGGATGTCGGCCTGCACGGCGGCACCCAGGGCAACCACCTCGTCGGGGTTCAACTCGGTGTGCGGGGTGCGGCCGAAGAACTCGGCGACCCGCTTTCGCACGTACGGAATCCGCGTGCTGCCGCCGACGAGTACGACCTCGTTCACGTCCGCAGGCGACAGGTCGGCATCGCGGAGCGCCTTGCGGCACTTCTCCAGCGTGCGGTCGATGAACGGGGCGAGGAGGGATTCCAACTCAGTGCGGGTGAAGGTGCGGGCGAAGTTGTGGACGGAGAACGTCACAATGTCGGACACGCTCAACGCGATTTTCACCCGCTCCGCCGCGTCGCGGAGGTGCTGAATCAGGCCGGCGTCTTTCGTCGCAAGCAAATCAGTCCCCATCTCCTTCGCCGCAACACTCATAATCGCCCGGTCGAAGTCGTCGCCGCCGAGGTGCGTGTCGCCGTTCGTGCTCAGCACCTTGAACACGCTGTCGGTCAGTTGCAGCACGCTGCAATCGAACGTGCCGCCGCCCAGGTCGTACACCGCCACCACGCCGGTGCCCTTCGTGTGCAGGCCGTAGGCGAGGGCGGCGGCGGTCGGCTCGTTCACGATCCGCAGCACTTCCAACCCGGCGATGCGTCCGGCGTCGCGGGTGGCCTGCCGCTGGGCGTCATCGAAGTACGCCGGCACGGTGATGACCGCCTTTGTCGGGTTGCCGGCCCGCTGCCGCACCTCCTTCAAAATCATCGCGCTCAACTCTTCCGGCGTGAACTCGCGGTCGTCGATCCGCACCCGCAGCACCTTCCGGCCGGCTTCGGCCTCGCGCTCCACCAACTGGTGCGGGATGTGTTGAAGGTCGGCTTGCAGGTCGGCGAGCGTCCGACCCATCAGCCGCTTCACACTGAAGACGGTGTGCTCCGGGTCGGCCAGCGCCCGCTCCCGCGCCGCGGTGCCGACTCGCACGGTGCCGTCCGGGTGGAAGCTGACCACCGACGGCACCAGTGACACCCCGGTGTCATCACGCACCACCACCGGCACCCCGTCGCGCACGAACGCGGCCAGGCTGTTGGTGGTGCCAAGATCGATCCCGACGACGGCAGGGGTGGTCATGCTTGCGAATGAAATGGGCGAGGTGAGGGCAGTGGACGCTACAGGGTTTGAACCTGTGACCCCTCCCTTGTAAAGGGAGTGCTCTACCGCTGAGCTAAGCGTCCTGTCGTCTGCGTCAGAGGGCGTGGGTGGCGTGTGTAACCGCCCCGCCGGCGCGGATGGCGGCGGCCACCAGCGTGGCTTCGGTCAACTCCGCCTCGCTCGCGCCGGCCGCCTTCGCCCGTTTCGCGTGGATCTCGATGCAGTACGGGCACTGGGTGGTGACCGCCACCGCGACCGCAATCAGCTCTTTCACCTTCACGCTCAGCGCACCTTCGGCGAACGCGGCGGCGTCGAACGATTTAAACGCGGCCATTAAGTCCGGTGCCGCGTCGGTCATCGCCTTCATCTTCTTCAGGTTGGCCATGTCGTACATGCGATCTCCCCCCAGTAGTTCGTTCTATCAGGCGTCGCGAAGGTCTCGCAACAGGCCCTTCAGGTACTTGGCGGCGTTCAACTCCTTCCGGATTACGGTGGGGGCCAACGGGTTCGTCTCGACCTTCTCAAACAACCGCGGCAGCCCGGAGAAGATCGCATCCAGTCGCTTCTTGGCGTCGGCCTCGTGCCTCGCCTTCCCGGCCGCGTCCGCCCGCTCGATCTCCTCCCGCAGTTCCATCATCTCCATGAGAAACGCGGGCGGGATGTCCTTCACGTCCGCCGCCGTCGGCCCGCCGAGCAGTGCCAGCAGGTGTTCGGCCCGGCGGAACGGGTCCTTCAGCGTGGTGTACGCCTCGTTCACCGCCGCCGTCATCGCCTCGCTCGCCGCCTGTTCGCCGCCGCTGCCGCCGTGGTGGAAGTCCGGATGCACTGCCCGCGAGCGGTTCAGGTAGGCCGCTTCGAGGGCAGCGGGGTCAAGCGAAAAACGCCTCGGCAGGCCGAGGCGCTCGAAGGCGTCAGTCATGGCGATCGGCGGTCACATCGAGTAGGAGGAGCCGCACCCGCAGGTGCCCTTGGCTTGCGGGTTGGTCACGCTGAACCCCCGCTTGTTCAGGTCGTCGTGGAAGTCCACCACGGCACCGGTCAGGTACAGCATGCTCCGCTTGTCGATCACCACCTTGATGCCGGCGGTGTCGAACAGGTGGTCCAGCTTCTCGTTGAACGTCGGGTCGAGGTCGAGCTTGTTCTGGAAGCCCGAGCACCCGCCGCCCTGCACCCGCAGACGCAGGTACAACTCGCCCTCGGGGGAGTCCCCGCCGGCCTTGTAATCGGCGATCGCCCGTTGCACCTCGGTGGCCGCCTTGTCGGTGATGGTAACCGGGCAGGGGACGGTAACGGGTTCGGCACCAGCGGGGCGGACGCCCAGTTCTTCGGTGACAGTGGCCATCGGCGATGAACTCCAGAGAGTGTTGCTGTTCCAGTATACCACACCGGGTCAACGGGGCTTTCGCGCGGCCGGGTCGCGGGTGGCGAATACCAGTCCGTTGCGGGAGCCGACCACACTGGTGTACAGATCCACCCGGAAGCCGACACCCCGCAGGAAGGCCACCAGTTCGTCGCCCCGGTCCCGCTTCACCTCCGGGTCGGCGTGGTACTCCAGGGCCAACCGGCGGACGCGGCCGAACAGGTGCCGTGGCAGCTTGTACAGGATGTCGTACTCGGCCCCCTCGCAGTCCAGCTTGAGGAAGTCGCACAACTCGACGGCGTAGGCGTCGAACACGTCGGCCAGGGTCATCGCCGGCACGCTCACCCCCACCCCCCCGTGGTCGCGGTGGAGCGAGTGCCCGGCCCCGCTGTCCGCGTTCAGGTTCAGGGTGACGATCCCGGCGTGGTCCGTGACCGCGGCTCGGACCGGGGTCACGTTCTCGCACCCGTTGCGGGCCAGGTTCTCGCACAGGAGGGCGAAGTTGTCCGGCTCGGGTTCGAACGCGATCACCCGGCCGTTCACGGCGCTCCGGGCGGCCGCCACCGAGAAGGCGCCGATGTTCGCCCCCACATCGATGACCACGTCGTCCGGGCCGATCTCGTAGCCCGGCGCGTGATACTCACGTTCACCGATCACGTGGCGGATGACCGCCTCGTCCGCCCACGCCCCGCGGCGGACCTGGAATCGCAGCCCGTCGGCCGTGACCGTGCGGTGTGTCAGCCCGACCGAGCGGAGCAACCTGTCGCCCCAACGGGTGACGGTGTACGGCACTTTGCGGTCTACGAACACCGCCGACAGCCCGCGAGACAGCAGGGAGCCGGTCGGCGATTCCGGGGGCGGGCTGGGCACGAGTGTGGGTTCCACAAGAGGTCCCTCTCATGGGCGATCGTCGCGGGCGGTCGAATGGTACACCCGCGGACCGATCGGTCAACCCGACACCCCGCCCGCAACACCCCCAATTCCCCGACGTGTCCGGGAACGAGACGGTCAGACCGCGGCCAACTCGCCCTCGGCCGGCTGATCGGCCGGGGCGACCTGTTTCTCTTGCAGGTTCTTCACGGCGGCCTTGATGGCGTCCTCGGCCAGCACCGAGCAGTGCACCTTCACCGGCGGCAGGGCCAACTCTTCCACGATCTCGGTGTTCTTGATGGCCAGGGCCTGGTCGAGCGTCTTGCCCTTCAGCCACTCGGTGGCCAGGCTGCTGCTGGCGATGGCCGACCCGCAGCCGAAGGTCTTGAACTTGGCGTCCTCGATCACCCCGGTGTCCGGGTTGACGAGGATCTGCAGCCGCATCACGTCGCCGCACTCCGGCGCGCCCACCAGCCCGGTGCCGACGTTCTCGTCGGCGGTGTTCAGGCTGCCCACGTTCCGCGGGTTGTTGTAGTGCTCGAGAATTTGGTCGCTGTATGGCATGAGACACCGGGGGTATGGGGTGTGGGGTTTAGGGCGTGTGAGTGAGCGGGCGTGAAGTCGGCGGAGGTTCGGGGAACGAGTGCGGTGGTGAATACCCCACACCCCAGACCCCAGACCCGCCTTAGTGCCCCGCCCACTGGATCGACTTCAGGTCGATGCCGGCCTGGGCCATCTCGAACAGGGGCGACATCTCCCGCAGGCGGGACACCTCCCGCACGACGAGGTCGGCGACGTAGTCCACCTCTTCCTGGGTGGTGAACCGGCCGATGCCGAACCGGATGCTGCTGTGGGCGAGTTCGTCGCCGACGCCCAGCGCCCGCAGGACGTAGCTCGGTTCCAGGCTGGCGCTCGTGCAGGCCGACCCGCTGCTGACGGCCACGTCCTTGATGCCCATCATCAGTCCTTCGCCCTCGACGTAGGCGAAGCTCAGGTTCAGGTTGCCGGGCAGGCGTTCCGTCGGGTGGCCGTTCAGGTACGACTCGGGGAGGCGGTCCTGGATGCGTGTTCGCAACCGCTCGCGGAGGGCGAAGGTGCGGGCCACCTCGTCGGCCATCTCGGTGCGAGCCAGTTCGGCCGCCTTGCCGAACCCGACGACGAGCGGCACCGGCAGGGTGCCGCTCCGCATGCCACGCTCGTGCCCGCCGCCGTCGATGATCGGCTCCAGCCGCACGCGGGGGTCTTTCTTCCGCACGTACAGCGCACCAATCCCCTTCGGCCCGTACATCTTGTGAGCGCTCAGGCTCAGGAGGTCCACGCCCATTTTCAGCACATCGATGGGCAGCTTGCCGGCCGCCTGGACGGCGTCGGTGTGGAACAGGATCCCCTTCTCCTTGCACACCTTGCCGATGTCGGCGATCGGTTGAACCGTGCCGATCTCGTTGTTCGCCGTCATCACCGACACGAGAATGGTCTTGTCGGTGAGGGCGTTCCGCACCTGCTCGGCGGACACGCGGCCGAACTGGTCGACCGGCAGGTACGTCACCTTGTGGCCGTCCCGCTCCAACCGCTTGCAGGTGTCGAGGACGCACTTGTGCTCGGTCGCCACGGTGACGATGTGGTCGCCCTTCTTCTTGTACATCGCCGCCACGCCCTTCAGGGCGAGGTTGTTGCTCTCGGTGGCGCCGCTGGTGAAGATGATCTCCTTCCCGCTCGCCCCGATCAGCTTGGCGATCTGGTCGCGGGCGTCGTCCACCGCCTTCTCGGCGTGCCAGCCGAACGGGTGGCTGCGGCTGGCCGCGTTCCCGTACTCGTCGGTGAAGTACGGCAGCATCGCCTCCACCACCCGCGGGTCGGTGCGGGTGGTG
>CAYMHO010000417.1:0-5351 GCA_964390195.1 uncultured Fimbriiglobus sp. | reverse complement strand
GCGCGGCCTGCGTCTTCGGCGGGGTGCGGTTGATCTCGTCGGCCAGCACGATGTTGGCGAAGATGGGGCCGGGCAGGAACTTGAACATCCGCTGGCGGGTGGCCGGGTCGTCCTGAATCACTTCCGACCCGGTGATGTCCGAGGGCATCAGGTCGGGGGTGAACTGGATCCGCTTGAAGCTCAGCTCCAGGGCCTGCGCGAGGGTGGACACCATGAGCGTCTTGGCCAGCCCCGGCACGCCCATGAGCAGGGCGTGGCTGCGGCAGAAGATGGCCATCAGCAGTTGGTCGACCACCTCGTTCTGGCCGACGATCACCTTGCCGATTTCTTTGCGGAGCTTGGCGTGCGCGTCGCGGACCTTCTGGATCAACTCCACGTCGGTAGCGTTGGACATAGCGGCGGGTTCCGAACCGATGGTGTGGTCAGGCCGGGGAGGGGACGGCGGAGGGAGGGTAACGCCGAAGGTATCGGTTCCGCCCCCGCGGTGCAAACGATTTGACCACCCGCGGGCGAAAAAGTTCCGCCCCCCACTCACCGGCCGTTCATTCATGCCGGCCGGGGTGGGGTGGCGCACGGCACATTTCTTCGCCGCGAGCGTGCGAGCGGCCCACCGTTTCCGCTCGCACGCTCGCGGCGAAGAATGGGGACTACTGAACATTTTTCCAGAATTCCATCTCGGTTTTCTTGACAGCCCTCGGTTCGGACCTTAAATCCGTTAGTGTACAAAAGACGACTAACTCCCCGCGGGGGCGAGTGAGGTGCCCCCGGAGGGGAACGGATGACCGCTCCGAGCCTGCCCGTGCTGGTGTCGAACGAGTTCCCGGGCAGCGAACTGACCGGCGACGTGCTCGAGTTCATCCGGGCCATGCACGCCTACCAGAAACGCTACCACCGCCGCTACCCGTCGTGGAGCGAGGTGCTGTACGTGCTCCGCACCCTCGGGTACGCCAAGCGAGTGCCCGGCGCTGTTTGGACTGCTTCAGAACAAGAGCTAACCACAGAGGCACAGAGACACAGAGAAAACGAAGGTCAGGCCAGTTCGCCCGAATGATCTCGGCCTTCTCTGTGTCTCTGTGCCTCTGTGGTTAGTCCTGTCTTCTTCTTCCCCGAACCGAGAGACCGCCATGACCGTCCTCACCCGCCTCGGGGCGTGGCTCCTGCCGTGGCGCGCGAAGGCGGCTCCGGCCACCCCGGACCGCGCCGCGGCGCTGTTCAGCCCGCCGTACCCGCCGGCCGGGTGGTGGCGGAGCGATCCGGCCGAGCAGTTGCGGAACTACAGCTCGTGGGTGTACGCGGCGGTGAACGCGATCGGCCAGGAGGTGGCCCGGCAGCGGCCGTTCGTGTTCGTCAATACCGGCCAGGCCGAGCACGAACAGACCGCGCTCCCGCACACGCACCCGCTCTGCCGGCTGCTGAGTCGCCCGAACCCATGGCTCACACCGTGGGAGTTGTGGTACCTGACGGTCGTGTACCTGGAACTTACCGGGAATTGCTTCTGGTACGTCGCCCCGAGTGAAGCGGGTACGCCGGCCGAGCTGTGGATCATTCCTACGCCGTGGGTGCGGGTGGTGCCGGATGCCCGCGAGTATGTCCGGGCCTATGAGGTGTCGTCGCCCGGCACCCCGGCCCAGACGTTCACCCCCGACGAGATCATCCACCTGAAGTACCCGAACCCGCTCGACCCGCACTACGGGTTATCGCCGCTGCAAGCGAACGCGCTGACGGTGGACGCGAACACCGAACTCTTGAAGTCGCGGTATCAGACGTTCGTCGCCGGCCCGCGTCCGGGTGTCGTGCTTCGCACCGACCAGACGCTCACGGATCAAACCTTGAAACGTCTGGAAGAGAAACTCGGCGAGAAGTACGCCGGCCGAACCAACTGGCACCGGCCGATGGTGCTGGAGCAAGGCCTCACCGCCTCGCCGTGGACGCTCACGCCGGCCGAGATGGACTTCCTGAACTCGTCGAAGATGACCCGCGACGAAATCCTGGCCGTGTTCCGCGTGCCGCCGCCGATCACCGGGTTGGTGGAGAACACCGGCCTCGGGGCGAACATCTGGTTCGGGGCGCGGGCGATGTTCTGCGAGGGGACGATTCAGCCGAAGCTCGACCTGATCGGCCAGTCGCAGACGCGGGATTTGGCCAACCGCTACGGGGCGGACGTGGAAGTGACCTTCCCCGACTGCTCGCCACGCAACCACGAGCAGCGCCGCCTGGACGACGAGTTGGACGCGAAGATGGGGCTTCGCACTTACAACGAGATCCGCAAAACCCGCGGCCTGCCGCCGCTCGCCGACCCGCGGTTCGACACGCCGATGCTGCCGAACGAGCCGCGACTGCCAGGGAGCGGAGCCTGAATCACCCGCTCCCTGGCGGTCGCGGCTCGTAGTTCCTGAGCCACCCCGGCGGGTGTGGTTTCAACCGAGTGGGGGCTTGGGGGTGGTGCGGCACCGGACGAGGCCGCCCCGCCCACCCCACCCGCCGGGGCTGTTGCACTTCCGATCGCGTTTCCACCGTCAACCAACCTCATCTTCGCCGCGACCACGAGCCGCGACCGCCAGGGAGCGGTTTGCCGTTGCCCGCTGCCTGGCGGTCGCGGCTCGTTAGGGCGAACACCCGGAGTGCTCCCACATGGACCCGTTCATCCGCGCCGATCCGACCGCCGCCACCTTGTCCATCGATGCCGGCAAGATGGTCATCCGAAGTGTGATTACCACCGACAAGCCGGACCGCTCGGGCGACGTGGTCGTTCCCGCCGGCCTGCGGAACGGCGAGGAGTTCTTGTTGAACCCGGTCGTGCTGTGGGCGCACAACCGCTCGGCCGTCCCGCCGATCGGCACCTGTGCGTGGCTCGACATCCAGCCGCACCGGATTGTGGCCGAGACCCGGTTCGCCCAGGGGGTGCCGTTCGCCGAGGACGTCTTCCGCCTGTACGAGCAGGGCATCTTGAAGGGCTGGAGCATCGGCTTCTTCCCACGCAAGGCCGCCCGCCGTCCGCACACCGGCGGCGTCGGGCTGCGGTTCGACGAGTGGGAGCTGCTGGAGTATTCCGCCGTGCCCATCCCGGACAACCCCGGCGCCGTCACCCTGGCCATCCAGAAGGGATACGTCAAAGACCCATACCTGAAGGACTGGCTGTGCCGGCGGCGGGACGTGCTCAGCCGTTTGGTTGCTTGAAACCCAGCTAACCACAGAGGCACAGAGACACAGAGAAGAGGGAAGCAGTTCTGAGGAACACTCCCTCTTGTCTTCTCTGTGTCTCTGTGCCTCTGTGGTTAGCTCTTCTGTTCTTTCCCAACCCAGGAGCGATCCATGTCGAGCGTTGCCATCACCGACAAGTTCCAGACCCGCGACGAGCTGGTGCAGTTCATCGACGACGCCGCGAACACTGCCGTCGAGAAGGCGGTGCGGTCCACCGCCCCGGCCCGGCGGGTGCCGTGGGTGACGAGCGGGCCGGTCGGCCAGGACTCGGTCGGGTACTCGGTGCTCAAAGCCGCCGCGTTCGCCCTCGGCTACGTCGGCCCGGAGCAGGCGAAGGAGGAGATCCAGACGCACCACCAACTCCGCGACCTGTACGCCGCCTACGGCTTCTCCCCGCACCACGGGGCGCAGTCGTTCCTCGTCCCGCTGGCGAGCGCTCACCTGCCGGTGTTCGAGCCGCAGGGCGCTCGGCTTCAGACCGAACTGCGGCAGAAGATGACCGCCCAGGCGAGCAAGTACGACCCGGACGAAGCGGGGTGGCTTTTGCGGCGGACCGGGCGGGTGTTCACCAAAGCCCTCGGCACGACCACCGACACCGCCGGCGGGACGCTGGTGCCGCTGCCCATGCTCGGCGAACTCATCGACCTGCAACGCAACCTGGAGTGCTTCGCCGCGGCGGGGGCGCAAGAGATCGCCCTGCCGCCGAACGGGCGGATTCAGTTCCCCAAGTTCACCGGCGGGAGCACCGCCTACTGGGTGGGCGAGGGGGCCGCCATCACCGACAGCCAGCCGACCACCGGCAACCTCGACCTGCAGGCGAAGAAGCTCGGGGTGTTGGTGAAGATGAACAACGAGTTGCTCCGGTTCGCCTCGCCGAGTGCGGAAGGTCTGGTGCGGTTCGACATGGCCCGCGCCGCGGCGCTGAAGGCCGACCTCGCCATGCTGGAAGGGTCCGGCGGCACGCAGATCAAGGGGGCGATTACGTACTCCGGCATCAGTTCGCACACGGCCAGCACCACCGGCGCGAACGGCGACACCTTCCAGCCGGAGGACGTGGCGAAGATGGAGGCGAAGCTGCCCGACGCGGTGGACGCGCCGACGGCGTGGGTGATGCGGAAGAGCCTGTTTGCGGCGCTCATGAACCGGCGGGCGGACAGCGTGAGTGCGGCCGACGGCAAGGGCGGGTTCCTGTTCCGCGACAACCGCAGCCTGGGCACCGACCGCCCGCGGGAACTGTACGGCACGCCGGTGGTACGGAGCAGCCAGGTGAGCGGCACCCGCACCAAAGGGAGCGGGAACACGCTGACGTACCTGCTGCTCGGCTACTTCCCGGACTGGATCGTGGCACGGCTGGGGGTGATGGAGTTCCTGGCGAGTGGGCACGGCGACACCGCCCTGGCGAACGACCAGACGTTCCTCCGCGGCATCCAGCACATCGACGCCGGCCCGCGGAACCCGGCCAGCTTCGTCCTGTGCGACCAGCTGTTGCAGGCGTGACCTGTTGTAGGTCGCGGTCGAGCAGGACCGAAGGTCCGCGAGGCCCGACGGCCAGTCACCAATCACAAAGGTGGTCTGCCGTCGGGCCTCGCCCGCCTGACGGCGGTCTCGACCACGACCTACGATTTTTCCCCACACCCGGAGATCCCATGTCCACGCTCTTGCACGACGTCGCCACGCACACCGCGTTCGCCCTGGCCCTCAGCCCGCAGACGCTGACCGACGACGCCACCGGCTCGGCGGTGGAGTTGCCCGACGGCGACGGCCCGGCGTTCGCGGTCGTCCAGATCGGCGGGCTGGCCGGCGGCACGACGGTGTCGGTCGAGTTCGAACAGTCGAGCAACGGCAGCTCGTGGTCGGCCGTGCCGACCGACATCCCCGCCCAGGCGGCCGGCGGGGTGACGGCGGTGACGTTCACCCGCGATGCCCGCTATCTGCGGTGCCAGGTGGCGCTGACCGGCGGCAGTCCGTCGGCCGACGTCGCCGTGCTCGTCGGCCAGCAGAAGAAGGTGGTGTAATCTCCCTCTCCCTTGGGGGAGAGGGCCGGGGTGATGGGGACGGGGAGTGCAACCGCGTCCAGTTCCCCGGGGGGGGCGGCGGCGGCGCCGCCCGACACCACCCCCCCCCCCGGCCCCCCCCCCACAACGACCCAC
>CAYMHO010000416.1:0-5376 GCA_964390195.1 uncultured Fimbriiglobus sp. | reverse complement strand
CCCGCACCGCCTGGTCCGACTGCGCCGGGTCGATGCCCAGGTTGATGTGCAGTTCGACAGTCTCGTCGAACTTAGCCCGCTTCACCTGCTTGAGCAGGGTGACGCCCGCCTTCAGGTTGACGGTGCCGGCCGCCTCGATCTTCTTCTCGATGTTGCGGAGCTGGGATTTCAGCTTCTTGCCCCGCTTGGGCGCCACGCCCGGCTTCTTCTTCTTGCGGGGGGCGTCCGGGACGACCTCTCCGGTCGGCTTGGGAGCCGGGGCGGGGGCTGGGGCCGGGGATGTGTCAGCCGGCGGCGCGGCCGGGGTGGCCGCCGCCTCTTTCTCTTTCGCCATGAATTCGGACTCCGGTTGGCGGGGCGGGTTCGCGGGGAACCCACCCCTCCCCCATCGCGGGTGTGCGAGGGGTGCGGGAGGTTAAGCGATCCGCTCGCGGGGCGAGCGGAACACGATGTCAGTCGACGACGGTGATGCCCATGCTGCGGGCGCTGCCGGCGATGATGCGGGCGGCGTGCTCCACGTCGCGGGCGTTCAGGTCGGCCTGCTTCTTGGTCGCGATTTCGAGCAACTGCTTCTGGGTGATGGTGAACCCCTTGTACTTGCCCGCCTTCTTGGCGTCGGCCGGGATCACCTCGCTCCCCTTCTTCTTCTCCGGCGGGATCTTGCAGGCCAACTTGATCAGCACCGCCGCCGGGGGCGACTTGATTTTGAACTCGAACGAGCGGTCCGAGTACACGGTGATGATGACCGGCAGCATCAGCCCCTTCAGGTCGGGAGCGTTGGTGCGGTCGTTGAACTGCTTCACGAACTGGCCGATGTTCACCCCGTGCTGGCCGAGGGCCGGACCGACCGGCGGGGCCGGTGTGGCCGACCCGCCCGGGCACTGGAGTTTCACCTGCGCCGTCACCTGCTTGGCCATGACTCACCCGCAAAAAACGCGACCCTCCCCGAAGCTCGGAGAGGGATGAAGATTCGTGATTCTAGCGGTGACTGGCATGGTGGGAAGTGGGGGGCGCAAAAAAAAGGTGAACCGGCACGGGCGTTCACGCCTGGACCGGCGAACCGTCAGCCGTCACACCTGCCGCCGCCCCTTCAGGAACCCGCCCTTCAGCCCGGCCATCGTCATCAGCATCTGCTCCTTCACGAACGGCAGGTACGGCAGCCACGGCAGGACCACATCCCGCCCCCAGCCGAGGAAGGTCACGTCCGACTGGAAGAACGGCGACAGGAACGCCGTGACCGCCGCGTAATACCGCAGGTAACCCTCCTGCCGCTGGTGCCACCGGCGGAACGCTTCGAGTGGGGAGCGGGTTTGCCGCACGCACTCGGCCAAGATCCAGGCGTCCAGCAGGGCGATGTTGATGCCCTGCCCCAGGTGCGGGCTCATGGCGTGTGAGGAGTCACCCAGGAAGATGCTGTGCCGGTCGAACCGCCGGGCCATCCACACCGCCCGGTAGGTGGTGAAGATGAGCTGGTCCATGTCGTACACGAACTCGAGCAGTCCGGCCGTTTCCGGGCAGAAGGCGACGATTTCCCGTTTCAGGGCGTCGATGCCGCGGTCGCGGATCTTGTCGTACTCGCCCACGGAAGCGCCCCAGTAGAGCGTGGTCAGCCCGTCGCCCAACGGCAGCACCCCGCACAGGCGGCGGTTGCGGTCCACCACCTGAAGCAGTTTGCCCTGCACGGTAGTGCTGGGGGCGATGGCCCAGATGGCCCCGTGGCGGTACGGGTGGTGCCACCACCGCGACCCGAGGGCCGTCCGCAGCACCGACCGCGAGCCGTCCCCGCAGACCACGAAGTCGAACGGGCCGAAACGCTTCTCATCCGCACCGATCAGCCACACTTTCCCGTTCTCGACGCTCCGGCGGACGATATCCGTTCCCAGGTGGACGTCCACCGGCTGAGACTCGACGAGCGACTTGGCAGCCTCGAACAGCACCCCGCGGTGCGTGCCGTAGGAGCACATGCCCGGCTCGTAGTCGCCGTACTTATTGCGGATGAGGGTGCGGCCGTCGGCATGGACGGCGTGCAACTCGTGCAACGGCGCGGAGTGGGAGGTGACTCGTTCGAGGATGCCGAGGTGCTTCAACACCTGCTGGCCGGACGGCTGGAGGATGATGCCCGCCCCGACCGCCGACACCACCGGCGCCCGCTCGAGCAGGGATACCGCGTGCCCGTCGCGGGCCAACAGGTACGAGACGACCGAGCCGATCATGCCGTAGCCGACGACGCCGACGCGGTACGCGGGCATGGGCAAGCCCGTGAGTGGGGATGCAATGCTCTCGACAGCGTATGAACCGCCAAGGGCGGTGGCGGAAAACACTACGACCCGCGAGCGGGGAACCTCCCCCCTCGCGGGTCGCCGAGTGAAGACTCGGGGCGGCCGTCGCAAACGGTCACCCGTTTGCGGCCGTTAGGACAGCCGCCCGGCCTGGCTACTATGACTGGTCAACGGACCACCTCCTTTGGAAACGGTGTTCCGCCTCCGGATTCCCTGAACCAGTAGGGGCACCGTCGGCCTCTAGTCCGTCGCGGAACGGGATCCGCGACACGCACGAAGTATATGCCCGCCGATCGGCCGAAAGCAAGCAGTTTTGGTGAACCGGCGACCTGAGTCGTCTGGGTTCTGCCCACCCAGGCGACTCACGTCGCCGGGTCGCCGAGTCGCTCCAGCCACGCCCTCGCCGACGCGTCCGAAGGCATCCGCCAGTCGCCCCGCGGGGACACGCTCACGCTCCCCACCTTCGGGCCGTCCGGAAGGCAACTCCGCTTGAACTGGTTGGCGAAGAACCGCGTCAGGAACACCCGCAACCACCGCCGCAATTCGTCCGCGGTGTGCGGCTTGTCGAACTTCGCCCGGCTCGCCAGGAACAGGATCTTCTCCGGCTCGCACCCCCACCGCAGGAAGTGGTACAGGAAGAAGTCCACCAGTTCGTAGGGGCCGACACTGCTCTCGGTGGCCTGGGCGATGCTGCCGTCGGCGGCGGTGGGGAGCAGCTCCGGCGAGATGGGCGTGTCGGCGATGGCGTGCAGCGTCCGGCGGGCGTCGCCGTCGAACTCGTGGGCGGCCGCCCACCGCACCAGGAACCGCACCAGCGTCTTCGGGATGCTCACGTTCGGGTTGTACATGCTCATGTGGTCGGCGTTGTAGGTACACCACCCCAGAGCCAACTCGGACACGTCCCCGGTGCCGATGACGAACGCGGTGTTCATCAGCAGGTTGGTCCGCACGCGGGCCTGCACGTTCTCGAACACCAGGTCGTTTCGCTTGTCGGCCGGCAGCCTGCTCACCGCGTCGGTCAGCGTGTGGGTGGTGTGGCCGTCGAGTTTGATGCCGAACGGCGAGTGCCCGATCGCCCGCATCTCGGTCAGGCACAGTTCGCGGATGTCGATCTCCTTCACGCTCACCCCGAGGGCGGCCATCAGGGTGTGGGCGTTGCTCTTGGTGCCGGCGGTGGTGCCGAAGCCGGGCATCGTCAGGGCTTTAATCTTCTGGCGGCTCACGCCGAGGGCGTCGAACGTTTTCGCCACCACCAGCAACGCCAGGGTGGAGTCCAGCCCGCCGCTCACCCCGATGCTCACCGCCGGCGTGCCGATGTGCCCGAGTCGCTTCGCCAGAGCCGCCACCTGGGTGGCGAAAATCTCCTCGCACCGCTCGTCACGGGTGAGTGGATCACTCGGCACGAACGGGTGCGGGTCGACGTACCGTTCGAGTACCGGCGTGCGGGCCTGGGCGTTCAATTCGAATTCCACACGGCGGAAGAAACTGCCCTCCCGCCGTGAGTCGTTGAAGCTGTTGGCGATGACCCGGTCGCGGGTGATGCGGTCCAGGTCCAGATCGGCGACGAGCAGTTGGTTCCCCCGGCGGAACCGCGGCGACTCGGCCAGCAGGTTGCCGTTCTCGGCGATCAGGCAGTGCCCGCCGAAGACCAGATCGGTGGTCGATTCGCCCACCCCACACGCGGCGTAGATGTACCCGCTCACGCACCGCCCGCTCTGCCCGCTCACCAGTTGCTTGCGGTACGTCGCCTTGCCGATGACCTCGTTGCTGGCGCTCAGGTTGGCCAGCACCGTCGCCCCGCCAACGGCCTGCTGCGAACTCGGCGGGATGGGCATCCACAGGTCTTCGCAGATTTCGACGCCGAGCACGAACCCGCGGTACTCGGGCGAGGTGCATTCGAATAGCAGGTCGGTTCCGAACGGAGCCGTCTGACCGGCAAGGTGAATGGAAGTGCTGATCGCGTTGAACGACGGGGCGAAGTAGCGGGCGTCGTAGAACTCCTTGTAGTTCGGGAGGTGAGTCTTGGGGATGACGCCGAGCAGCCTGCCGCCGTGCAGAACAGCCGCCGTGTTGAACACCATGCCGTCGAGCAACACCGGCAGTCCGACCACCGCCACACCCGCAAACGGCACGGCCAGCAGTTTCGCCAGCGCGTCCTCGGCCACGTCGAGCAACCGCTGGTGGTGGAACAGGTCGCCGCACGTGTACCCGGTCAGCCCGCACTCCGGGAACACGACCACATCGACCCCGCGGTCGGCGGCGGTGCGGAGCAGGTCGGCGGAACGGTCGGCGTTGAACGCGGGGTCGGCCACCCGCAACTCGGGGGACGCCGCCGCGACACGAAGGAAGCCGTGAGTGGACATGGGGGCCGTCGAAGTCAGGGAACGGTTTGTTCGTGGTCAACCGCTTGCTGATATTGAACGGGAATCGGGAACGGTTGGAAGGCGACGTACCCGCTGCCCGGTTCGTCGAGGTCGGCCCAACTTCCGATCTGCTCGGCGATGTGAATCAGCCCACGAGCAAAGTCCGGCGTAACCTCCCAGCGGCCCCATCGCTGGATGACACCCGTTTCCACAGCCCGACGGCACAGTTCGGGCACGACGTATTCGGTGCCTCCGAGCCACCCGGCACAGTAGGCCTCTTCCGAAAGTTCGCTCATCGCCGAGCCGAGCAGTTGAACCAGGGAATGGCGTGTCGCGTCGTCCATCGGAAGACCTCACCCCCCCGCCCCCCTCTCCATGAATGGAGAAGGGGTGTTCAAAAGGGAAACGTGGCTGATCTTCGCCGCGAGCAACGCGAACGCCAACCGCGCTGGCGCTCGCGTTGCTCGCGGCGAAGCTCGGAAGGCAGGCGGCTTGAACTCCCCCTCTCCATCAATGGAGAGGGGGACGGGGGGTGAGGTTCGACCGTCTACACCCCCTCTTGCGTCTCGGCGATCAGGTGATCGACCACCGCCTTCGCGCTCCCGCCGCTCTCGTTGAACACCTTCAACTGCCGGTCGGCACTCGTGCCCCCTTCCAGGATCTTGTACGCGTACTCGATCTCCTTGCGGGTGCCCAGTTCGTCGATCACGTCCCGCAGGAACCAGTCGATCATC
>CAYMHO010000415.1:0-5393 GCA_964390195.1 uncultured Fimbriiglobus sp. | reverse complement strand
CCGGGGTGGGACGTGCGGGCGTTCGTGCTGAACGGCCGGGTACTCGGGGCGATGCGTCGGACGGCGAAGGAAGACTGGCGAACCAACGTGGCCCAGGGCGGGAGTGCGGAGCAGTGCGAACTGACGGCGGCCCAAATGGGCTTGGCGTTGGCGGCGACGGAAGCAGTGGGTGCGGTGGTGGCGGGCGTCGATTTGCTGTGCGACGAGCGGGGCGAGTGGTACGTCATCGAGGTGAACGCCGTCCCCGGCTGGCGGGCGCTGAGCGTGGCGTGCGGCGTGGATGTGGCGGCGGAAATCGTGCGGTTCGTGGTCGGGGGAGGGTGACGGATGCCGATTCTGTTCGAGCACGGCCAACTGGCCAACATCGCCTGTGTGTGGGAGGCCACTGCCCGTAAGGTGGGCAATGTCCACCCCGGTGCCGAGTTCGCCGATCTGAACTACCTCGACTTCGTGATGAGCGCGACCGCGATCAGTGATTCAATCTGCATGGGGCTGCGAAACCCGATCGGTCAAGCCATCTGGGGTAGCACGTTCCAAACCCACCACACTGTCGGACGGAATACGAACCTCGGCATCATACTTTTGCTCGCCCCACTCGCTGCGGTGACGCATTTGCGACGGTTGCCAGATGGATTGGAACATGCCCTAAGCCGGTTAACCGTGCTGGACACCAAGCTCACCTACGATGCCATCCGCCTGGCCAACCCCGGTGGTCTCGGCGATGCCCCGGAGCAGGACGTTCGCAGTGAACCCACCGTCACGCTGCTCGAAGCGATGAAGTTGGCGGCCGACCGCGACCTGATCGCCCGGCAGTATGCGAACAACTACGCCGACGTGTTCGAACTCGGCGTGCCGGCGTTCGTGGACGCCTTCGCCAAATACGGCAACGTCGAGGCCGCCGTCATCGCCTGTCAGTTCGCGTGGATGGCAGCCTTCCCCGATTCGCTCATCGCCCGCAAACGGGGTTCGGCCGTTGCCGAAGACGTGCAACGCCGGGTGCGACACGTCCTGTCGCTCGGCGGGCTCGACACCCCCGAAGGGCGGCGGGCGGGCGTCGAACTGGATGCCCACCTCCGCTCCGACGGCAACAAGCTGAACCCCGGCACCACCGCCGATCTGGTGGCCGCTTGCTTGTTCGTCGCGTTGCGGGAGAATAAGGTGACGCCTTCCGCCCCGTTCCGCTGGAACGTTCCCGATTGGTTGTGACCTCCCATGCCGGCCGAGCGCTTCACCGTCCGCGTCGCCAAAGACTACCTGGTGTTCTGCTGCGGGCACTTCATCACCTACGACGGCGACCAGTGCGAGCGGTTGCACGGGCACAACTACCGCGCCGCCGTGCAGGTGGACGGCCTGCTCGACCGCAACCACTACGTGTTCGACTTCATCGCCCTCAAGCACCGCACCCGCGACATCGTGGACGAGTTGGATCACTTCATGCTGCTCGCCGGCAACAACCCGCAACTGCCGGTCGAGGACGCGGGGAGCAACTGGGTGGTGCGGTTCGGCGAGAAGTTCTGGTCGTTCCCGAAGGAAGACTGCGTGGTGCTGCCGATCGAGAACACCACCGCCGAGTTGATCGCCCGGTGGCTGGCCGGGCGGCTGGTGGAGGTGCTGCACGCCCGGCACCAGTTCGTGCCCGAGGTGCTGCGGGTGGAAGTCGAGGAGAACGTCGGGCAGGCGGCCATCTACGAGTGGAAGCGGTAGGGGCGCGACCGCTGCCGCCGACTGTTGGTAGAATGGCGGTTCGGCGTCGGGCGTCTGAATAGTCACCTCCCCGCGCCGCCCGGTTCCACCGCACATGCCCCGCGACCTGATCCTCGGCACCGCCGGCCACATCGACCACGGCAAGACGTCGCTGGTGAAGGCGCTCACCGGCATCGACACCGACCGCCTGCCGGAGGAGAAGGCCCGCGGCATCACCATCGACATCGGGTTCGCCCACCTGACCCTCGGCGACTACCGGCTGGGCATCGTGGACGTGCCGGGGCACGAGCGGTTCGTCAAGAACATGCTCGCCGGGGCGACCGGCATCGACCTGGCCGTGCTCATCGTGGCGGCCGACGACAGCGTCATGCCGCAGACCCGCGAACACCTGGAAATTCTGAAACTGCTCGGGTTGCGGCACGGGGTGATCGCCCTGACGAAAGCCGACCTGGTGGACGACATCACCCGCGAGGTGGCCGAGTTGGAGGTGCGGGAGCTGGTGCGGGGGTCGTTCCTCGAGGACGCGCCGATCGTGCCCACGTCGGCCGTGACTGGGGCGGGGTTGCCGGAGTTGAAGGAGAAGATTCGGGAGGTGTGCGAGAAGTTGGCCCCGGTTAGCCGCGAGACGGAGGCGAGCGCGGCCGCCCCTCACGCGCTCGCCTCCGTCTCGCGGCTAACCCCGTTTCGATTGCCCATCGACCGCTCGTTCGTCGTGCAGGGGCACGGCACCGTCGTCACCGGCTCGACCGTCGGCGGGAGCATCAAAGTGGGTGACGAACTGGACTGGCACAAGGGTGACGGCACGGTCGAAAAGGTCCGCGTGCGGAGCCTGACCAGCCACGGCAAGGCGACGGACGAACTGCACCGGGGGCAGCGGGGCGGGATCAACCTGGCCGGGGTGCCGCACGAGGCCGTCCGCCGCGGGCAGGAACTGGCCACCCCCGGCTACCTGGCCCCGAGCAAAGTGCTGACGGTGCGGCTGCACACCCTCGCCGCCCACCGCAAGCCGATCAAGCACCGCCTGCCCTGCCGCCTGCACGTCGGCACCGCCGAGGTGATGGTGACGGTGTCGCTCTTGGACGCCGACGCCGTCGAGCCGGGCGGGTGGGGGTTCGCCCAGTTGTTCCTCGAAGACCCGGTGACGGTGGTGTGGGGCCAGCCGTTCGTCCTGCGGGACTCGTCCGCCGAGCACACCATCGGCGGCGGACAGGTGCTCCAGCCGTGCGGGGTGAAACTCCGCCGCCGTCACCTGGAACACCTGGAGCGGGTCGAGCAACTGTGGAACGACGACGCGGCGAAACGCGCGGTGGCGGTGGCCTGGTTCGCCGGGTTCGGCGGCTTCCAGGGGTCCGACCTGACCCGCGACGCCGGCATTTCGCCGGACCAAATTGACGGCGTGGTGAGCGGCCTGCTGACCGGCGGCACGGTCGCCGAGCTGACGCTCCCGCCGCACCGCAAGCTGCTCGTCCACATGGACCGCGTCACCGAACTGGGCGAGCGGCTGCTGGCGGTGGTCGGGGTGCTGCACGCCGAGTTCCCGCTGATGACCAACCACGAGCGGTCGAAGGCGCTCGCCCGGCTGGACTACATCGGCGACGAGGGGTTGCTGAACGCCGTGGTGGATCGGCTGATCAAGCAGAAGCAGTTGGTCGGCGACGCCCGGCGGATCGCCCGCGCCGACTTCAAGCCGAAGCTGAGCGCCGCCCAGCGGAAGCTGAAGGACAAGATTGTCGAGGATCACAAGAAGGGGACGTTCCAGCCGCCGGAGGCGTCGTCGTACGTGAACCAGGTGGGGAACAACGCGACCACCCTGAGGGACATCTTCGAGGTGGCGGTCGCTGAAGGTTTCCTGGTGCGGGTGACGGACGAGATCTACCTGCACGCGGACGCCGACGCCGACATGCGGAAGCGGGTGACGGACAAGCTGACCGAGGTGCCGGGCGGGTTGACCGTGGCCGACATCCGCGACCTGTTGGGGACGACGCGGAAGTACGCGGTGCCGCTGTGCGAGTTCCTCGACAAGTCGGGGTTAACGAAGCGGAACGGAGATTTCCGGGTGAAGGCGTGACCGCACCCGTCGCCCGTTGACCCTCCCCACCTGCTGGCTTACACCAACCGCGTTCCTCGCCCCCGGACGTGATTCGCACCATGCTGCTCCACCGCCTGATCGTGTGCCTGGACATCGACCGCGGGCGGGTGGTGAAGGGGACCAACTTCGTCGGCCTGCGGGACGCCGGCGACCCGGTCGAGGTGGCCAAACGGTACGAGGCCGAAGGGGCGGACGAGTTGGTGTTCCTGGACATCTCCGCCAGCCACGAGGGGCGGGACATCCTGCGGGACGTGGTGAACACGGTGGCCGAGTGTGTGTTCATGCCGCTGACCGTGGGCGGCGGGATTCGCACGCTCGACGACGCCACCCGGCTCATCCAGGCCGGGGCGGAGAAGGTCAGCCTGAACACCGCCGCCGTGCAGAACCCGGACCTGATTCGCGAAGTGTCGGGCAAGTTCGGGGCGTGCGCGACGGTGGTGAACATCGACCCGCGGCGGGTGGACGGCGGGCGGTACGAGGTGTTCATCCACGGCGGCCGCACCCCGACCGGGCTGGAACCGGTGGCGTGGGCGAAGCGGGTGGAGGAACTGGGGGCGGGCGAGATCGTGCTGACCAGCATGGACGCGGACGGCACCAACGCCGGGTACGACCTGACCATCACGCAGGCCGTGGCGGCGGCGGTGGGCATCCCGGTGGTGGCCAGCGGCGGGGCCGGCAGCCCGAAGCACATGGCCGACGCCATCGCCGCCGGGGCCGACGCGGTACTGGCCGCCGGCATGTTCCACTTCGGCAAGTACACCATCCCGCAGGCGAAACGGGAACTGGCCGCCCTCGGCGTGCGGGTCCGGCAGATTTAATGTGCTCGGCACCCTCCGGGAGCGGTTTTCTGAACCGCACCCGGAGGGTGCCGAGCACATTCCCGCCCTACAATACTCCCACCCACGTCTCCGCACACTCGCACCGCCACCCGGAGGGGTTCCTCGTGTCCGACAAGCCCGCCCAGCCCGCTAAAGTCGTCAAACCGCTGCCGCCCGACATGACCAGGCCGGGCAAGGTGGTCACCCCGGTGGCCGCCACCCCCGGCAAGGTGGTGACGCCGGTCGCGGCATCACCCGCCGCCCCGACACAGGTGGTGTCCCCGCCCCCGCCGGCGGCGCCGACCGGCGGCGGGGCGTCGTTCGTCAGCCCGTACCCGATCAACGGCCCGGACGGGTTGGAACTGGCCGACGCCGTGCCCGGCGAGCCGCCGGTCAACCAGTTGTTCCGCACGGTGATGAAGCACAAGGGGTCGGACCTGCACCTGAAGGCCGGTCTGCCGGGGGCGCTGCGGCTGCGGGGGGTGATCCAGCGGATGCAGACCAAGCCGCTGTCGCAGGCGGACATGGAGAAGCTGCTCTACCCGATCATGAGTGAGAAGCAGCGGCGGGTGCTGGACGAGCACGGCGGGGCCGACTTCGCCCACGTGGTCGGGGACGACGAGTGCCGGTACCGGGTGAACATCCTGAAGCAGCGGGGCAAACTGGCCCTGGTCGCCCGGCGGGTGAACACCAACATCCCGGACTTCAAGAACCTCGGCCTGCCGGAGAGCATCGAGAAGCTGTGCCACTTCGAGCAGGGGCTGGTCATCCTGGCCGGGGTG
>CAYMHO010000414.1:0-5426 GCA_964390195.1 uncultured Fimbriiglobus sp. | reverse complement strand
CCTGGAGCGGTTCGTGAGCGGGGTGAACCGGCACGCCCAGCGGATCGACGAGAGCGTCGCCAAGCTGATCCCCGGCCTGAAGGTGCAGGCGGACGAGTTCATGCGGCGGTACGAGTCGCTCAAGCCGGAGTTGGACGCCCTGCGGAAGAAGGTGGATGAGGTGCCGCGGATCGTCCGCCGGTACCGCGACCTGGCCGCGTCCGAGCTGGAGGCGAGCTTCCGCAAGGCGGTGAACGACCTGCTCCGCGACCTGCCGGCCGAGCTGGCCGCCAAGCCCATCCCGGCCATCGACGACGCCAACTTCCTCCAGCGGATGGTCATCAACCTGCGGAAGAAGCGGGCCTACGAGGAGACGTCGAAGGCCGCCTCGGCCGTGTGCGAGGAGCGGCTGAAGGCGTGGCGGACGGCCCCGAAGACGCAGCCCGGCGCGCAGCAGACGCTCGACCGGCTGGTGGTGCGGATGGAGGAGGAGCTGGCCGAGCAGATCCTGGACATCAAGCGGCGGTACGACAGCGTGCAGGTGCAGTTGACCGGGGTGACGGCGGCCGAACTGGGGCAGAACGGGCAGGGGCAGGTGGACTGGGGCAAGCGGGTGCTCACCGGGGCGCTCTCGCTCATCTCCCCGGACTACGGCATCAGCTACGCGAACGAGGGCATGAAGGGGGTGGGCAAGAGCGTGCTGCTGCACTTCGGGGTGGGGTTCGCCGTCGGCATGATGGGCGGGCCGGTGGTGTGGGCGCTCGGCGCGGCCGTCGCCGCCGGCCTCATCCGCACCGCCCTGTTCGCCCCGGACAAGATCAAGGACCAGGTGCGGGCGCAGGTGGTCGAGACGTTCCTGGCCGGCACCCCGGCGGCCGACGGGCAGCCCGCCCAGCCCGGCCTGCGTACCCTGCCCGACCACGCCGGGCCGACCGTGCGGAAGGGGGCGGAGGAGTTCTTCGAGAAGTTGGAGGGGACCATCCAGCAGGCGGTGGCGGCCGAGGTGGAGGGGGAGGAGGCGGCCATCAAGCAGCAACTGTCCAACGCCACCAAAGGGGCGGAGGAGAAGCAGGTGCTGCTGAAGGGGTACGAGGCCTGCCGCCAGACGATCGCCAGTTGCCGGGCGGCGCTGGAGCAAGCCATCGTGGTCGTCCGCACCGGCCGGGCGTGAGCCGGAATCCTCCTCCCAACCACCCCAGGACCGCCCGCCATGACCGCCGCCTCGTCCGCCCGGTCGTCCGTCGCCCGCCGGGTGGCCCCCGACCTGCCCCTGCCGCCGGCCGTCGCCGACCTGACCGCCAGCCGCCCGCTGTTCGCCCGCTTGTCGGTTGAACTGGCTACCGAACTCGACGCCGTCATCGCCCGGCTGAAGGCGTCCGAGGTGAAGGTGACGTTCGGCGGGCGGTTCAAAACGGGCAAGTCGAGCCTGATCGACGCCGCACTGGGTGAACGTCTGCTGCCGACCGGCGACCTGCCCGAGACGGGCGTCAGTTGCCACGTCCGCCACGGCCCCACCCGTTCCGCCGCCCTGGTCGGCCCGAGCCACCGCGAGCAGATGGCGTGCGACACCGCCGCCCTCCGCCAGGCCGTCACCCTGCGGGGCAGCAACGAGCGGGTCGAACAACTCGGCGAACTGCGACGGGTGGACATCGAGTTGCCCGAGTTCCCCGGCGGGCCGGACGCCGTATGGATCGACCCGCCCGGCTTGTTCGACGTGGACGCCATGACCGACCGCGCCCGCGTCGCCCTGGAAGCGGCGGACGTGGTGGTGTGGGTCCTCCGCTCGCAACAGTTCCTGGGCGAAGCCGAGATGGAGGAGATAGCCCTGCGGGTCGGCCGCCGCGGGTGGGCCGGGGTGGTGTTCGTGGAGAACGCCTACCTCCGCACCGGCCACCCCGACCCGTGGGCCGAGCACCTGGCCGAGATCGCTCCGGTCAACCGCGACAAGCTGCGGCACCACGCCGACGACATGGGCTTCCCCGCCCCGCCGGCGGTGCTGTCGGTGTCGGCCGAGATGGTGCTCACCCGCGGGCCGGACGCCCCCGGCGGGCGGGAGCTGCTGGGGCTGCTGAAGGAGTGCGGGCGGGCGAACAACCCGCGGGTGATCGCGGCACGGTACCAGTGGCTGCACCGCATCCTCGGCGAGTACGAAGAAGTTATCGCCCCCGAACACTTGAAGCTGAAGACGGCGAACGACGACGCCGAGAAGGCGAACGCGAAGGTGGCCAACGCCGACTTCAAACGGCGGGCCGAACTGACCGACGAGGTCGAGGACGCGGTAAGCGAGTTCGTCCGCGGGTTCGAGTCGAGCGTCACCGGGTCGGCGGCAGGCCTCGCGGCGGCGATCAGCACCGCCGACTACAAGACCGATGACACCTACGACGCCCAACTGAAGGCGACGGTGCAGGCCGAGTTCGCCCGTGCCGCCGACGCCCTGTTCGCCCGGCTGGATGACAAGCTGCGGCGGTGGGGGGTGGGGCCGTTGTCCGGGAAGAAGCGGCAGAGGCTGCGGGAGAACCTGGCCCCGACCGACTGCCCGGTGAGCGCGGCGAACACCAGCGGGAAGACGGGCACGGGCACGGCGGCGGGGGCGGCGGCGGGGGCGCTCGCCGGGGCGGCGATCGGCAGCGTGGTGCCGGTCATCGGCACCGGCGTCGGGGCGGTCATCGGCGGGCTGGGCGGGGCGTTCTTCGGGAACAAGAAACAGGCGGAGGCGAAGCTGGCGGCCGACGTGGCGAAGACGAAGGGCGACATCCGCACGGCCGCGGCCGCGACCGCGGCGAGCGTCACCGGCAAGCGGGCCGACATCCGGAAGGCGGTGAAGGCGGCGTATTTGAAACTCCTCCCCGAGCCGGCCGAAGAGATGGTCGATCGTGGCGAGGAGTTGGAGTACGCCGACGCGCTGGACCGCGTGCGGAAGGCGACTGCGGTGTGCGAACGAGAGATCGACAACGCGACGATGTCGCTCACGCTGGAAGTGTCCTGACCATTCACCGCACCAGAGGCGACACATGGAGACGCTCGGGCTGGAGGTCCGCCGCGGGTACGTGGTGGCGGCGTTCGCCGAACGCGGCCACCGCCCGGTGCTCATCGGCGACGGGCGGCGGACGGTCATCCCGTATGCCGTGCACGGGGACCGCTGGGGCACCGCCGCTGCCGAGCACCCGGACGCCACCTGGCCGACCCTCGAGCCGCCGGACGAGGGGCTGACCAGCGGCGACCAGATGGCCTTCTGGGGTGGCCTGTGGGCACGCCTGCGGCACTTCCTGGGCGTGGGCAAGGGCACCCTCTCCCGCATCCCGGTGGTGGTGGCGTTCGCCGGCCATCCGAAGGACGTGTGGGGCGTCGAGTGGGCGGCCGACGGCCCTCGCGGGAACGTCACCGTCGTCTCCCCGCCGGCGGCCGCCGCCCACGCCGTCCCACCGGTCGGCAACGCCGAGACCGTTCACCGGGTGGTGTGCGTGGGGGACGTGTCGGCCGAGGCGGGCACCTTCCGCGTGCGGCCGGCCGGGGTGCGGGCGGAGGGGTGCGAATACTCCCTCGCCGGCGTCGGGTCGGCGTACTGGGCGGCGGCGGTGGTGCGACAACTGGACGCCGTGCGACCGGCCTACCGCGAGTGGGACCGCCTGCGGGTGTGGCAGTCGGTGCTGGAACTGGCCGCCGCCCTCAACCGCGACCCGGCGGGGCACCGTCGCCCCTGGACCGGCGCCCACGCCGGCGATCTGGTGACGGAGGTGACGTTCTCCACGACCTGCCTCGACCGGGTGGTCGAACACGCCCACCTGCTCACCTGGCTGGACACCGTGAAGGCCGTCGGCACGGTCGAACGCACCTGGACGGCCGGGTTGGGCAGCGTGTTCCCGATCGACTGGCCGGCTGGGTTCGAAGCATTCCCCGACGCCGCCCACGCGGTGGCCGTCGGCGCCAGCCTGTTCGCCCACCGGCACGCCCCGACGCCTGTGACGGTCCTGCCGCCCGTCACGGCCCCTCCGCCGCCCCCGCCACCACACCCGACGGGCGCGAGCGGCATGCCCGACGCCCCGAAGTTGCCCGAGCTGCCGCCCGACTGGGACCGGTTGGTGGGCGGGAAGTAGCTCACCACAACCCGGTTTGCCGCGAGGCGGAGACGAGCGAGCCGGAATTCACCCGCTCGTCTCCGCCTCGCGGCGAACCGGATTACGCCCGAGTGCCCCCATGACCCCCTCCCTCGTGCCGGTGGACGCCCCCCCCGCCGATGTCGTCGTCCCGGCGACGGTTCTCCACCTGCTCGAACGCCGCTACCTGAACGCCCTGGCGCTCGACCAGTGGGCGATGGCGTCCGACGCCACTTCGGCCGTGCCGCAGTTGCACGAGGTGGACGTGCTCGGCCTGCCGACCGACCCGCAGGCCATGCCGGTGGCGCTCAGCAGCGTCCACGAGCCGGGCCAAGCTCTGGTCGGGGTGGCGTACCACGGGCCGGACGACGGCGGCGGGTTCCGCCAGCGGCGGTACTACGGCAGCCGACGGCAGCCCGGCGGCGGGTCGGCGGGCGAGTACCTGGAAGGCCTCCGCGCCGCCCTGTGCGGGTATCACCCCGGCCTGAAGCTGGCCGACGCCAAGCCGATCACCGACCACGCCCCGCTCGCCGACTTCCTACGGACCGCCCCGGTGGCGGCGGTGGTGACGGGCATCCCGGCGAGCAAGCTCGACCGCCCCGGAGGGCTGGAAGTGCTGGCCCGCTCCGGCGGGGCGGGCGAGTACGCGGTGGTGGTGGTGGCCGACCCGCGGCCGGTGCAGGAGGCGGATACCGCGCTCGACGCCTGCCGGCGGATGCAGACGGACATCTCGGGGCTGATGACGAAAGCCGTCACCCGCGGGCAGAGCCGGTCCGAAGGGACACCCCCGCCCGCCCCGCCGCCCCCGCCGCCGGGGTTCGAAGCCCGCCTGCCCGGCTACATTCAGCAGACGGCCGGGTTCATCTCGGCGGCGTGTCGGGCGCCGGGGCTGGGGCTGATCGGGTTCGGCGCGGCCGTGCTGCTCGAATCCCTCAAGAATCCGACCCCGATACCGCCCCCGCCGACACCCACGATCACCACCGGCGAGACCGAATCGGCCACGATGACGCTGACGGATGCCGCCGCCACCGCGTGCAACGAAACGCTCGCCCGGCACACCGCCCGCATCCGTGCCGGCCGCGGGTGGGGCTGGTGGCGGGTGGCGGTGTACATCCTGGCCGACACCGAGGCGACGCTTCAGGCCGTCGGGCGGGCGGTGCGGACGGCCTCCGCCGGCGAAGACTTCGGCCTCGACCCGATCCGCGTTCACCCGACCGACGCCGGGGTGGTGCGGGAGGCCGTGCTGAGCGGCGGCATTTACACCATGCGGCCGAAAGGCGACGCCCCGCCGCACCCGCTCGGCCCGTCCTACGACGCGCTCGCCACCTGCCTCGGGTCGCAGGAGCTGGCCGC
>CAYMHO010000413.1:0-5447 GCA_964390195.1 uncultured Fimbriiglobus sp. | reverse complement strand
CCCCCCCCTCGGCTCCGCCTCGCCCCCCCCCCCCCCCGGGGGGTGTGGGGGGGGGGGGGGGGGGGGGGGGGCCCCCCGGGGGGGGGGGGGGGGCCCCGATACTGCCCACCACCCCCCGCCGGCCGCCCCCCGATCTACGAACTACAATTCCCGCACCTTCCGACCGCCTCTTCCCCCGCCGACGGGTGCCATGAGCGACCCCACGCCCGACCCCGTGCCCGCCGTCCCGCCGTCGGCCGACACCCCGGCCGACGACCCGATGGACAAGCCGCTCGGGGCCGGCATCGACTTCACCGACCCGAACTCACCGCTCGCCCCGCTGTACGCCTCCGTCACCGGCGTCCTGGCCGTCCTGCTCGTCGGGGCGGCGTTCGCCCTGTACAGCCTGATGCCGATGATGCACACCGACGTGTGGGGGCACCTGGCCTACGGGCGGTGGATCGTCGAACACCGGCAGTTCCCCGAGCACGACCCGCTCAGCCCGTTCACCGACCGGTCGGCCGTCATGTACCACCAGTGCTGGCTCAGCCAGGTGCTCGCCCACGGGGCGTTCACCTGGGGGGAGTCGCTCGGCGGGGCCGACCCGGCGAGGCGGTTCGCCGGCGGGGCGGAGGCGGTGCGGCAACTGCACGTGTTCGCCGCCACCGCCACCCTCGTCGCCCTGTGGGTGGCGTTCCGCCGGGCGTCCGGGTCGGGGGCGATCGCCCTGGTCGGGGTGGCGGCGGTGGTGGCCGGCGGGGTGGTCAGCCTCGGCCTGTTCCGCCCGCAGGTGTTCGGCCTGCTGCTGTTCGCCGTCTTCCTCGCCATGCTCTCCCGCCCGGTGCTGTCGAAGGCGGCGGTGGTGGCGATCCCGCTGCTGCTCGCCCTCTGGGCCAACCTGCACGGGTCGTTCGCCGTCGGGTTCGCCCTGCTCGGGCTGGCGTGGGCGGGGCGGGTGGCGGAAGCGGCGGTGGTCGGCCAGGGCGGGCGGGTGAAGGCGGTACTCGCCGACGCCGGGGTGCGGCGGCTGACGCTGGCGATTGTGCTCGGGCTGGCGGCGGCGTGCCTGAACCCGGCCGGCCCGCGGATCTACCTGAACGTGCTGGCGTTCGGCTCGCACCCGAACCTGACGAGCATGATCGAGTGGCAGCCGCTCACCGCCGGGGTGAACCTGCCGTCGCTCCTGGTGTTCGTCGCCCTGTGGGTGGGCGTGCTGGCGTGCCAACTGCTCGCCCGCCGGCGGGTGCGGCCGGTCCACTACCTGGCCGTCGCCCTGTTCGGCCTCGCCCCGCTGCTCCAACAGCGGCTGAACTCGTGGTGGCTGCTAGTCGGGGCGTGGGTGGTGACGGCCCTGATGGGCGCGGTGGCGGTGCGGATGAACTGGTCGCTCCCGCGGTCCGTCCCCAGCTTCCGCAAGACGGTGATGGCGGTGGCTGCGGCGGTGCCGTTCCTCCTGCTCAGCCCGCTCACCGGGTGGGTGGCCGGGAACGGCCCGCCGGCGGTCCAGCGGGTGTGCGTGGCCGCCACCCCGGTCGAGTTGGCCGCCGCCCTGGCCGACCCGGCCGGCACGCACGGCGACCGGGTGAAGCCGGTGGCCGACGCGCTCAAGGCGGGCTACGCCGGCCGCCCGCTCGGCCCGGTGTTCTGCAGTCCGGAGGTGGGCGAATTCCTGTTCTGGCGGGACATCTCCGGAGCCCCGCCGGTGCGGTTCGCCCACCCGCACCTGTTCGCCGCGGAGCACTGGGCGCGGTGCCAGGCGGTGGTCGGCGGGCAGGGGTGGGCGGAGTGGCTGGACGAACTGCGGGTGAACGTGATCGCCGTCGAACCCGACTTTCACGCCCCGCTGGTGGCGGCGGTGGGCAAGAGCGGCGAGTGGAGGGTGGTGCTGCACGAGAAGGGCGGCCGGGACCCGCGGGCGCGGCTGTTCGTGGCCGTGCGGAAGGTGCCCAAGTGAGGCCTCTCCGATGACCGAAGCCGACGTGCTCCAGCACCTGGCCGAGCAGGCGTTCGCTCTGGGCCGGCCGGACGTGGCCGGCGAGTTGCTCCGCCTGTCCGCCCGCACCCGCCCGCCGCGGGCGGACGAGAGCGCCGATCACCTGCACGCCGACGGCCTGCGGATGCTGCGGGCGGACCAACTGACCGAGGCCGAACCGCGGCTGCTGCGGGCGGTGCAGCTCCGCCCGGCGGCGGCCGACTGGCACGAGCACCTGGGCATCCTGTACGCCAAGCAGCGGCGGTTTGCCGAGGCCGCCCACACCCTGCGGGTGGCCCTGCGGTTGGACGCCTCGTCGGCCCCGCGGTGGAACAACCTGGCCGTCGCCTACCGCGACCTGGGCAACCTGCCGGCCGCCGAAACCGCCTACCGCGAGGCGGTGCGGCTGGCCCCGGGTTCGGCCGAGCTGCGGGCCGCCCTCGTCGGTGTGCTGGGCGAACAGGAGAAAACGGACGAGGCGCTGGCCGAAGCCCGGCGGGCGGTCGCCGACTTCCCCGCCTCCGCCCCGGCGTGGACGGGTCTCGGCCTGCTGCTGGCCAACGCCGGACGGTTCGCCGACGCCGTCGAGCCGTTCCGGCAGGCCGCCGCCCTCTCCCCCGGCACCGCCGAGGTCCACTCCAACCTGGCCGCGGTGTTCGGCAAGCTGAAGCGGTGGGCGGAGTGCGAGGCGTCGTCCCGTCGGGCGGTCGAGCTGGACGCCAGGCACGCCTCCGCGTGGGGCAACCTGGGCAACTGCCTGCGAGACCAGGGGCGGTACGACGAGGCCGCCGCGGCGTTGACCAAGTGTCTGGATCTGCGGCCGACCGACGCCGAGGCGGCCGGCAACTTCGCCCTCACCTTCGCCGCCGTCGGCCGGCACGCCGAAGCTCTCGTCTGGTACGACCGCAGCCTCGCCCTCCGCCCCGACAACGGCGAGGCGCGGCTCAACCGCGCGCTGACGTACCTGTCCCTCGGCGACTACAGCCGCGGGTGGCCGGAGTACGAGGCCCGCTGGCAGACGGAGGCGATGACCGGGAAGAAGCGGACGTTCCCGGTGCCGGAGTGGGACGGCGCCGCCGACCTGCGCGGAAAGACCATCCTGCTGCTGCCCGAGCAAGGGCTGGGCGACTTCGTCCAGTTCGTGCGGTTCGCCAAACCGCTGGCCGACCGCGGGGCGGACGTGGTGGTGCAGACGCCTCCGGAGTTGGCCGCCCTCGCCGCCACCGTGCCAGGTGTTCACCGGGTGGCGTCGGCCGAGCGGACCGACCTGGTGATTCACTCGCACGCCCACCTGCTCAGCCTGCCGGGGCGGCTGAAGGTGGGGTTGGCCGACGTGAGCGGCGAACCGTACATGAGCCCGCCGCCGGATGTCGTGACGAAGTGGAAGGAGCGGATGAAGGCGGTGCCGGGGTTCAAGGTGGGGATCGCGTGGCAGGGCAACCCGAAGCACACCGGCGACCGTTGGCGGTCGGTGCCGCTCGCCCGGGTCGCCCCGCTGGCGGCCGTCCCCGGCGTCACGCTGTGCAGCGTGCAGAAGGGGCACGGCCGCGAGCAGATCGACGGCGTCACGTGTCCGATGTTCGACTTCGGCGAGGAGTTGGCCGACTTCACCGACACCGCCGGCCTGCTGGCGAACCTGGATTTGCTCCTCACGATCGACTCCGCCGTGGCCCACTTGGCCGGGGCGACCGGGGCGAAGGTGTGGGCGCTGCTGGCTGCCAACAACGACTGGCGGTGGCTGACCGGGCGGGCCGACACCCCGTGGTACGCGAGCATGAGGCTGTTCCGCCAGCCGAAGGTGCAGGACTGGGACGCGGTGTTCGCCGACGTCGAGCGGGAACTGCGGGGGTTAGTGGAATCGGGGCCGAAGTGACGGTGTTTTCCAGCTCCGCTACTTGATGCCTCTCCGCTTTAGCACCTCCTTCGCAACTTTCGTCGGTCCGGCGTCCTTGTGCCCGGTGGCCATCGCATTCACTACCGCCAGGGCGTCGTCGGTGCCGATGGCGTCGAGCACCCGTACCGCCGCCTCCTCCCGCTGCCAGCGGTTGGCAAGAATGGGGTCGTCGAGCGTGTTCGCGCGTTGCCAACGTTCTGATCCGAATTTCCCATCTTCCGCAGCCCCCGGTTGGCCGTCGAGCGCCGCTCGGAGGCGCCTATCGGCGGTGGGGGTGACTGCCAGCTTCCAGGCGTCCTTCGCGGTCATCGCCAGCCGTAGGTCGAATGTCATCAGTTCCTCCAGCGCCGCCTTCCACTCCCTCTCATCGTCACTGAACAGTTTCGCCAGCAGCGCCTTCGCCTGCTTCTCGGTGAGCATCAGCGGCTTCAGTTTGTCCTTCAGGAACGCCACCGTTTCCTTCGGCTGGGCGAGCAACTGGCTCAGCACTTCCGGCCATCCCCATCCGCCGTGTTCGGCCTTCCACAGGTCTGCCGGCGGGGTCAGTTTGGGCGGGTCGGCCTTCATCCGCTTGAGCGCCGCCTTCGCCGCTTTCGTCGCGTGGCCGGCCTCGTCTCCTTCGGCCAGAGCTTGCAGGTGCTTCTTGGCGAGCGGGGTGCCGAACCGCTCCAGCGCAGCCACCGCGGTGCCGGCCCGTATTGCCGGCGGGAGCGGCCATTTCGTTTCCATTTCCTCGGCGTAGCCGACGCGGATGAACCGTGACCGCACCACCTCCCGCCCGTCTTTGTTCCAGGTCATCGCGGCCTCAAGGAGGTCGAGCTTTTTCACTTCGAGTTCACAGAGGACCCCTTGCGCCGGGAGCACACCCCGAGATGGCAATTCGTCCGGCCCGGCAAACCCGCACAGCAGCCCGGTGAATCGCATTCGCTGCCGCTCGCTGCTGGCCAACACCCACGCCGCAGTCGGTGTCATCGCCAGTCGGATGTCCCGGACCACCAGCGCACGATACGCCCCCTTCCACACCTTCTCGTCCTCGCTGTCTAGGTCGGCGAGCAGCTGCTTCGCTTCCCGTTCGCCCAGTTCCATCGGCGGCAGTTTGGCCGTCAGGTAGGCGGTGGCGGCGTCCGGTTCGGCGATCAACCGCAGATAGAGGTGGGCACGGTCGCCGTCATTCTCCTGGCAGGCGTCCCACAGGCGGTCGAACTCGGCTGCCTGTTCGGTGGCGAGCACCAGGCGGGTGGGCACCGGGGCGGCAACAGCGGCAGAGGTGAAGACAACACTGGCGAGCAGGGAGCGGACCCACATGGCGGCCTCGGCATCGGTTTCAGCTCGATCATACCCCCCGTCCTGTCGATGCTACAATACCCGCGTCCCCTTTCATCCGAGGGCCGTCATGACCGGCGATTCGGACCGACTGCTGGTGCAACTGATCAAGGGCGGCGGGGCGAAGGCCGACACCGCCTGGGAGGAGTTGGTCCACCGGTACGAGGGGCGGCTGCGGGCGTACGTGCGGCGGCGGCTGCGGGACCACGCGAGCACCGACGACACCGTGCAGGAGACGTTCATCGGCTTCCTGAACAGCCTGGCCAACTACGACGACAA
>CAYMHO010000412.1:0-5512 GCA_964390195.1 uncultured Fimbriiglobus sp. | reverse complement strand
GTTCCTGGGTAAGGCGTACGACCCGTACCTGCTCTACCCGACCGGCGACGACATGGACATGGCCAAGATGGACAAGGTGAAGGTGGACGACCTGCTGCTGCGGGACGAGCTGAGCACCGCCCGCATGGAGCGGCGGGCCACCCTCCGCGAAACGGTGGCCAAGGGGATGACGGACATCGACCAGGCCGTCAGCAAGTACGACCTCGACTCGTACTACGGGAAGGCGCTCGGGCTGGTGACCAGCGGGCGGGCGAAGGAGGCGTTCGACCTGAAGAAGGAGGACGACAAGCTCCGCGAGAGGTACGGCAAGAACACGTTCGGCCAGTGCTGCCTACTCGCCCGCCGGCTGGTGGAGGCGGGCACCCGCTTCGTGGAGGTGAACTGGCCGAAGGTGGCGAACTCCGACAACCACTCGTGGGACGTTCACACCGGCCTGAGCACGCGGATGAAGACGCAGGCCGCCCCGATGCTCGACAAGGGGCTGTCGGCGCTCATCCAGGACCTGAGCGACCGCGGCATGCTCGAAGAAACGCTGGTGATCGCGGTGGGCGAGTTCGGCCGCAGCCCGCGACGGGGCGTCAGCACCAGCGGCAACCAGAACAGCGACGACGGCCGCGACCACTGGCCGTACTGCTACTCGGCGGTGATCGCCGGCGGCGGGGTGAAGAAGGGGTACGTCCACGGCAAGAGCGACAAGACGGGGAGTGCGCCGCTGGAGGGGGCGGTCCACCCGACCGAACTGCTGGCGACCGTGTACCACGCGGTCGGCATCAAGCCGGACACCATCGTGTACAACCACCTGAACCAGCCGCGGGAGCTGGTGAAGGGCGAAGCGGTGACGGCCCTACTGGGGTAACGTGTTGATGTTCGCCGTGAGCGTGCGAGCGGTTCACTCCCGCTCGCACGCTCGCGGCGAAGACGATCGAGTGGACCTGCTGCTCGTGCGGGCCAATTCAGACCTTGAACCATTCCAATTGAGCCAGCAATTCTCCCTCGATCGCCGAGCGTGTGGACTCTTCGGCCGCGATATACCGCGCGAGGGTGCGGGCAACTTCGACGAACCGCCCGGCACGGGTTTCGGGTCGCGGCGACCACGTTTGCCCGGATTTGTGCCTGAAGGTGAAATGGTACGTCACCCCATCGAGCCCCATGCCGACGTGCCGGGATGCCCGCGTCGAGAGCAGCATCCGTTCCCACAGTGTTTCCAGCCTGGTCGCCAACCCGTCGGGAATACCGCGCGTGTGGTGTGTCGTCTCGATCGACGGTGCCGTCGAACCCCAAATGGCTTCGTTTGCATTCACGAGTACCAGAGACGGTTCTCGAACGGCGCGCAAGCCCTTGTTCGAGCGAACCAGCCGCACCGCTGACTCGGGCTGGAATGACGGCAAGCAAACTGCGGTGAACTCCGGCAGTCGCGGTTCTCCCGGAGCCGGCTTCAAGAGGAACTCCGCCACCCGCGCGTGATATTCGCGGCTGATGTCGTCGAACGGAGACGCTTCCGGCTGGAGACATTCCTCGTCCGCAATCCGTTGGAGTGACGCGAGGTGTGCGGCATGGAGGAGCGGATGGTGTTCAGGAGAGGTGGCGTCGAAAATGCCGTCGATGTCGTTGTTGGAGAACACGAAACCCAGACGCTGAGTGGCTTCCTGCTCGGTGATTCTCCCGCGTTCGAGCCAGTCGAGAGATTGCTGGACGGCTCGCAGGACAGGCGGGCTTGCCATCTCACTTCCTCGGGGAACCGAGCGACGTGTCAGGTTGGCCAAGCAGGTGGCCTCAGCAGCGAACCTCGACAGGCAACCTTCCGCCTTGCACCGTCACCCAGCCAGTTTTTTTTGCGTGGGGTTAAGCTTCACCGCTGGAGGCGGGGCATCTTGGGGACCTTCCTCGTCAGCGGTCTCGGTCGTCGTCACCCGCGGTTGGGGTGGGGGTGGCGGGACAGCCGGAGGTGAAGTGGCTCCCACCTGTGCCCCGCCGTTCTCGTTGCGGCTCTCGGCCGGCTCGGTGTCGTACAGGCGGCGGTAGGTGCTGCTGCTCAGCAGCAGTTCGGTGTGCGTGCCGGTGGCCACGATCCGCCCGCCGTCCATCACGATGATGCGGTCGGCCAATTCCAGCGTGCTGCGGCGGTGCGTGATCACGAACGTGGTGCGGCCGCGGACGAACGTCCGCAGAGCCTCGTGGATGATCGCCTCGCTCTCGCCGTCGATCTGACTGGTGAACTCGTCCAGGATCAGAATCCGCGGGTCGCGGAGGATCGCCCGTGCCAGAGCAAGCCGCTGCTTCTGCCCGCCGCTCAGCCGGCTGGCCGCCATGTCGCCGGTGCGGGTCTGGTACCCCTGCGGCAGACCGACGATGAACTCGTGGGCGTGCGCCGCCTTCGCCGCTTCTTCCACCTCTTCTTGTGTCGCCGCCGGTCGACCGAACGCGATGTTGGTGAAGATGGTGTCGTCGAACAGTTGGGTGTCCTGCGTCACCAGCCCGATCTGCTTCCGCAGGCTCCGGAGGTTCGCCGACCGCAGTGAGACGCCGTCGATCAGGATCTCGCCGTGGTCGGGGTCGTAGAACCGCGGGAGCAGCCCGAGCAGCGTGCTCTTGCCGCACCCGTTCGGGCCGACCAGCGCTACTGTCTCGCCGGCCGTCACCTCGAGCGTCACGTCGCTCAGGGCCGCCCGGCCGGGGGTGTAGCTGAAGCACACGTTCTGAAAGACGATGCTCTGCCCGTGCTTCGGCACCACCGGCCCGTCGGCGTTCGCCCCGACGGCCGGCACGCGGTCGTACAGGGCGAAGATGCGGTCGGCCGCCACGATGCTCGACTGCGTCTTCGTCCAGACGCTGCTCAGCTTCCGCACCGGGTCGGCGATGGTGGCCAGCAGCAGGTACAGGGTGAGCAGCGCCTCCGGGCCGATCGGCTCGCTCAGCATGTGGACGCCGAACATGTCCGTCCGCTTGGCCAGCACCAGGTACGCCCCGGCCAGCAGCACCAGCCCGACGGCCAGCACGCCGAGCGTCTCCAGCACCGGCCCGATGGCGGCGTCGATGTTGATCACCCGCACCGTCCGCTTGTAGTAGTCCTGGTTGGCCGCCCGGAACCGCCGCCGCTCGCGGCTCTCGCCGGTGAACGCCTTCACCAGCCGCAGCCCGTCGAACGCCTCCCGCAGTACGCGGTAGAGTTCGCTCATCCGCTCCAGCACCTTGCGGGCGGCACGCTTCATGGTTTTGCTCACCCGGTTCAGGGCGAGCACGGCGAACGCCACCACCACCACGAACATGAGCGTCAGTTGCCAACTGATGGCGCACGCGCACACCACCGACACCAGAATCTTCAGCGGTTCGAGCATCACCCGCCCGTACAGCATCTTCATGCCGGTGCCGAGCTGCTCGACGTCGTTCGTCATGCGGGCCATCAGCTCGGACGGGCCGGTCTCGCCGAGCTGCTTCAAGTCCTGGTGCAGCCCGCGGCGGAAAAATTGGTTGCGGAAGTCGAACAGGGTGCGCTGCACCACCACCCCGACGAACGACTCCTGGATGAACTCGAACAGCCCTTTGACGGCGATGCCGATGACCAGGGCGGCGATGATCCAGCCGAACGTCTGGAAGGCGCTGTCCGGCAGCACGTGGATGATGGTGTTCTTCAGCCAGCGGTAGCGGGCCGCCTTCTCGTTCGCCTCGGCCTGCTCCTTGCCGATGCGGGCCTGCTCGGCGGCGTTCCGCCGCAGGGTGTTCTCGCGGTCGGGGGCGTCCGGGTTGGCGTCCAGTTCGGCCTTCTCCGCCCGCAACCGCTCCTGCTTCTCCAGGCGTTTGGCGTCGCTCCCTTCCTTCTCGTAGTGGTCGATCTGCTGCTGCGCCCAGGTGTGCAGGCTCTCCCCCTGGGTGAGCACCTTCAGGATGGGGTACGCCGCCGAGATGTTCAGGCTCCAGCACACCGAGGCGAGGAGCGCGGCGACGAGCGAAATGATGAGCCGCGTGCGGTACGTCCAGGACATACGGAGCACGCGAAGGAAGTTACGCATTGTCGGCCCGCGGCGGTCGGTCGCAGAAGCAGCGGGGTTATAGCCTTGCGGGGGAAGCGGGGCAAGGTGGAGTGGCGGCGGGTTCCGCTTGCCGTTGACGCCCCCCGTCGTCGCCCGGTACCCTGTCCCACCCGTTCCCTCACCGGCCACGGAAGGGCCGCCGAATGCTCCCCCGCGCCGCCGTCGCCGACTCGCCCGCCGATGCCGCCCCCGGCCTGCGGTGGGACGACTCCCCCTGCCCCCTCTGCACCGCCGCCGACGACGAACCCCTGTTCGAAGCCGCCGACCCCACCCCCACCCCCGGCGAAACCGCCCGCCGCTTCCTCGTCGTCCGCTGCAAGCAGTGCCGGCTCGTCTACACCAACCCCCGCCCGGACGCCGACGAGATCCACCGCTTCTACCCGGCCGACTACCGCCCGCACCGCCCCCGCAAGCACACCCACGCCCGCAAGCCGCACCCGTTCGAGCGGCTGCTCGGCCGGCCCACCGCCGAGCGGCGGGGCGCCCTGCCGTGGCCGGGCGTGGGACGAATGCTCGACTTCGGCTGCGGCGGCGGCAGCTTTCTGAAGCGGATGGCGGATGAAGGGTGGGCTGTCACCGGCCTGGACAACTCCCCCGCCGCCGTGCGGGCCGTCACCAAAGACCTGAACCTGCGGGCGTTCGTCGGCTCGCTCCCGCACCCGGAGTTGACGCCCAGTTCGTTCGAAGTGATCACCATGTGGCACTCGCTGGAGCACGTCCACGACCCGCTGGCCGTCCTCCGCGAGGCGTACCACCTGCTCGTCCCCGGCGGGCGGCTGGTGGTGGCCTGCCCGAACATCGACAGTTGGGCGTTCCGCCGGTACGCCGAGAGCTGGTTCGGGCTGGACCTGCCGCGGCACCTGACGCACTTCACCCCGACCACGCTCGGGATGATGCTGCAAACGGCCGGGCTGCGGGTGCTCGAAACGCGCGGGGTGCGGCACTCGGACTGGCTGCGGGCGAGCGCCCGGATGGCGGCGGGCACGCCGCTGGCCGACTGGCTGGACAAGCTCTTCTTGTGGAAGCCGGCGGCGAAGCTGGCGGCGTGGCTGGCGTACACCCTGGGCCAGAGCGACTGCATGCTGGCGGTGGCCGAACGCCCGGCGTGACGCGGCGGATTGTTTAAGACACCTCCCCCACCGGACCAAAAAACCGTTCACTGCGGCTTAAACGTCCCATACCCGGCAAGGACTTACGGCGAATCTGACCGCCCGGCGGAAGCACCGAGATCGCCCCCGCACCGCAACGGGGGTGGCGTTCGCACCGGCGTCGGATAGACTCATCCGGCACCCCTTCGGACGGTCCGCCCATGACCCCGCTGCAGTTCATCGCCAAGTGGAAGCCGGCCGACCTGAAGGAACGCGCCGCCTGCCAGGAACACTTTCTCGACCTGTGCGCCGTCCTCGGAGAACCGACCCCGGCCGCCGCCGACCCGACCGGCACCTGGTTCACGTTCGAGAAAGGGGTGAGCAAGGACACCGGCG
>CAYMHO010000411.1:959-5516 GCA_964390195.1 uncultured Fimbriiglobus sp. | reverse complement strand
TCGCTGCCGGTCATCACGAACGTGCAGGCGGGGTCGTGGTTGATGGCGTTGGTGTGGACGCTGCGGATCAGGCAGATGTCGTCCACCATCTTGGACGTGTACGGGAACAGCTCCGGGTTCGCCCAGGTGCCGCACTTGCCGCTCTGCTCGAACTTGAACTTGCTCGGGGCGACCGGGAACTTGCCCTGCCCGCTGGTCATGGTGGTGAGCCGCTGGCCCTGCCGCACGCTCTCGGGCAGGTCTTTGCCCAGGTGATCAACGAGTTTCGGCTTGTAGTCCCAGGTGTCGATCTGACTCGGGGCGCCGTTCATGTGCAAATAGATGATCGCCTTCGCCTTCGGCTTGTGGTGCGGGAAGCCGGGCAGGGCCGGGTGTTCGCGGCGGGGGGCCGATTCCTTCGCCCCGGCTTGCTGGCCGAGCAGGGCCATGGCGATGCCGCCGCAGCTCAGCCCGGAGGTGCCGAAAAACTGCCGGCGGGAGAGGTGTTGCAGGCGTTCGAGGAGGGGGGACATTGGGGTCTCCAAGTGTTCTGCTCGCTCCGCGAGCGGGGTTTGAAAACAGGCCGCTCGCGGAGCGAGCAGAACACGTCAGTTCCGCGTCAGCGTCTCGTCCAGGTTCAGCAGCATTGACGCCACCAGCGTCCACGCCGCCACCTCGTCCGCTTTTAGCTTCGGGTTCGCCTTCCGCTCGCCGATGGCCAGTAGCTTCGCCGCGTCGTCCGGCTTCTTCGTGTACCGCTCCTGGTGCTTCGCCAACTCTCCCGTCACGATGCCCAGTTCCTTGTCGCTCGGCGGGCGCGACAGCAGCAGCTTGAAGGTGAACTTCACCCGGTCGTCGGCCGTCGCCCCGCCTTCCGTCACGATTCGCTCGGCCAGGATGCGGGCCGCCTCGACGTGCTGGATGTCGTTCAGCAACTGCAACGCTTGCAGCGGGGTGTTGCTGCGGTCCCGTTTGGGGCACGGCTGTTCGCGGTTGGGGGCGTCCAGGTTCACCATGTACGGGGCGGGGGCGGTCCGCTTGTAGAAGGTGTACATCGTCCGCCGGTACAGGTCGGTGCCGTTGTCCCGCTTGTAGAACTGGGTGTTCGACCCGGTGAACGCGACCGGCTCCCAGATGTTGTCCGGCTGGTACGGCTTCACCCCTTTGCCGCCGACGGTCAGGTGCAGCAGCCCGCTCACTGACAGTGCGTTGTCGCGGATCTGCTCGGCGTCCAACCGCAGCCGCGGGCCGCGGGCGAGCAGGCGGTTGTCCGGGTCGACGTTCAGCAGGCTCGGGGTGGCTTTGGCACTCCGGCGGAAGGCGTCCGACAGGATCATCCGCCGCAGGGTGGCCCGCACGTCCCAGGTGCCGCGGAAGTCGGCCGCCAGCCAGTCGAGCAATTCGGGATTCACCGGCGGTTCGCCCTGGATGCCGAAGTCGCTGCTCGTCTTCACCAGCCCGACGCCGAAGGCGATCTGCCACAGGCGGTTGACGTACACGCGGGCCGTCAGCGGGTGGTCGGGCCGCACCAGCCAGCGGGCGAAGTCGAGGCGGGTGGCTCGTCCCTTCGCGTCGAGCTTCGGGAACACGGCCGGCGTGCCCGGCTCCACCTTGTCCCCCGGCTTGGTGTAATCCCCGCGGGCCATCACGTGGGCCTGACGCACGGCACCGTCGCGGAAGACCATGGACGACGGGATGCTCGCGTCCAGCTTCTGCCGCTCGGCGGTGATCGCCTCCTTCTGCGTTTGCAGCGGGCCGAGCACGTCCGCGGTGGTCAGGCAGACCGCCCGCAGGTAGTGGTCGCGGAGCAGTTTCGTCTGGTTCGGGTCGGGCTGCTTGTCTTTCCCCAGCGCGTTGAAGGTGTCGGCGACCGGCTTGGGCAGCTTCGCCTTGTCCGGCCCGCCGCGGGCGGCCACCCACGCGGTGAACGACAACCCGATGTCAGTGACCTCCGGTTGCAGCCCCCCGCCGGCCAGTGCCGCCACCGCGGCGGGGTCGATGTACTTCACCTTCGCGATCGCCGCGTCCACGGTTCTCAGTCGGCGGTCGAAGTCGGCAAGCCCCTTCTCCTGCACGGGCGTGGCCAGCTTCACGCTCGGCTCGTGGTAGAGTTGGTTGCCGTCGAGCGGCGACCCGGCGGCCGAGTAGAAGAAGGCGTACAGCGAGTAGAACTCCTTCTGCGAGATCGGGTCGAACTTGTGGTCGTGGCAGGTGGCGCACCCGGCGGTCAGCCCGAGCCACGTCTCGGACGCCACCGCCGCCCGGTCGATGGCGTTGCGGAAGTACCACTCCTCCGTGATGCTCCCGCCCTCGCCGGTGCTCACGTTGCAGCGGTTGAACCCGGTCGCCACCAACTCCTCCTTGGTCGGGTTCGGCAGCAGGTCGCCGGCCAGTTGCTCGACGGTGAACTGGTCGAACTTCATGTTCGTGTTGAACGCCTTCGTCACCCAGTCGCGGTACGGCCACAGGCCCCGCTCGTTGTCCAGGTGCAGGCCGTGCGTGTCGGCGTAGCGGGCCAAGTCGAGCCAGTGCTTGGCCATCTCCTCGCCGTGGTGCGGGCTGGCGAAGTACCGCTCCACCATCCGCTCGTAGGCGCCGGGTTTGGTGTCGGCGATGAACTCGTCCACCTCCTTCGGCGTCGGCGGCAGGCCGGTCAGGGTGAACGCCACCCGCCGGATGAGGGTCGGCTTGTCGGCCTCGGGGTTGGGGGTGAGGCCCTTCTTGGCGAGCGCTTCGTTCAAGAAGGCGTCAACCGGGTTGGCCGCCCCCTGCGGCACCGGCGGCGTGACCAGCGGGGTGAACGACCAGTGCTGCTCGTACACCGCCCCCTCTTCCACCCAGCGTTTCAGCACCTGCTTCTGGGCGTCGGTCAGCTTCTTGTGGCTGTCCGGCGGGGGCATCACCTCTTTGGCGTCGGTGCTCAAGACGCGTTTGACGGCCTCGCTGTCGGCCGGCTTCTTCGGCACCACCGCGGCCACGTCACTCTTCTTGTTCTTGGCGGTGGCCGCTTCGAAACTGTCCAGCCGCAGCCCGCCCTTCTGCTTGCCCGCCCCGTGGCAGCCGTAGCAGTTCTCGGCCAGGATGGGTTTCACGTCGCGGTTGAAGCGGACGGGGTCGGCGGCGAACACGGGCAGGGCGAGCAACATCACGCCGACGGAGACGGTCACACGCATGGGGCACACCGATTCGGGAGAGCGGACGCCAACGTGACACACCGGCAGGAAGTGTAGGGTACCGGAACCGGGCGGGGGTGTCACGGGGAAAGGGAGCCGCCGCGGTGGTATAATTGCCCTCCGGACTCCCGAGACGTGAACCGATGACTTTGAAGATCGTGAAGTACCCGCACCCGGCGCTGCGGGCCAAGTGCCGCCCGCTCACCACCCTCGACGAGGGCGTGCGGACGGCCGCCGCCCAGATGCTGGAGTTGATGTACAAGGCCGAGGGGTTGGGCCTGGCCGCCCCGCAGGTGGCCCTCGACTACCAGATGATCGTCATCAACTTCGCCGGCGACCCGAACGAGAAAGAGGCCGAGTTGGTCGCCATCAACCCCGTCATCGTGGACAGCAAGGGGGCGATCAAGGACCGCGAGGGGTGTCTCAGCTTCCCCGACTTGTACCAGGACATCCGCCGGTTCAAGACGGTGACGGCCCAGTTCTACGGCCTGGACGGCAAGCTGCACCAGATGGTCTGCTCGGACCTGGCCGCCCGCATCTGGCAGCACGAGATCGACCACCTGAACGGCACCCTGTTCATCGACAAGATGGGGCCGCTCGCCCGCGCCAGCAGCAAGCGGGTGCTCGAAGGGTTCATCGCCGACTTCGAGGAGGGGCTGAAGAAGGGCACCATCCCGCCGGGGACGCAGATGAAGTTGTGACGGCTCCCGCGACCTGTTAGCCCGACGCGCCAGCGAGGGGCAAGCCACTTCTGGGAACGGTGATTCGCCCCTCGCTGGCGCGTCGGGCTAACAAGTCGTAGGAGCCGCCCGCCATGCTGGTCGATCTGTACGGGCTGACGATGGACGCCGCCGGGGTGACCTTCCACCTGTGGTCGCCGTGGCGGTGCTCGGCGCTGGAGCACCGGCTGTTCGACGCCGTCAAGACCGCACCGGGGGTCGAACTGGACACCCAGCCGGACGAACTGCGGGTGTACGTCGAGGACGCCAAGGGGTGGAAGGCGGCGGTGCAGGGGATGGAGCGGGTGCTGAAGGGGTGGCAGGAGGAGGCCAGCGAGGCCGGCACCGACCGCCGCAGTTGGCGGTGGATGATCGAGTCGGACGTGGACGTGGACGGGTACGACCTGCAGGGCGAGCAGGCGTGCTTCTGGGTGTACCTGCGGCTGGCCCTCGACCGCGGCGGCCCGGCCGACAGCGAGAAGGGCGAGGACATCGACCTGAACGGGTTCGGCATCAGCGTGTGGACGGAAGAAAAGGGGTAAGGGTCGGGCGACACCTCGATTCGCCGTCATCGCCGGGAGCGGGGGGGCGGGGCCCCCCGGCCCCGCGCACCCGCCCGGGGCACAATTTTTGGTTTGACCCCCCCCCCCCCGCCCCCCGCCCCCCCGCCCCTGGGGGGGGAGCCG
>CAYMHO010000411.1:0-949 GCA_964390195.1 uncultured Fimbriiglobus sp. | reverse complement strand
GTGGAGGTTATACAGGGGTTAGGGGGGGGCCCACACCGCTTGGCGCGTTCTGGCGGGGTGGGGGGGGGCGGGCCCCCCGGGCCCGCGCCCACGCTCCCGGCGAACATTTTTCGTTTTCCCCCGCCCCCCGGCTCCCGCGTCCGCCGCTCAGGTGGGTGTGACGCGGGACACTGACCCCACCCGCAAGACGAACCCGAACCAACACCGCGAGGGGTCAACCAACCGGAGAGCTGCGATGCGGACGATTCCCCTGCTGGCCGCGCTGACCGCCACCACCCTGATGATCGGTGCCGCCGGCGTGCGGGCCGACGAGCCGACCGCCCCGGCCGCCGCCAAGACGGCCCCCGCCACCCCGGCGGGCAAGAAGTTGACCGACGACGACCTGGTGAAGATGATCGAGGACCTGGGGTACGAGGTCACCCGCCCGCCCCAGCCGGGGGACGCGGTGAAGCGGGTGCGGATCAAGGTGACGCGGGGCAACTTCGACTGCCCGATGAACGTCAACCTGGGGAACAACGGGGAGACGCTCCTCTCCTTCGTCAACCTGGGGGTGCCGACCGACGCCGCCCTGGCCGACGCCCCCAGGCTGATGAAGCTGCTCCAGCAGAACGACGGGCTCCTGGACGGCGGGCGGGTGCAGTTCCGCATGAACCCGACGTCGAAGGCGATCTTCCTGGCCCGCACCGTTGACAACCGCGGCATCACCCCCAAGCTGCTCCGCGAGCACATCGAGCAGACGGTGGCGGCCGCCAACGACACCCAGGACCTGTGGGACCACGCCAAGTGGGGCAAGGGGGACACCAAGGCGGACACCAGGACCGAGCCGAAGGCCGAGCAGAAGGCGTCGAAGTGACCAGCCCGGCGGGGCCCCGGGCAAACCCCCGGCCCCCGTACGGTTCCCCCCACCCATACCCCCCCCCGGTACACAACACAAGCCCCCCCCCCCCCC
>CAYMHO010000410.1:0-5532 GCA_964390195.1 uncultured Fimbriiglobus sp. | reverse complement strand
GTCGCCGTCACCGGGGCCGCCGGCCGGGTCGCCAACAGCCTCGTCCTGCGGCTGGCGTCCGGCGAGGTGTTCGGCCCGAACACCAAGGTCATCCTCCACCTGCTCGAAGTGCCGGTCAGCGTCGCGCCGAAAGCGATGCCCACCCTGGAAGGCGTCGGGTACGAACTGATCGACTGCGGGTTCCCCACCCTGCAAGACGTGGTCGTTACCGACGACCCGAAGAAGGCGTTCAGCGGGATCAACTGGGCGCTGCTGGTGGGGGCCGCCCCGCGGGGGCCGGGGATGCAGCGGAAAGACCTGCTGGTGAACAACGGCAAGATCTTCGTCGGTCAGGGGAAGGCGATCGCCGAGAACGCCGCGAGCGACGTGCGGATTCTGGTGGTCGGCAACCCGTGCAACACCAACTGCCTCGTCGCCTTCCGTAACGGGCAATCGGTGCCGGCCGACCGCTGGCACGCCATGACCCGGCTGGACCACAACCGGGCTGTCGCGGCGCTAGCGCTGAAAGCCGGCGTGGCGTGCGAGACGGTGACGAACATGACCATCTGGGGCAACCACTCGAACACCCAGTTCCCCGACTTCACCAACGCCAAGATCGGCGGCAAGAAGGCGACCGAGGTCATCACCGACCGGGCGTGGCTGGAAGGGACTTTCGTGCCGGCCACCCAAGAGCGGGGCAAGTTCATCATCGACAAGACCGGCGTATCGTCCTCCTTCTCGGCGGCGAACGGGGCGATCGACCACGTCAAGGCGTTCGTGAACGGCACGAAAGGCGGCGACTGGACCAGTGCGGCGGTGGTGAGCAACGGCGAGTATGGGGTGCCGAAGGGGCTGGTGTTCGGCTACCCTGTGACGACGAGCGGCGGCAACTGGAAGGTGGTGGAAGGGCTGACGCACGACGAGTTCGGCAAGGCGGCGTTCGCCAAGACGCTGAAGGAGTTGCAAGAGGAGCAGGAAGCGGTGAAAGACCTTCTGCCGAGCTGACCGAGTGAACAACGCCCTGCTCGTCCACGGCCTCGGCCGCACGCCCGTTTCCATGTACCCGCTCGCCGGAGTCGTCCGGCGGGCGGGCCTGCGGACCCACTTCTTCGCACACTCCTGCACCCTCGAACCGTTCGACCGCATCGTGCTACGGCTGGTGCGGACGTTGAACCGGGTTCGCCCACAGTTCGTTGTCGCCCACTCGCTCGGCGGCATTCTGACGCGGATGGCGTTGCCGCGTGTGGGAGTGCCGCCCGAACGTCTGGTCATGCTCGGGACGCCGAACCACCCGCCCCGGCTGGCGGCGCGGGTGTGGAAGTGGCGGCCGTTCCGCTGGCTGTTCGGCACCTGCGGGCGGTTCCTCGCACACCCGGCCGAGTACGAGCGGCTTCCCGCGGCCTCCGTGCCTTGCACCGTCATCGCCGGCACCGCCGGTCCGGTGGGCAAGTTCAGCCCGTTCGGGAGTGACCCGAACGACGGCGTCGTGAGCGTGAGCGAGACCGAACTGTCCGGCGCCGACACCCACCTGGTGCCCGCGTGGCACACGTGGATGATGGCCCACCCTCAGGTTCACGCGGTGGTGCGGCGGGTGCTCACATCCGCACGTCCCGCTCCACACCCGCGACGCCCCTCCGGCCTATCATGACGGCAACCCCGCCCCGCACCGGAGTCGCACCGTGCCCGCCACCAACGTCCTTGGCAAGCCGCTCAAGACGTGTTCGATGAAACCGCTCACCGGCTTCTACCGCGACGGCTGTTGTAACACCGGCGAGGACGACCACGGCCTGCACCTGGTGTGCTGCCAGGTGACGGCCGATTTCCTCGCCCACCAGCGGACGATCGGCAACGACCTGTCCACCCCAGTGCCGTACTACGGCTTCCCCGGTCTACAGCCCGGCGACCGCTGGTGCGTGTGCGTCACGCGGTGGAAGCAATCCCTCGAAGCCGGCGCCGCCTGCCCGGTGGTGCTGGAAGCAACGCACATCTCGGCCCTCGAGTTCGTCGACCTGGACGACTTGAAGAAGCACGCCGCTGCCGACGCCGGGGTGTGAGCCGCTCCGCTGTAGCCGGCCTCTGAGAGGCCGGCTACAGCGGGGTTACAGACTCCATCTACAGCAGCGGGCTGTTATCCCAGCCACGAGCGGGCGGTTGAACGGATATGAAACCGACCGCCCGCTCCCGCGTCCGCGGCTGGCTGCCCCTGTTGCTGCTGCCGCCGGCGGTCCTCGCGCACGGCGTGTACTGGGAGTGGCCGGCGTGGGTGACGATGTGGGCGGTGGCCGCCGCCATCTTCGCCGGGTGCAAGTGGCTGACGTGGCGACGTAGCCCCATCGCCGCCCCGGCGTGGCTCCATCTCGCGTACCTGTTCGGCTGGCCGGGCCTCGACGCCTCTGCCTTCCTCAGTTCGACCCCGCTTCCCGCCAAGAAACGCCCGAAACCGACCGAGTGGCTGTTCGCGGCGGCGAAAACCGCCGTGGGCGTTGCCCTGCTGGTGCTCTCGACGGTGTTCCGCGAACTGCCCCTGCTCCGCGGGTGGGCGGGCATGGTCGGGCTGATCTTCGTGCTGCACTTCGGGACCTTCCACCTGTTGAGCTGCTTCTGGCGAACGGTCGGCCGCGACGCCAAGCCGCTGATGCACTGGCCGATCCTGTCCCGCTCGCTGAGCGAGTTCTGGGGCCGGCGGTGGAACACCGCCTTCCGCGACCTGACGCACCGGTTCCTGTTCGCCCCGCTGGCTTCACGGATCGGGGCGAAGTGGGCGGTGGCGGTCGGGTTCGTGTTCAGCGGGGTGGTTCACGATGTGGTCATCTCGATCCCGGCCGGCGGCGGGTACGGCTGGCCGACGCTGTACTTCCTGATCCAGGGCGGCGGGTTGCTGTTGGAGCGCGAGATCGGCACCAGTCGGCTGCTGACGGCGGTGGTGCTGCTCGCCCCGGCGTTCGGCCTGTTCCACCCGCCGTTCGTGCTAACGGTGGTGGTGCCGATGCTGGATTCCATCACACTGTAGCCGGCCAATGTGAGGCCGGTCCGGACCGGCCTCACATTGGCCGGCTATTGGAGCTGCCATGCGTGAACACCTGCCCCTCCTCCTCCGCCTGGCCGGGGCGGCTCAACTGTCCATACTCATCGCCTCCGCCCTGGTGCCATTCCGCCTGAACTGGAAGCGCGATCTGGCGAGCTTGCCGAAGCTGCACGCCCAGATGTACTGGACCTACGGCGGGTACATCGTCGGGTGCATCGTGGCGTTCGGGGTGGGCAGCTTGTTTCTCGCGGACGAGTTGGCCGCCGGCACGCTTCTTGCCCGCTGCGTGTGCGGGTTCGTCGCCGCCTTCTGGGGGGTGCGGGTGGCGTTGCAGCCGGTGTTCGACGCCAAGCCGTATCTGACCGCGTGGTGGCTGAAAACCGGCTACCATACCCTGACGGTGCTGTTCGCGGCGCTCGCCCTCGTGTACGGGTTCGCGGCCGCATGCCCCTGACCACCAGGATCACGTCATGGACCTGAGCAACATCAACGACCGCGGGAACGTGAGCGACGAGCGGGGCCGTGGTGGTCGGAAGATGATGATCGGCGGGGGCATCGGCGGTCTGGTCATCGTCCTGCTCGGGGCGTTCGGCATCATCAGCCCGGACGTCCAGCGGTTCCTGCAGGTGCTGTTGGGTGGCGGCCAGCAGGTGGCCCAACAGCAGGACGACGGCCCCAGCACCCCGCCGCCCCAAGACGGGGCGAAGGAGTTCAGCGAGAAAATCCTCGGCTCGTCGAACGCGGTGTGGAGGGAGCAGTTCCGCAAGGAGTACGGCAAGGGTTACGTCGAACCGGAGATGCGGCTGTTCCAGGGCGACATCCGCACCGGGTGCGGGCTGGCCAACTCGGGCATCGGCCCGTTCTACTGCCCGGCCGACCAGAAGGTGTACCTCGACCCGTCCTTCTTCGACCAACTGGAGAAGCAGTTGAAGGGGTCGGCGAAGGACTTCTCGAAGGCGTACGTGATCACCCACGAGGTCGGGCACCACGTCCAGAACCTGCTCGGGTACAACGCGCGGCTGAAGGACTTCGAGCGGCGGGAGGGGGAGAACGCCGGCATCCGGTTGGAGTTGCAGGCCGACTACCTGGCCGGGGTGTGGGCGCACCACGCCGACAAGAAGTACCGGGTGATCCAACCGGGGGACGTGGAAGCGGCGTTCGCCTCGGCCAAGGCGATCGGCGACGACACGTTGCAGAAGCGGGGGCGGGGGACGGTCAACCCGGAGTCGTTCAACCACGGCACGTCCGCCCAGCGGCTGGCCTTCTTCCGCGCCGGGCTGGAGAGCGGCGACGCCAGCAAGCGAGCGCTCGACCACTTCTTCCGCGACGACATCCAGCCGCTCAAGCTGATGCCGATGCGGTGAATTCCTGGTGAGCCGCCTGGGCCGACGTTCACCCAGGCGGCTCACGCCGCCGGTTCACCGTGTTGCCAAGTACGCCCCGAGTGCCCGGTCCACCGGCTCGTCCGTCCGCAGCATGACGTAATCGACCCGCAGTTCCTCCGCCACCCGGCGGAGTTGCCGCCGGTGTTCTTCGAAGTTCCGCTGGTACTCCTCCCGCAGCCGTCGGGCGTCCACCGTCAGCTCGTACCCCTTCACCTCCAGGCTGCGGAACTTGGTCGGGTTCTTGAACGGGAAGTCGAGTTCCTCCGGCGCCAGCGTCTGGAACAGGATCACGTCGTGCCGGCCGTGCCGCAGGTGCCGCAGCGCCCGCGTGATGCTCGGGATGTCTCCGAAGCAGTCGGACAGCAGGATGACCAGCCCGCGGCGGGTCAGGTGTTGGCCGGCGATCCGGTCCCACACGTCACCGAGACTCGTTTCCCCGCCGATCTGCGTCTGCTCGAGCGCCCGCAGCAGCATGAACAGGTGCTTGCCGCTCGCCTTCGGCGGGATGAACTGCCGCGGTTTGGTGTCGTGTGTGAGCAGCCCGACGGCGTCCAACTGCCCCAGCAGCAGGTACGCCAGGCTGGCCGCCACCTGCTGGGCGAACGCGAACTTGCTCAGCTTCTGCTTCCCCTGATAGCCCATACTGCCGCTCGCATCGACCACCAGCACCGCCTTCAAGTTCGTCTCGTCCTCGTACTCCTTGATGAAGTAGCGGTCGGTCTTGCCGTAGGCCCGCCAGTCGATGCGACGGATCTCGTCGCCGGGGTAATACTGCCGGTGTTCGGCGAACTCCAGGCTGAACCCCTTGAACGGGCTGCGGTGGATGCCGGAAAGAAACCCTTCGACCACGTTCCGCGCGACCAGCGACAGGCCGCCATACCGGGCGAGTTCGGTCGGGTCGAACAGTTGGCGACGCTTGGCCACGGTCGGTTACCCCTGTTTCGCCGGCTTCACCACGAACGACAGCCCGGCTGCGGCCAGGGCGAACCCGCAGGCCACCAACCCGCACGCCTGGTAGTTCTGCACCGGCTCGGTTTCCGGCGTGTTGGGCACCATCAGGCTGGCGACGAACGGGCCGAAGGACGTGCCGAGCAGGGACACCGAGTTGTACACGGTGGTGTACGCCCCGCGGTCGGGCGGGTG
>CAYMHO010000409.1:2802-5570 GCA_964390195.1 uncultured Fimbriiglobus sp. | reverse complement strand
GCGCGCTTTAACGTGTCCTGGGTGTTATCCACCCTCGCCGCGCCGGCGTGGTTGCGGTTATTGAACCCGCGCCGGGGCGGGCGCGGCTCGTTCAGTTCGCCGGCAGCGCCTTCGCGCTCGGGTCGCGGCCGACGTCCAGCCGGCGGGCGTGCGGGATGCTCGCGTCCAAATGCACCCGCGGCAGGTGGCCCGTCTGCCAGCGGTGAACGAGTGCGGCGGCGGCCTCGGCGGCCGCGTTCGCCGGCAGCAGGCTCACCTTCGTCTGCTCCGGCGAGTTCTTGTGGATCTTGGCGGCCAACCCCGGCAGACGGCCGGCGGCGGCGGTCAGCCACACCACCCGCGGGGGGACTGCCAGCGGGGCGGTGAGCAGGAACTGCTTCAGCCCGTCGATGGCCGTACGGTTGACGGCGTCGCAGATGTTCTTGAACTCGTCCGGGGTGACGGTCAGGTCTTGATACCACTTCTCGGACCGCACGCCGAGGGTGACGCGGTGCCCGTCGCGGGCGGCGGTGAGGGCGTCGTCCAGTTGCAGGTACAGCCCCTGCTCGGCGGCGGCCGAGTCCCGCGGGTCGCGGCGGCACGTTCGCACGCAGCGGTCGGAGAGGCCGTCGATGAGCCGGTCCTTCCACACTTTGGTACCCGTCTTCGGGACGGCCGTGGACGCGAGCAGTTTCACCTCGTCGGTGCCGACGGCGATGAGGGCGGCGGAGATAGCGTGGTCGTCGGCGTCGATCACCATGACCGTCGGATCGACGCCCGGCACGGCCGCGGTCAGGCCGGGGGCGCGGTGGCTGGCGATGGCCAGCGGGGCGGACGCCGACCCCCGCACCGGCCAGCGAGCGGAGGTGGCGATTTGCAGCACTGCCCGCACCTGCTTGGCGGACAGATAGCCCGGCAGCACCAGGCCGGCGGCGTCGGCCTCGGCTTCGAGCGCCGGGCGAGCGGCCTTCAGGCACTCTTCGAGGGCATCGTCGGGGGTGAGGGTGAGCCGCTCGCCCCGCCACTCGTTCTGGGTGCCGACCAGCGGCAGGAAGTTGGCGACGACGGCGTGTGGGACGATCCGCACCCGGCCGAGGGCGGCGTGCCCGAGTTGCACCGGGCGGCGGTCGAGGGCGACGACCAGCGGCAGTTCCTCGTTCGGGTCGTCCAGGTGAAGGGTCCGCACCCCGCCGACCGCCACGGCCACCGCCCGCACCGACGCCGACGACACCTCCACCCCGACCAGCCGGTGCCGGTCGGCGGATTGCGGGGCGGTCTTCTTCAGGCCGAAGCCGAACATCGGCACCTCAGGTAGGGTGAGTCCGCACCGGCCGTCTGACTCGCGTTGGGTCAACTCGACCCGTTGTCCACCGTTCAGGCCAACTGCCGGTCAGGTGAACCCGTCGATCCCAGCTCGGCCTCGGACGACCACTTGGTCGGCCCAAACCAACGTCGGGCCAGACCGATCCACCAGTGCGGCCCCGAGCGGTTCCCCGCCAGCCCCGTACACCTCGAGGTGTGCGTCGCTCCCGTCGCTGGTGGCCAGAACTCCGAACGTCGGCGTACCTTCGGCATTGACCTGGAACACGTAGACACTGCCGTTGTCGCGGCGGAGGACGTTCAGGAAGTAAAACCCGCAGGCTTCCAACACCGCTGGCGGGACAGCCACGTATTCGTCCGGCCGGGGCAATGCGTCGAACTCCTTGCCGCCGCCAATATGTCGGTGCGGGTCGCCGAAGCAAGCTGCCCTAGCGTCGAAGAATCGGTGCACGTCTGATGACACGCTCATTCGCGTCTCCTGATCGCCTGGCAGACTCATCCCTTCGCCGTCTCCGGTTGCGGGTCGTACAGCCGCAGCAGCAGGTGCTCCTGGCAGTAGTTCTGGCAGTCGATGACGAGCGTCTCCTCCGCCTTCTGTACGGTGTGCAACAGGTACATGAGCACCAGGCTGAGGGCCAGCGCCACGAACGTGCAGTCGAACGCGCTGCCCAGGTGCCCCGTGACTTGGCTCAGGTAGGCGTCCGTCTGCTCGGTGTACTCCTTCAGCCGCTCGTTCGCCGTCTGCCCCTCCTTCACCTCCGCCTTCGCCGGGGCGATGAGGGCTTCGGCCAGCCCCAGCACCGTACCGAGGAAGCCGACCGCCGGGATGGCCCAGGCCAGGTAGTTGACCGTGTTCATGCTGGCCACCTGCCGCGCCTGCTCGACGTCCGCCTGGGTGCGGACCACCTCGGCCACGTCCGGCCCGGACTTGCTGATGGCGTACTTGTTCAGCCCCAGGCGGATCATGTTCGCCAGGATGCTCGGCCCGCGGCGGGAGACGGTCTGGTCCACCTTGCGGGAGAGCGGGCGGGCGTCCTCGGGCAGAATCCGCGCGCCCTCGTCGGTCGGCAGCAGCTCGTACCCGAACGCCGCCCGCTGCCGCAGCACCTCCATGTACCGCCGCACCAGGATCAGCCCGGCCCACACGCAACACAGGTAGCACACCGCCTGCGGGACGCCGATCAGCAGGTGGCCGACCCGCCGGGCGTCCCACTTGCTCAGGGCCTGTTGTTGTTCCTGCGGGGAGTGGGTGAGCGACCAGAGGGGCACGACGATCAGCCCGACGACCGCCAGCGCGATGAGCAGGAGCAGCCATTCCCTGGGCGGTCGGGCGGAACGCGGGACGGACATGTCGCCTCCGGGGGATATCAAACGCCGTATTGTCGCCGACCGCACGGCGGAGTCAAGCGGCCCGTTGCTACAGCCGGCCTCTGCGAGGCCGGTCCGGCCCCGCCACGCAGAGGCCGGCT
>CAYMHO010000409.1:0-2792 GCA_964390195.1 uncultured Fimbriiglobus sp. | reverse complement strand
GGTTTGGCCCCCCCCCCCCCGGCGCCGCCACGCGCCCGGTTGCCCCCCCCGGCCGGGGCGCGCCGGGCCGGCCCCGCCCCCGCAGCGCCCGGCTCCAGCAAGTCTGTGCCCGCCGACCGGCCGGTTCTACCGCTTCCGCACCAGCACCACGCCGCGGACGTCCGCCACATGCGCCCCTTTGACGTCCGACGCCGTCAGGGTGAGCATGCTGCTCCCCTTCGCCACCCCGGCGACCCCCAAACTCACCGCCGCGAACGGCTTGGTGTACGACTCGCCCTGCCGCGGCACGCGGTCGGCCTCCTTGCCCACCGTCTGCGGGTCGGCCGCCTTCTCGATCTTGCCCGTCCATTTCGAAGCGCCCAGCTTCGCATGCAGCGTGGAACCGACGTCCGCCTTCGCACAGGTGTACTGCACGATCAGCTCGTAGTCGCCGGCCTCGGGAAGTTCGACGTACCACGCCACGGAGTCGTCGGCCTTCGTCCAGTTGGTGAAGTACGAGCTGTTCGGGGCGGCCGCACTCCGCTTGATGCCGCCGGTCATCACCCCGTCGCGGGCAGGCAGTTCGGTGCGGTCGGTGTGGCCGACCGGGAACGGCCGTTCGTCCGTCGCCGGCAGTTCGGCGAGCGCGTCCTTCTTCCACCCCGCGAGCGCGTCCTGGTGTTTCTGTAGCACGCCCGGCTCCTTCGCGCTCACGTCCGTTGCCTGACCGGGGTCGGCGGTCGTGTCGAACAGCTTGCCCGTGGCATCCAACCGATACCGATCCGACCGCACCGAGTGCTTGCCGTTCCACGTCTGGATCAGGAACCGTTCCGGCACCGCCGGCGGGTTCGCGTCCAGCAGTTGCTTGCTCAGGTCCACCCCATCGAGTCTCTTCGTGCCGGCGTTTTTCACCCCGCACAGGCCGAGCAGCGTCGGCATCAGGTCGATGGCCCCGGCGACCGGCTTCACCACCGTGCCCGGCTTGACGGCTCCGTTCCACCGCACGTGCAGCACCGACCGCACCCCGCCGTCGTCGGTACTCCCCTTCTGCCCTTTCATGCCTCCCACCCAGCGGGCCCCGTTCGGCCCGTTGTCGCTGAAGAACAGCACCAGGGTGTTCGCGTCGAGCTTCAGTTTCTTGAGGGCGTCGAGCACCCGGCCGACGTTGTCGTCCAGGTTTTCGGTCATGGCCAGGGCCGCCCGCGTGTGGTCGAGGTTCTCGGCCGGCCGGCCCTTCCGCTTCAGGTCAGCCGATTTGAAGCGGTCCCAGTACTCGTCCGGCACCTGCATCGGCGAGTGCGGGGTGTTGAACGCCAGGTAGGCGAGGAACGGTTTGCCGGCCTTCGCCTGGGTGCCGAACCAGTCGATCGCCCGGCCGGCGATCTCGTCCGGCAGGTAGCCCTTGCCGGTGGCGGGTTGGCCGTTGTGGTCCAGGTCGGTGCTGTCGAAGTAGTGGGCGAGGTGGCCGTGGGTGAAGCCGAAGAACTCGTCGAACCCGCGGGCGGTCGGGTGGTACGGGTGCTGGCTGCCGTTGTGCCACTTGCCGAAGCAGGCGGTGGCGTAACCGGCCTTCTTGAAGCACTCGGCGATCGTCGTCTCGTCCAGGTCGAGGCGTTCGCCGCCGCTCGTCACGTCCCGCACCCCGCCGCGGGTGTGATACCGTCCGGTCAGGAACTCCGCCCGCGTGGGCGAGCACACCGGCTGCACGAAGAACCGCTCGAAGGTGGCGCCGTCGGTGGCGAGCGAGTCGATGTGCGGGGTCTTCAGGTTGGTGTTCCCGCTGCCGCTCAGGTCGCCCCAGCCGAGGTCGTCGGCCAGGATGACGACCACGTTCGGGGTGGTGGCGGGTGACACCGAACAGGCGAGGAGGGCGAGGGCGAGAGCGACCCGAGACATGGCGAACACCCCGCGGGAGCGTGGGGGTGTTGTACCGACCAAACTGGTGAGCCGCGAGGCGCAGACGAGCGCGCTCGTCTGCGCCTCGCGGCTCACCTGCCGTCACTTGATGCCGTACAGGTGGTCCACCCCGCGGATGACCACCATCCCGCCGGACACCGCCGGGGACGACCAGAACACGTCCTTGCTCAGGGTGTTGGTGCCCAGCACCTCGAACTGGCTGCCGGCTTTCAGCACGTGCGTGGTGCCGGTCTCGTCGATGGCGAACACCTTGCCGTCGTACGCCCACGGGGAGGCCCAGAACGCCCCGGCCTTCGGGATGCGCTCCTTGCTGTACTTGGCGTCGCCGGTCTTGGCGTCGTAGCAGCTCACCGTGCCGTCACGCCGGTCGAAGGTGTACACCAGCCCGTCGTACACCAGGGGCGAAGCGGCCGACGGCATCGCCTTGGCCACGCTCCACGCCACCCCGTCGCTGCTCTTCTTCCCCTCCTTCGGGGTGATGTCGCCCTTCGCCCCGGCCTTCACGGCGAACAGCGTGCCCGACAGGCTGTTCCCGCCGAACCCGCCGCCGCCCGGCCCACCGCCACCAGGACCGCCGCCCGGCCCGCCGCCACCGGGCCGGCCGCCACCACCGCCGCCCATGCTGGTGCCGACGTACAGCAGGTCGTCCGTACCCACCGCGGTGGTGTTGCACTGCCCGCCGCCGCCGACGGTGATCTCCCACACCGTCTTGCCGTTCGCCGGGTCGTACCCGCGGATCTTCTGCTGGCCGATCACCACCAGGTCGGTGCGGTCCTTCGTCCTCCACACGTACGGGGTGCTCCAACTGGTCTTCTCGTTCCGCTTCTCCTTCCACTTCTCGTCGCCCGTCTTGGCGTCGAACGCCACCAGGAACGACTCCTTCTCGTTGTCGCACT
>CAYMHO010000408.1:0-5577 GCA_964390195.1 uncultured Fimbriiglobus sp. | reverse complement strand
CCGAGATCGCCAGCCGCGCCCACCTGCGGAACCTGCTGCCGGTGATCGACGAGGCCGTCCGCAAGGCCGGCATCACGCTGGCGGACGTCGGCTGCGTCGCCGTCCACAACACGCCGGGGCTGGTCGGAGCGCTGCTCGTCGGCGTGACCGCCGCCAAGTCGCTCGCCCTCGCCCTCGACGTCCCGCTGGTGGCGGTGAACCACGTCGCCAGCCACATCTACGCCTGCCGGCTGGCGGCGGGCAAGGACATCTTCCCGTGCCTCGGGCAGGTGGTGAGCGGCGGGCACACGGCGTTGTTCCGATGCGACACCGCGTTGTCACTGGAGTTGCTCGGCGGCACCCGCGACGACGCCGCCGGCGAGGCGTTCGACAAGGTGGCCGCCATCCTCGGCCTCGGCTTCCCCGGCGGGCCGGCGGTCGAACGCGAAGCCGCGAGCGGCAATCCGACCGCCTTCGCCTTCCCGCGTGCCTTCTCCGACGACAGCCGCCTGGAGTTCTCCTTCAGCGGGCTGAAGACGGCGGTGCTGTACGCCTGCCACGGGCAGAACGTGGCCAACGCCGCCCCGCCCCCGCCCGGCCAGAAGCGGGCCGACCTCGCCGCGAGCTTTCAGGAGGCTGTCGTCGATGCCCTCGCACTCAAGTGCAAGCAGGCCTTGCGTCAGACCGGCCTGACGCGACTGGCGGTGGGTGGCGGGGTGAGCGCGAACAAACGGTTGCGGTCGAAGTTGGCCGAGGTGTGCGAGAAGGAAGGGGCGGAGTTGATCATCCCGCCGTTGAACTTGTGTACCGACAACGCGGCGATGGCGGCCCTGGCGGTGGAGAAGTGGAAGCTGAACCAGTTCGCCCCGCCCGAACTCGACGCCGAACCGAACTTCCTGTAACGCGGTCACGGTTGTGCAGAAAGGGTGAGCATTCGCCCCGGCCCGTCGAGGTGGGTGTGCAACGCGTTCAACACGTCCCGGCCGAGCAGCACGCGGGGTTCGTCGGCCACCACCACTTCCAAGATGAAGTCCATTACCCCGTCGATGCGGATGGACACTTCGTAAACGGGGAACTCCACGACAGCACCGCCGGCCACCTCAACGCTCCGGTTCTCCACGAACGGTAGGGCAAGGGCGTCGGCGGAAGATCGGGGGATGACCGTTCGGTCAGCCCCGCAATCGAGCAACGCGGTGGCGGGGTCGTCTGCCGGGCGGCCGTCCGGATGGCCGAGCAGAACACGGATGATCGGCGCGGCCGTCGATGCGGTGGGCGTGTACCGGACGCGGATCACGACGAGGCCCCCCCGACCTCGCGGATACTCGGCAGCCGTTCGATCGGCTGCTTTTCCAGGACGGAGGAGATGTACATATCGACATACCCGGCGATCTTCCGGGCTTCATCGATCACCGGCCGCCGTTCGTCCCCGACGGCGATCACCTGTTCGTTGTGGATGGCCACCACCTTCCCGTAATGCGTCTTCAGCAACTCGGGCAGCAGGCGGTAGAAGGCGGCCCGCTCCCGCTGGGCCTTCTCGCTGATACCCTTCGGCGGGGGCGGGATTTCACCCGGCGTCTGTACGATCACCTTCACCTTGCCGACGGGCACGCTGGCGGGCAGCGTCACCTGCCGGCTCTCGGGCACGTCGATTTCCAGCTCGATTGGCATGACGGCTCCTCCCGCGGGGTGCGTTCATTCTACCCCGCCATACACTATCGCCACCATGAGCACACTCCTCTTCCGCAACGGCCGGGTGATCGACCCGGTTCAACATCTCGACCGCACCGCCGACCTGCTGGTGAGCGACGGCGAGGTCGTCGGCGTCGGCAGTTACTCCTCCGCCGACAGGGTGCTGGACTGCACCGGCAAGATCGTCTGCCCCGGCCTGATCGACATGCACGTCCACCTCCGCGAGCCGGGGAGGGAAGAAGACGAGACGATTGAAACGGGGGCAACGGCCGCCATCGCCGGGGGCGTCACGACGGTGGCGTGTATGCCGAACACCGAGCCGGCGCTCGACACCCGCGACGCGGCCGAGTTCGTCATCCTGCAAGCGAAGCGGGCGGAACAGTGCTTCGTACTGCCCATCGGGGCGGTCACGAAAGGGCGGCTGGGGAAGGAGTTGGCCGAGATCGGCAAGCTGGTGGACGGCGGGGCGGTGGCCTTTACGGATGACGGCGCCCCGGTGGCGAGTGCCGAGATCATGCGGCGGGCGCTCGAGTACACCAAGATGTTCAAGCGGAAGGAGACGTTCGCCCGCCCGGTCGACCCGTTCGAAGACCGCTTCGGCAAGGCCGTGCTGGTTCACGCCGAGATCATGGAACTGACCGAAGGCGGGGTGATGAACGAGGGGGCCGTGAGCGTGCGGCTGGGCGTTCGCGGGATGCCAGGCGTGGCCGAAGACATCATGATCTACCGCGACATCGTGCTGGCCGAGTTGACCGGCGGGAAGGTCCACATCCTGCACGTGAGCACCGCCGGCGGGGTCGATCTGATCCGCCAGGGCCGCAAGCGGGCCGAGCAGCTGGTGAAGGAAGGGAAGCCCAGCTTCTGGATCAGCGGGGAGGCGTGCCCGCACCACTTCATCCTGACCGACGAGACGCTCACCACTTTCGACAGCAACTACAAGATGGCCCCGCCGCTGCGGACGCAGGCCGACGTGGACGCCATCATCGACGGGTTGAAGGACGGCTCGTTGAGCGTGCTGGCCACCGACCACGCCCCGCACGCGGCCGAGAAGAAGGCCCGCGAGTTCGACCTGTGCCCGAACGGGATCGTCGGCGTCGAGGTGTTCCTGCCGCTGTGCGTGACGTACTTGGTGGAGCCGGGGCACCTCACCTGGAACCAGATGATCGAGAAGATGACCATCAACCCGGCGAAGGTGCTGGGCATCGACCGCGGCTCGCTGGTGCCGGGGGCGGTGGCCGACGTGACCGTCATTGACCCCGACGTGCGGTGGCACATCGACGTGAAGCAGTTTAAGAGCAAGAGCCGCAACTGCCCGTACCACGGCTGGCCGGTGCGGAGCAAGGCGGTGGCCACCGTCGTCGGCGGGCAGGTGCGGATGAGCGAGATCGGGTAAGTGCTCTGCTCGCTCTGCTCGCTCCGCGAACGGTCCTGATTGCCGCTCGCGGAGCGAGCAGAGCACCTACTCCCCCTTCGCGGCCCCGTCCAGCCGCTTGTCGGCGGCCCCAGTCCGCACGCCCGTCTTCGGGTCGATCCAGATGCTGTGCCCGTCGCCCTGCCCTTTCACCTTCGCCACCGCGTGCCCTTTCGCCTTCAGCCCTTTCTCCAACTCTTCGTACCCCGGCCGGTCTTCGAGTGAAATCCGGTCCGGGAACCACTGGTGGTGCACCCGCGGGGCGTCGACGGCGGTTCGCACGTCCGCCCCATAGTCGGCCACGTTCAGCACGACGCCCAGCACCGTGTTGATGATCGTCCGCCCGCCGGGGCTGCCCGTCACCAGTACCGCCTTGCCGTCCTTCGCCAGAATGGTCGGGCACATGCTGCTGAGCATCCGCTTGCCGGGGGCGATGACGTTCGCCTCGGTGCCGATCAGCCCCGTCTTCGTCGTCACGCCGGGCCGGTGGTTGAAGTCGGTCATCTCGTTGTTCAGGATGAACCCGGCCCCCTTCACCACCACCCGACAGCCGAAGGCGTTCTCCAGGGTGTACGTGTTGCTCACCGCCATGCCGTCCTTGTCCACCACGCCGTAGTGGGTGGTGTCCGGCCCGCCGTCGCTGAGCTTGATGTCGCCCGCCAGCGTGTCGCTCTTGGTGGCCTTGTCCGGGTCGAAGTCGGCGAACAGCTTCTTCGCGTGGTCTTTGGTCGTGAGGTGGGCGGGAATCTTCACGAAGTCCGGGTCACCGAGGTACTTCGCCCGCTCGGCGAACCCACGCCGCATCGCCTCCGCCACGAGGTGGGTCGTCTCGGCTGATCCCCACGGGTGCTTCTTCACGTCGTGCGTTTCGAGCATGTTCAGCGCGAGCATCAGGGTGGTGCCGCCGGAACTGGGCGGCGGGGCGCCGATCACGTCATACCCGCGGTAGGTGCCGGTGACCGGCACCCGCGGCACCGCGACGTAGCCCTTCAAGTCGTCGGTCGAGATCAGCCCGCCGCTCGCCTTCATCTCCGCCGCGATCAACTCCGCCACCACCCCCTTGTAGAAGCCGTTGCTCCCCTTTTCGGCGACGAGTTTCAGCGTTTTCGCCAGGTCGGGTTGTTTCAGCACGTCGCCCGCCTTCCACTCGCCGCCGTCCTTGCCGAACACCCGCTTGAACTCGGCGTTCGTCGTCTTCTTGTCCGCCAGCACGCCGTTCAACCGCTTCGCCAAGCTCTCCGTCACCGGGAAGCCGTCTTCGGCTAACTTCACCGCCGGGGCGACGACGTCGGCCCACTTCAGTTTGCCGTATTTCTTGTGCGCCTTCTCCAGCCCCCGCACCGTGCCAGGTACGCCGGCCGTGACCGCCGACTGGTAGTTGACGCCCTTCACGAACAGGTCGGGCTTCGCGCTCGCCGGGGCCGTCTCGCGGTAGTCGATGACCATCGGGGGTTCCGTCCCGCCGGGGTACACGAGCATGAACCCGCCGCCGCCGATGTTCCCGGCTTCGGGCCACGTCACCGCCTCCGCGAACCCGACCGCCACCGCCGCGTCCACCGCGTTCCCGCCCCTCTTGAGCGTGTCCACGCCGACATCGGTGGCGGCCGGCGAAACCGACACGACCATCCCGGCCGTCGAGGTGGCGTCGTGCGGCGAGGCGGCGAGGGCGAGAGCTGCAAGGGTGAGTGGGAGCATGTCCGTGTCTCGCGCGGAGGGCGGGGCTACTGTATTCGCCGCGGGCACCGCAGGCGGGTGCCGCTCGGCTCGCGGCACCTACCTTGAACCCATCGGTTTGCACACCCTCCGAGAGGCGATCACATGGCGGACAACCTGTTCCGGCTGGACGGCAAGGTGGCGGTGGTGACGGGCGGCGGTCAGGGGATCGGCGAGGCCATCTGCCGGCGGCTGGCGGCCGGCGGGGCGAAGGTGGGGGTGTTCGACATGAACCCCGCGAACGCCGAGCGGGTGGCGACCGCCATCGGCGGGGTGCCACTGGTTGGGGACCTGACCAAAGAGGCCGACCTGGACCGCGTGTTCGGCGAGATCGTGAGCAAGGCCGGGCCGGTGGACATCCTGGTGAACAACGCCGGGGTGGCCAGCAAACCGGGCCGCGACGTGCCCATCTGGGAGAGCGTGCGGGAGGACTGGGAGTTCGTCATGAACATCAACGTCACCGGCCTGGTGCTGTGCTGCAAGGCGGTGCTGCCGGGGATGATTTCGCGGAAGTACGGCCGGATCATCAACATCGCCAGCATCGCGGGCAAAGAGGGCAACCCGAAGATGGCCCCGTACTCGGCGAGCAAGGCGGCGGTCATCTGCCTGACCAAGTCGCTGAGCAAAGAGCTGGTGGGCAAGGGCGACATCTGCGTGAACAGCGTCGCCCCGGCGGTCATCCAGACGCCCATCCTGGATCAGCTCAACCAGGAGCAGATCAACATGATGCTGAGCAAGATCCCGCTCGGCCGCACCGGCAAGCCGGACGAGGTGGCGGCCCTCGT
>CAYMHO010000407.1:0-5609 GCA_964390195.1 uncultured Fimbriiglobus sp. | reverse complement strand
CCACTTGCGTCACGCCCCGCCCGTTGAAACTACTGGGAAGCGTGAACTCCAACCCGGAATCTGTCCGGTCTTTGCCGACCGTGTGGACGGCAATTCGTCGGTGCGGGAGGACGAGGGGTAGCGCCTTCGGCTCGGGGAGCGGACAATGGTTCACCCCCGGAACCGCCGTCATGAGCCAGTTGAAACTCGTCGCCGATGTCACGGCGTTCAAGAACTATCTGACCACCGAGCGGGGGCTGAGCGAGAACACCGTCCTCGCCTACGGCCGCGACCTCGCCCGGTTCGTCGGCTGGGCCGAGCGGCTCAAGTTGTCCGACCACTTGCACCCCGAGTTGTCCGACCTCGTCCGCTACCTCGGCTTCCTGCACGACGAGAAACTCGCCCCGCCGTCGGTCGCCCGGCACATCGTCGCCCTCCGCATGTTCTACCGCTACCTGCGGTACGAGGAGCGGACCGGCGAGTCGGCGGTCGATCTGCTGTCATCACCCAAGCTGTGGGAGCGCATCCCGCAGGTGCTCTCGCCGGAGTCGGTCGAGGCGTTGTTGAACGCCCCACGGGCACAGGACCGTTTTCACCTGCGAGACAAGGCGATTCTGGAACTGCTGTACGCGACCGGTTGCCGGGCGTCGGAGGTGGTGAACCTGACGGTCGATCAGTTGAACCTGGACGCCAACTTCCTTCGGTGCATCGGCAAGGGGAACAAGGAACGGGTGGTGCCGCTCGGCCGGCCGGCGGTGTCCGCCATCCGCGATTACCTGGGCGACTGCCGGGGGGCATTGGATGTGCCTCCGCGGGCGGGTAAGCTGTTCGTGAGCAAGAGCGGCAAGCCGCTCGGCCGGGTGACGCTCTGGCGGATCGTGACGAAGTATTGCAAGCGGGCGGGCCTGCCGATCGGGGTGTCGCCGCACACCTTGCGGCACAGCTTCGCCACCCACTTGCTGGCCGGCGGAGCCGATTTGCGGGCGGTGCAGGAGATGCTCGGGCACGCCAGCATCACCACCACCCAGCACTACACCCACGTCGATCGCGCCCGGCTGAAGCAACTGCACCACAAGTTTCACCCGCGGGGGTGACGTCATGCGATTGCCGAACTGGCCGCGGTGGGTGTGGCGGTGCTACGCGGCCACGTTCGCGGCGGTGGCCGCGTTCGTGGCCTGCTCGTTCGTGCCGATGTGGGAGATTTGGCCCGGCGGGGTGTTTTGGTTTGACGTAGACAATGGGTCTTTGTGGGAGGCGATGGAACAGAACAGGCCGGGGCCACTTTTACACAGCACACAACCCGCCGTCATCACCGCCGTGGCGGTTCAGATCGCGGCGATCGTTGGGGCCATTCTCGGCGGGGTGCGATGGCGGAGTGGGAAGCACGGTTCAACAGAGCCGGAACACGGATGACGCGGAAGAAAGCCGGGATGAAGAGGATCAGACAGACCATGTTCTGATCCTCTTCATCCCGGCTTTCATCCGCGTCATCCGTGTTCCGTTCATTCTGACCCTGAAACCAATCACCCAGGCGATTTTCCCGTCCCCTCCCGTCCAATTTCTTATGACGGGTCGCGCCGGTTGTGCCGGCGGGGCACTCCGTATTGACCCCTTTTTGCAACCGTCTTAGATTTCCCTACTGGCGTTCCCCGCGCGGACGGACCCTTTTACCGAGATTCCCAGACATGGCGACCGAAACGGCCGGCGGCACGACGACGAACACGGCAATGAAATCGGGGTTCCTGGACAAGATCGGGGACGCCTTCAACGGGATCGTCGAAGGCAGTCTGAACTTCGTCACCCGGCTGTTCGGCACCGCCAACGACCGGGCGGTGAAGAGCATCGGGTACAGCCGGCCGAAGAACGCCGTCGAGCACGTCGTCGCCCCCGGCAGCGTGCTGGCCAAGGTGAACGCGCTCGAAGAGCAGATGAAGGCGCTCTCGGACGACGCCCTGAAGGGGCTGAGCATCGGCTACCGCGAGCGGGTGAAGAAGGGCGAGACGCTCGACCAGTTGCTGCCCGAGGCGTTCGCCGCCTGCCGCGAGGCCGCCCGCCGCACCAAGGGGATGCGGCACTACGACGTGCAGATCGTCGGCGGGGCCATCCTGCACGGGTACGGCACCGGCATCGGGGCCATCGCCGAGATGGTGACGGGCGAAGGGAAGACGCTGGTGGCCACCCTGCCGGCGTACCTGAACGCGCTCGTCGGCGAGGGCGTCCACGTCATCACCGTGAACGACTACCTGGCCCGCCGCGACTGCGAGTGGATGCTGCCCATCTACAACGCCCTCGGGGTGAGCGCGGCGTTCATCCAGAGCGACCAGGACCCGGAGACGAAGCGGCACGCCTACGAGTGCGACATCACCTACGGCACGGCGAGCGAGTTCGGGTTCGACTACCTCCGCGACAACATGAAGGCGTACCGGCATGACGACACCCGCCACCACCCGTACTACCGGCAGGTGCAGCGGACGCCGCTCAACTACGCCATCATCGACGAGGTGGACAACATCCTGATCGACGAGGCTCGGACCCCGCTCATCATCAGCGGGCCGGCGTACACGGACATCAAGAACTACGAGAAGGCGGACGACATCGCCCGCAAGCTGACCGAGCTGGAACGCAAGGGCCGGCAGGAGTTGCTCGCCAGCCGCACCGACCTGAAGGCCCAGGGCACCGAGGGGGACGGCCTGCCGGTCATCATCCCCGCCGACCCGAAGGCCGTGGACCCGCAGAACCCGCCGCCGAAGGGGGTGTACTTCGAGATCAAGGAGAAGGAACGCAGCATCTACATGACCGACGCCGGGGTGCGGGAGGCCGAGCGGTTGGCCGACGTGGAGAGCTTCTACACGGCCGGCAACATGGAGTGGCCGCACCTAATCGACAACGCGCTGCGGGCGCACCACATGTTCCACCTGGACCGGCACTACATGATCGCGCCGGACCCGCGGGAGCAGAACGCCCTGGGCATCATCATCATCGACGAGGGCACCGGCCGGGCCATGTTCGGCCGGCAGTGGAGTGACGGCCTGCACCAGAGTGTGGAGGCCAAGCACCGCAAGCAGGGCGTGCAGATCAAGCAGGAGACGCAGACGCTCGCCACCGTCACCCTGCAGAACTTCTTCAAGCTGTACAAGAAGCTGGGCGGCATGACCGGCACCGCCATGACCGAGGCGAACGAGTTCTGGAAGATCTACAAGCTGGACGTGGTGGCCATCCCGACCAACCGCCCGCTGGCGCGGGTGAACCACCCCGACCTGGTGTTCAAGTCCGACAAGGACAAGTGGGACGCGGTGGTGAAGGAGATCGTCGAGGTCCACAAGACGACCGGCCGGCCGATCCTCATCGGCACCACCGACGTGGCCAAGAGTGAGAAGCTGAGCGCCATGCTCAAGCGGAACGGGGTGAAGCACGAGCTGCTGAACGCCAAGCCGGAGAACGTGGCCCGCGAGGCCGAGATCGTCGCCCAGGCCGGCCGCAAGGGGGCGGTGACGATCTCCACCAACATGGCCGGGCGGGGCACCGACATCATTCTGGGGGGCAACCCGGAAACGCTGGCGTGGGCGCGGCTGAAACAACTGAAGGACGCCGACGGCCGCCCCCTCTACCCCACCCGCCTGGAGGTGCCGAACGACATCTGGACGGCGTCGGTGGCGGAGATGGAGAGCAAGGAGAACATGAAGGCCCAGGGGCGTGAGATCGCGGCCATGGGCGGGCTGCACATCGTCGGCACCGAGCGGCACGAGAGCCGGCGGATCGACAACCAGCTCCGGGGCCGGGCGGGGCGGCAGGGGGACCCCGGCAGCAGCCGGTTCTACCTGTCGCTGGAAGACGAGCTGATGCGGCTGTTCGGCGGGGAGCGGCTGCGGAGCCTGATGAACAACCCGCTGTTCGGCATGAAGGACGGCGAGGCGCTGGAATCCGGGATGCTCACCAAGCAGATCGAGAAGGCGCAGCGGAAGGTGGAGGAGTACCACTTCGAGCAGCGGAAGAACCTGCTCGACTACGACGAGGTGATGGACGCCCAGCGGAAGCGGACCTACGCCACCCGCCAGGCGGTGCTCGACGGCCGCAACCCGCGGGCCATGATCCTGGGCATGATCGACGGGCAGGTGAAAGAGGCGGTGCAGCGGTACACCGACGACAAGTACGGGCCGGCCAGCTTCGCCCAGTACGCGGGCAACGAGCTGAGCTGCGAGTTCGACGCCTCCGACTTCCGCGGGTGCGGGCCGGACGAGGCGATCGGCCTGGCCATCGAGCGGGCGACGAACGCCGCCCCCACGTTCATCGGCGAGGCGATCGACGAGAGCCTGAACCCGGACGAGGACCCGAAGGACTGGAAGTGGCAGGAGCTGAGCCGGGCGATGAACGCCCGCTTCGGCCTGTCCACCGACCCGGCCGGGCTGAAGAAGGTCGGCCGCGAGGCCCTGTCCGAGCACCTCATCCCGCTCGCCCAGCAGGCGCTCCAGAAGGCCGACCTGTCCGGCGGGCGGCGGTTCCTCGAGCCTCACTACCCGCTCGAGTCGCTCATCGACTGGGCGCGGCAGAAGTTCGGCCTGAAGCTCACCCTGGACGAGCTGACCGACAAAGAGCCGAACGACATCCTGGAGATCACGCGGGCGAAGGTGCGGGACGCCTACCGCCGCAAGGACCTGAAGTTCCCGGTGACGGTCGGGCTGGCCTCATACCTGCCGGAGAAGATGCGGCCGGACCGCCGCCCGAACCGCGACCAGTTGTTCGGCTGGGCGATGGAGCGGTTCGCCGGCGGCGGGGTGCCGCTGAGCGAGGAGGTGATCCGCACCGAGCCGCGGGCGAAGGTGAAGGAGCTGCTGCTGAAGGCGAGCGAGGGCCGCCTGCCGGCCGCCGACTACCCGGAGATCGAGGCCAAAATCGCCGACGCCTTCAGCGGCACGCGGAAGGCCGACGCGGACGACGCGAAGGAACTGGCCGAGTGGTGCAAGGCCGAGCTGAAACTGGACATCGGGGCGGACGCGCTGACCGGCAGGACGGCCGAGGAGGCGAAGGACGCGGTGCTCAACGCGTACGACGTGAAGTACCGCCCGGAGATGCACCAGACGGAACGCAGCCTGGTACTGGAACAGGTGGACGGGGCGTGGAAGAGCCACCTGCTGACGATGGACCACCTCCGCAGCTCGGTGGGCCTCCGCGGGTACGCCCAGGAGGACCCGAAGATCGTGTACAAGCGGGAGGGGATGCAGAAGTTCGACGTCATGTGGAACGGGGTGCACGAGCGGGTGAGCGAGGGGGTGTTCCGGATGGAGGACGTGAGCGACGAGGAGGTGAACATGGCCATGTGGGCGGGTCAGCAGTCGGTGCGGACGCAGGCGCAGTCGGCCATGCAAGCGCGTGCGGCCGAGACGGCCATGCAGCAGCAGGCGAACATGACCACCAACAGCGGCGGGGGCAGCGAGAAGAAGATCGAGACGATCCGCAACGTGGGGGCGAAGGTGGGCCGCAACGACCCGTGCCCGTGCGGGAGCGGGAAGAAGTACAAGAACTGCCACATGAAGGCCGGCGGGGCGTGACAGGCCCCCTTCCCTCGGTCGGCAGGTGAAACGAGCGGCCCGGTTTGCCGCGAGGCGGAGACGAGCGAGCCGCCGTGGCTCGCT
>CAYMHO010000406.1:0-5617 GCA_964390195.1 uncultured Fimbriiglobus sp. | reverse complement strand
AGTTGCGGCGGTAGGATTTGAACCTACGACCTCCAGGTTATGAGCCTGGCGAGCTGACCGGGCTGCTCCACGCCGCGTCGTTGTGAGGCTAATATACGCCGCCGCGGCGGAAAGGAAAGGGCACTTTCCGCCGCGGGTTCAACACCCGGCGGCTCACGCCGCTCGGCTCGCCCAGTCGGTCACTTCTTCTTCGACAGGTCCACGAACTTGATGTCGGTGTACTCCACCTTCATCTTCGGGTGCCCGCCGTGCAGTTGGAAGGCGATGATCCCCTCCAGCGGGAAGTCCTTCTTGTCCGGCGTCTTCGGGAAGTCGCCGTCCACCATCGTCGCCCCGTTGATGGTGATCGTCACCTTCGTCCCCTTCGCCACGATCTTGTACTCGTTCACCCCGTCCGCCTTCACCTTCTCCTTCACCGTCGCCGCCTCGCTCGCCTTGATCATCCCGCCCACCCCCTCCCCGTACAGGCTGCCCCAGTACTGCTGGCCGATGTCCGCCTGCGGGCCGGCCACCCGGAACGGCGTCTTGTTGTCCGGGCCGTCCTTGTCCGTGCGGGTGCTGCGGATCTGCACCCCGCTGTTCCCCTTCGCCTCGTGCAGCGTCACCTTGAAGCTCAGCTCGAAGTCGCCGTACTTCTTCTTGCTGCACAGGAACGTGTTGTACTTCGGGTCCTCCTTCGTCTCGCCGGTGATGCTGGTCTTCTCCACCTTCCACAGGTCCTTACGGCCTTCCCAGTTGTCGGGCTTGAGGAACTCTTCGGTGTCGTCCGCCCGGACGGCCGGGGCGGCCAGCAGCAGGGCGGCGGGCAGGATGAGCAGCAGGCGGGAGAGTCGCATCACGGCACCTCGGGAAGGGGAACGCCCCGGTGGGAACGGGTGGGGCGACAGGTATGGTCGGAGGGACGGTGCGGAAAAGCAAGGGGTCGCCTGGACTGCTCGCGCGCTCGCGGCGAAGAGTCACCCCGCCCGCCCGTTCCAGAACGTGACCCAGTCGGTCCACTCCGGGCCGTCGGCGGCCGCCGCCTTCGCCAGCAGACCCTTCATCGCCTCGATCCACACCGCCCGCTGGTCGGCGGTCAACCGGTCGAGCGCCCCGTCGGCGGTCACCCGCCCGACGATCACCCCGTTCAGCCGGGCGAACTCGATCACCGTCGGGTTCTGCTCGTGGCCGGCGAACAGCACCTCCGCCGTGACCCGCTGCAGTCCCAAATGCACCTCGCCCGTCGTCGCCTTCACCTCCGCCCAGGCCGCCGCCGTGTGCGCCACCGCCAGCAGCTCGCGGGCCACCAGGTCCCGCACCGCCTCCTCGGCGTGGTGCAGTTCGTCCACCGCCTTCCGCACCTTCCCCGGCCGGCCGGTGTGCCGCTCCCGGAGCAGTGCCGCCCGCGCCTTCTCGAACGCCGCCGGCACCGTGCCCGAGTGGAACCCCGGCGTGAGCAGCCCGTACACCGTCTCCCCGTGGTGGCCGATGGCCAGCGGGCGCAGCCGCTTCGGGCGGTTGGCCGCGTACAGCCGCCAGTTCTCCTTCAGCTCCCACACGCTGAACCCGAAGATGCCGGGGATGCCCCAGATGACCCCGCCGACCACCCCCAGCCCGAGGCCGGTCGAGTCGGCGATCGGCCCGACCATCGGCAGCAGCAGCTTGTGCGACACCGTCACCACCGGGAAGTGCTTGACCGGGTTCACCTGCGGCTCGATGAGCAGGTAGAAGGCGAACCGCCACAGGTACGCCACCGGGAACCACACGAAGGCGAGCGCCACCTTGCCGGCCAGGGTCGGCTTCGACTGCCCCTCGCGGAACCGCAGCCACTCGTCCACGCTGTAGATGAGGCGGTCGAACGCCCCGAGGGCCTCGCGGAACAGCCAGGTGACGAACCCGAGCAGGTTGGGCAGCATGTCGCGGCGGACCCACCGCCACCAGTCCGAGAGTGCCTCCTCCACGTTCCCCTGCCAGGTGCGGCCGAAGGGGGTGTTCAGCACGAGGGCCAAGACGGCGAACACGCCCCCGGCCCACCACCCCACCCGCGGCCAACTGGCCTTGAACGCCCACAGGGTGCCCCCCACCGCCACCCCCGCCACCAGCGGCCAGCCGAAGCGGTCGGCGAAGAAGCGGGGGATCGGGTGCGAGCGGACAGCCCGCACCGGCGGGCTGTTCCACACCCGCAACGGCAGGACGACGAACCCCCACCGGAACGCCCGCCCCAGGTGGCGGAACAGCCGCCCGACGACCGCCCGGAACGGGGGCAGGTGCAACAGGGCGAGGAAGAAGAAGCCGAGGACAACCATGGCGGCGACGGTCGGCGGGGTGAACAACTCGGCGTGGTGCTTCTCGGCGTGAGCGACGTCGTGCGGTTCGTCCACCCCGTCAAGGTCGCCGATCAGCCCGGACAGGAAGCCGTACAGCATGCCCAGCTCGTGCCAGATGTACTTGCCGAACTCGACCGCCATCACCGCCCCGCCGAACGGCATCACCACGAACTTGGTGAGCCACCGCCCAACCTTGGTGCCGAACGCCCAGGAGCTGCCCCGCTGGATCGCCCGCAGGTACACCTCGCCCGGGTGGTACAGGCCGTCGAGCGCCTTGCCGAGCGCGGTGTCGGCCCGCAGCAGGGCGTCGCCGGTGACGAACTCCTTCGGCGTCAGGTCGTCCAGCTTCAGGGCGTGGCGGGCGATGGCGTCCCGTAAATCGCCGAGCCGGGCGTGCCCGCGGTGGCAGACGGTGTCGATCAGCTCTTCGGCGATGGTGTCGCGGGCCACCGCCTCCGGCGTGTGGTGCGCGGCCAGCGTGCCGGCGAGCGCCTCCCGCACCACCGGGCGGAGGTCTTCCCGGAGTTCGGTATCAGCGGTAGCCACCTCGCGGTCGAGCAACTTCAAGAGCGGGTCGGCGACGGCGTGCGGCAGGCGGGCGAAGTGTTTGCGGGCGCCCCGCAGGTGCGTCAGCAGCACCGACCGCCGGGCGAGGGTGAGCTTCCGCACCAGCGGGCGGCGGAACAGGCCCCGCACCCACCCGCCCACGTCCACGGCGGACAGGTCCTGCCCCAGGTCGTTCGGGATTTTTTGCAGGTCGTACAGGCCCATCGCGGCCGGCGACCAGTACCCGCGGGCGGCCGCCGGCAGCACGGCCGTCAGCGCGTCGGCCCACGCCGCCCGCTCGTCGCGGTCCCACCCGAACATCGCCGCCAGCTTGGGCACCAGCCCTTCACTCAACGCCGATGCCGCGACCGGGTCGCCGGTGCGGGCGCGGAGGACGGCCGAGCGGACGAGGTTGCCGGTCGCGGCGGCCCGGCGGGCGCGGTCGGCCGCGGCGGCGGTCGGGGGCGGCGGCGGCGGCGGCTCCTCGGTCGGGTACTGCGTGACGAACGGACTCAGGTCGGGGTCGGCGGCGGCGGCCGGGCGGGTGCGGGCGAACACCTCGTCGGCGGTGACGTCCTTCGCGGCCAGCCGTTCCACCGCCCCGGCGTCGATCGACGGGTAGGTGAACGTCAGCACTTGCGGGGCGAACCGGCGGAGGGTGAGGAACTCGCCGACGAACGCCGCGTACAGCTCGGCCGCGGTCGGATTGGGCGGCACCACCTTGCCGTGCCGCAGGCGGAACTTCGCCTCGGCCGTCGCCGCCTCACCCAACTCGGCCCAGCGGTCGGCTCCCAGTTCGAGCAGCCGGTCCACCACGGCCGCCTCGAACAGCAGCTCCCAGTACACCCGAAGGGTGTCGGCGGCGGGCAGTGTGCCGGAGATGCGGTCGCCCGGTTCGACCATCAGCAGGCGGGTGTCGCCGTCGCCCTCCCACACCGCCGCCGGGAAGGTGCCGGCCTGGTTCACCTGTTCCGTTCGCAACCGGTGGGCGTGGTCCAGCCCGGTCGCCACCCGGTGCCCCAGGTCGGCCAGCCGCCCCAGCCCCCGCCGCAGATGCCGCTCGTTCACCAGCCGCACCGCCGGGTCGACCCGGCGGAGAACCTGTTCGAGCGCATGGCGATCCACGGGCGGCCTCGCGGGGTGGGGTAGCGAATGTTGTTCGGGCCGGGGTGGGGGAAGTCAAGCCGACAGCAGGCGAACCCGGCCCGCAAGGGCCGTGGGTGGCGTGTGCAGCCACCTGCGTTCGCCACCCGCCGAACTTGCGGTCGGGGTTCGCCCAGACATTTCCCGCCCCTGCGAAACCCGCACGGGTAGAATCAGGTATCAATCCCCCAGCCCTTCCTCCCACGAGACTCCCCGTGCGACCCGTACTCCTCGCCCTGGCCGCGGCCTGCCTGCCGCTGACGGGCTACGCGGCCGACCCGCCGCCGAAGGCGGACAAGCCGAAGGCCGAGGCGAAAGCCGAGGTGCCGTACCGGCTGACCGACACCAAGCACGTGCTGGTGCGGGCCAAGCTGAACGGCAAGGGGCCGTTCAACTTCATCCTGGACACCGGCGCCCCGGCCGTCTTCGTGACGAAGGCGGTGGCCAAGAAGGTCGGGCTGGAGGAGGACAAGAAGGGGTGGGGCACGTTCGACTCGTTCGTGCTGGAGGGCGGGCTGAAGGTGGACAAGGCGCAGGGGCGGATCGAGGACCTGTTCCAACTGGAGGGGATGAACGGCCTCGGGCTGGCGGGCGTCGAGCTGCACGGGGTGATCGGGTACAACGTGCTGGCCAAGTACCGCATCACCTACGACTTCACCGCCGACAAGCTGACGTTCGTGACGCTCGACTTCACCCCGCCGGCGGTGGAGGGGATCGGCAAGGGCGGGAGCGGCGGCGGGCTGGACATGATGGGCACCATGATGAAGACGCTGGCCGGGATGATGGGGGTGAAGCCGAACTTCGAGGTGAAGCCGGGCGGGTTCGTCGGCATCGAGATCGAGGAGAAGGAGAAGAAGCTGTTCGTCAAGACGGTGCTCAAGGGCAGCCCGGCGGACGAGGCCGGGCTGAAGGCCGGCGACCGCCTGGACTCGGTCAAGGACACGGCCATCGACAGCCTGGCGGACGTGACCCGAGTGTTCGGCAAGGCGAGCGTGGGCGACACGGTCAAGCTGACCGTCGAGCGGGGCGGGGACAAGAAGACCTACGGCATCAAACTCGGCGGGGGGCTGTGACCATGCGTGCCAAACTGCTCGCGGTGCTGCTCGGGCTGACCGCCGCCGTGCCGGCCGTCGCCCAGGACAAGGACAAGCCGGCCGACAAGGGCGAGCCGAAGAAGGCGGACGCCCCCATCGTGGTGCCCATCGAGTTGCTCCCGTCGCGGCACTTCGTCGTGCTGGTGACGCTCGACGGGAAAGGCCCGTACCGGTTCATCCTGGATACCGGCGCCCCGCTCACCATCATGAACAGCAAGACGGCCAAGGACGCCGGGCTGACCAAGAAGGGCGGGGGCGGGGGCGGCGGCATCCTGGGCATGTTCGGCGGGGGTGTGAACCAGGTGCAAGTCGGGGCGATGGAGATCGGCAGCGTGAAGGCCGAGAAGACGCCGGCGATGGTGATGGACCACCCGACCGTGCAGGCCATCTCGGACGCCTTCGGGAAGGATAAGGCCCACGGGCCGGTCGAGGGGCTGATCGGCTTCCCCTTCTTCGCCCGGTACACCATGACCGTGGACTACCAGAAGAAGGAGCTGACGTTCACCCCGAACGGGTACAAGCCGGGCG
>CAYMHO010000405.1:0-5663 GCA_964390195.1 uncultured Fimbriiglobus sp. | reverse complement strand
GCGGTGGGGGGCGACGCGCGGCCGCGGGGTGTTCGATTGGGCGCGGGGCCCGGGTGAGCGGGCTGTTCGGTAACCCCCCCGCCCCGGCGGGCCGCTCGCCTTGAGGCCCCCCATGCTATACGAAGGCGATTTCTCCCCTCCCGCCGGGCGGTTCGCGGTGGTCGCGGCCCGGTTCAACGCCCTGGTCGTGGACCAGTTGCTCGTGGGCGTGCTCGACGCGTTCACCCGCCACGGCATCCCCGCCGACCGGGTGGACGTGGTCCGCGTGCCGGGGTCGTTCGAGATCCCCGTCGTCGCCCAGCACCTGGGCAAGGGCGGCAAGTACGCGGCGGTGGTGTGCCTCGGGTGCATCATCCGCGGGGACACGGATCACTACGACCACGTCGCCGGCTCCGCCACCAGCGGCATCCTGAACGCCGGGCTGAGCAGCGGGGTGCCGGTCGTCTTCGGCGTCCTCACCTGCGACACGCTGGAGCAGGCGCTGCACCGGGCCGGGGCGAAGGCGGGCAATAAAGGGTTCGAGGCGGCGGTGACGGCAGTGGAGATGGTCAACCTGATGGCCAAGCTGAAGTGACATTCTCCCTGTAGCCGGGGTCTGCGACCCCGGTCCGACTGGGCGAATCTGTAGCCGGCCTCTGTGAGGCCGGGAAGACCGGGGTCACAGACCCCGGCTACAGCAGGCCGCCGCCTCCCAGAGGCCGGCTACAGCAGAGGTTCGCCCGCCATGCCCCGCGCCTCCCAGCTCGTGTACACGAACGTGGAGGAGGACCGCTCGCCCCACCGCCGCCGCGGGTTCCAACTGTGGTTGTGGTCGGACGACCTGTCCGCCCGGCCGAAGGTGCGGGAGGAGGTCGAGCAGCGGGTGAACACGTTCGTCCGCCCGGACCCGAAATCGGCGTTCGTCCGCCACCTCTTCGCCCCGCTGGCGGTCGAACCGCTGGTCATGCTCGCGCACGCGGTGCCGCTCGACGGGCTGGACAAGTTCGGCCGCGGCGGGCGGTTCCACACCCACGTGCTGCTCATCCCGAAGGACGAGTTCGCCGCCGCCGGGGCCGACCCGTTCGCCTTCTTCGACAGCGGGTTCGCCTTCCAGCGCGACCCGGCCGACCCGAGCCTGGATGACGCCCTGCGGGCGAAGTCGCTCCCCACGGTCGAACTACACCCGAAGGACCCGCCCGCCCCGGCCGACGTGCCCGACGCCCACCGCGACCTGGTCCGCGGGCTGGTGGCGAGTCTGCTCGACCCGTCCGCCGCCGACACCGCCGCCCTGCCCCTGCCGGTGGCCGACGTGGAAGCCGTCGCCCGCGCGGTGGTGCGGCTGCTCCCGCCGGCCGCCCGCCTGCGGGCCAGCTTCGACACCCTCTGGCCGGGCAAGGGGAAGCACGCCCCGCGGGTGGCCGGGGCCGGCACCCCCGCGCTCCTGCAGGTGTGGATGTTCCGCCGGTTCGTCCGGTACGACCCGGTGCAGAGGGTGTTCCGCCCGCCGCCCAAGGCGACCGAGTGGGCGGGCAAGCTGGCCGGCTGGTGGGCGAGCGTGCCCGAGCCGTCGGCCGCCGACCGCGAGTGTTCACAGGCCGTGACCGCCTGGCTGTTCGCCGACGGCCCGCTGCCGGCGGTCGTCACCGCCCCGGCCGCCGAGTGGGCCGAGCGGGAGTTCCCCCAGGCGGTGGCCCAGCGGTGGAAGGCGGTGAAGGAACAGGTGGTGGCGTCGGCGATGCCGGCGGAGGCGGTCGTCCTGCCGGGGGTGCGGGAGGCCGGGGCCGGATACCTCGGGGCGTGGGGGGTGGACGGGGTGCGGCGGGCGGGCGAGGGCATCCCCGCCGTGGAGTGCGTGCGGTGGGTGGCGGGGGTGGTGATGGGCGGCCGCCGGCTGGACGAGGCGACCGCCGGGGCGATCGCCCGCTGGCGGGAGAACGACCTGCACGCGGACGGGGTGAAGCTCCGCACCGCCGTGTGCCGCTGGATCCCCAAGAACCTCGACTACCTGTGCGGCGAACTGCGGGCCGAGTCGCCCGCCCTCGACTGGCTGCGGGAGTACTGCCGCCGCACCCTGCCGGCCGAGTACCGCCGGCCGGACGCCGCCGTGCAGGCCACCCACCGGCACATGCTCGCCCACGCCGAGGTGCCGGCGGAGGCGGAGGTGGCCGAAGCGCTCGGCGGGCACGACGGCTGGCCGGTGGAGCCGCTCGACCGGCTGCGACTGCTGCTGCGGGCGGGCGGGCGGCTGGGCGAACAGCCGGACCAGTTCCTGCAAGGCCGCCCGCACCTGTTCCACTGGGCGGCCGAGCACCTGCTGGCGGCCGGCACCGCCGGCGTCCGGTTCGTCACCCTGGAGCTGCCGCCGCACGCCGACAACTACTGGGGGCACCTGTTCCCGGAGGCCAAGCACCCGCTCGCCCTGCTCGGGGTGCGGGTGCCGCCGGCCGCCGGCGGGCTGATCGCCCTGTTCGCCCGCACCCTGCGGTTGGGCTTCCTGGCCCGCCTGGACCGCCGGTTCGACCGCCGCGGCTACCCGGAGGCGGACGAGCCGGCCGGGGTGGAAAAACAGCCCGCGTGGAAGAAATGCGAGTCCGCCCGCAGGGAGAACAAGTCAGCCAAACTGCTGGCCGCCGTGCGGGAGGCCGGGGACGACGTGTTCCGCAAACTGGCGAACGACGGCCTGCTGCCGTACGCCGGCGGGCGGTGGGTGTGCGACCGGGTGTGGGACGACGGCGGGCTGTTCGCCGGGGTGGCGGTGGAGCTGACCAACCCGACCGACAACGGGCGGGCGAGGCCGCTGCTGTTCGCCCTGGCCGGGTCGGTGGTGCCGGCGTCGGCCGCCGGGTCGGAGGCACTGCCGGACGCCGACACCGACACCCTGCACAGGTTCGCCTGGCTGCTCGTCCGCCTGCTCGACCCGGCCGGCACCACCCGCCTGGGGTTCCCCCGCGCCACCGCCATCCCGAGTGACACCCGATGAACCCGTTCTCCCCGCCGCCGCCGCCGGTGGCCGGCCGGGTGCCCCCGCCGCCCCCCGCCCCGTCCCAGCCGCCCGCCCCCCGCACCTACCTGTGCCCGCGGTGCCTGTCCGTGTCGGCGTTCAGCGAGGTGACCACCCCGGACGGGGAGAAGTACTGGCACTGCTCCAGCCCGGACTGCCGCGAGTACCGCCAGGCCGGGGCGGAGGCGAACATCCCGTACCGGTACACCGAGCGATACGACCACTTCCCGCCGGTGCCGTTCTGCCTGATCGGCGGGTCCGGGCAGGGGAAGACGCGGTTCCTGGTGTCCCTGTTCGACCAGTTGCACCAGGCCGCCGGGCACTGGCCGGACTTCTACCCCGACCCGCTCGACACCCTGCAGTTCGACATGCTGCAGCAGAAGCTGCAAGACTACCTGGCCGGGCAGGAGGAGGCGGGCAGCACGTTCGCCGACATCCCCGAGCCGATGGTCATCCGGTACTCCGGGATCCCGCGGGTGGGCGGGTGCCAGGTGATCTTCTTCGACAACGCCGGGGAGGCGTTCAACGAGTCGTCGGCCACCTTCCGCCGCACCAGCGGGTTCCTCCGCCGCTCCCCGTCGGTGGTGTGGACGGTCAGCCTCCGCGAGCGGGACGTGAACGACCCGGACCGCATCACCGACCTGCGGGTGTACGACCTGGAGCGGGTGCTGAACAACTACACGACGGCGATGGCCACCCTCGGCGGCGACCCCCGCACGCACACCCTGGTGGTGACGCTCACCAAGGGCGAGCGGCTGGTCGGCCTGCCCGGCTTCCCCGACTCGGCCCGCCAGTTGCTCGACGCCGACGACCTGCTCGACGCCGCCGCCGACCCGTGGGCGAAATTGGAGAAGGTGTCCGACGACCTGCTGGCGTGGCTGGACACCACCCGCTACCGCGGGCTGCTCAACCGCCTGCGGGCGACGTTCAAGTCGGTGCGGGTGTGCGTGGTGTCCGCCCAGGGGCGGGAGTTCGACCCGAACGAGCCGCCGCGGAACTTCGAGCCGAAGGCCGTCCTCGCCCCGCTCTTCTGGCTGTGGCGGACCGACCGCCCGACGGTGACGGTCGAGCGGAACGGGGAGTCGGCCGTGTACCTGTCGGCCGCCGAGGCGTTCGCCGCCCTCCGCCCGAACTCGACCGTCCGCCTCGGGCCGGGGGTCCACCTGCTGCCCACCCCGGTCAAGCTGCCCGCCCCGGTCAGCGTCGTCGGCGACAGCCCGGAGCAAACGTTCCTGGTGGGCAGCGGCAGCCGGCCGGGGGAGGAGTTCGTCCTCGGGGTGGGGACGAGCGGCGAGGTGCGACTGTCTAACCTGACGGTCGAGCGGCGGGGCGACGTGTCCGGCGACGTGGTGCGGCTGGTGGCCGGGAAGGTGTTCGCCGACCGGGTGCGGTTCCGCGGCGGGCGGGAGGCGGACGAGAAATCGCCCGTCGGGTGTGGGCTGGTGATCGGCCGCGGGGCGGGCGGGGAGCTGCGGCACTGCACCTTCCAGGACAACGCCCGTTCCGGCTTGTGGGTGTTCACCGCCGGGGCGGAGCGGGTGGCGGTGAGCGAGTGTACCGGGCGGAACAACCGCACCGGCCTGTACGTCACCCAGGCGGGGAAGGTGGCGGCCGACGGCTGCCGGTGGGACGGCAACCGGTACGGGGTGCGGGTGACCGACCAGGGGCGGTGCGTCGCCCGCGGCGGCGGGGCGGCCAACAACCGCAAGGACGGGGTGGAGGTGTCGGGCGACGGGCACGTCACCCTGGCCGACTTCGCCGCCACCGGGAACACGCGGAACGGGCTGGAGTTCCAGGGGGCGGCCGGCGGGACGGTGAGCGGCGGGCAGTACACCACCAGCGCCACCGGGGTGCACGTGGGCGGGCAGAGCAAGGTGACGGTGGAGCGGGCGGAGGTGTCGGACAACCGCGAGGACGGGCTGGTGTTCGCCGACCAGAGCGAGGGGACGGTGACCGGCGGGACGGTGGCCGGGAACGGCGGGTACGGGGTCAGCCTGCTCGGCACGGTGACGGTGGACTGCAAGGACGTCCGCACGGCCGGCAACAAGTCGGGCGGCTGGCGGGTGGCCAAGACGGTGCCCAAGCTGACGCGGGTGCTGAACTGCGGGGCGGGGAGAGACGACCGCCCGAAGGGGATCTTTGGTTAGCCGCGAGCCAACGGCGAGCGCGACGGACGCGCTCGTCGTTGGCTCGCGGCTAACCGGGCTGGGTCACTCCGCGTTCAGCCCCTTCGTCAGTTCGGCCAACTCCTTCGTCGCCTTCTCCTTCGCCTTCGCCAGCTCCTTCTGCTTCGCCCGCCGCTGCTCGATCTCCGTCTCCTGCGCGTCGAACTTCTTCACGTACCGCTTGTACGCCTCGCTCTCCTTCGGCACCGCCGCCAGGTTCGCCCGCAGCCGGTTCTGCTCCTCCACGATCTCTTTGATCCCCGCCTCTTCCGCCTTCGTCTCGGCGTCGGCCGCCTCTCGTGCCGCCACCGCCGCCCGCACCTTCACCAGCGCCGCCTTCACCGCCGGCGGGGTGATCGCCTCCTTCGCCAGGTCGTCGAGCAACCCCACCCCCATCGCACCGACCACCGTGTAGGTGGTGTCGTCCCGCTCCTCCACCACCTCCAGCGTCGCCTTCTCGCCGGCCGGCACCACCACCTCGAAGCGGTACAGGTCGGGCGTCTGCTCGGCCGCCTTCG
>CAYMHO010000404.1:0-5667 GCA_964390195.1 uncultured Fimbriiglobus sp. | reverse complement strand
CGACCGCGAGGGAGCGGGTGTTCAATCACCCGCTCCCTCGCGGTCGCGGCTCGTGGGCTGTCACCTCTTCGGGTAGATCGGCATCTGCGGCTGGATGGGCGACTTGTAGTAGGTGGACGGGTACAGCTTCGGGTCGGGCAGCGGGCTGAGGCCGTTCTGGATCGGGGCGGCCTTCGGCTGGTTGCCGAAGATGTTGTTCACCGTCTTGATGAGCACGCTGTTGTCGATCGCCCCAGAAACCACCCGGCCGATCTGCTGGGTGGTGCGGGCGAGGATGTTGGTGGACGTGTCCACCGGCTTGACCACCAGGGCGTTGGTGTCGATCACCTTGCCGACCGGCTGCTGGGCGTGGGCGGTGCCCGCCGCCGCGAACGCCAGCACCGCCACCGCCGTCACGATCCCGTGCCGCATGGCATTCCCCCGTGAGAAGCGCGTGCCCCCGCACACGACCGACGGAATACCCTGGGGGGCGGCGGTGTCAAGATCGCAACCCGCGTTCCGCGGACAATTTTGGCTCAAGTGGCAGGGGTTTTCGCCTTGAATCAGCCCGCCTGTCGCCTAACCTGATGCTCGCACCAGACGACCGCGGGGCAAGGATTGCCCCCGACACAGCTCGCCCGCACGGAGGCACTCGCCATGCGCACCCTCATCCTCGGTTCGACCGGCACCGTCGGTTCCGCCCTCCTCGCCGCCGCCGACGCCCGCCACTGGCCGGCCACCGGCACCTGCTACCGCGGGATGAACCGCCTGTGCCCGGCGGTGGACGTGCGGGACGCCGACGCCCTGAACGAACTGATCGCCGACTACCAGCCGGACGCCACCGTGTGCGCCGCCCCGATCGACGACCCGGCCGACGCCGCCCGCCTGGCGAAGGTGGTGCGGGCGAACGGCGGGTTGCTGGCGGTGTTCACCAGCGAGGCGGTGTACGGCGACTGCAAGGTGGCGATGCGGGAGGACGACCCGCTGGCGGCGGTGAGCGAGGCCGGCCGGCATCAGGCGAGCGTGGAGGCGGCTGTGCGGGCCGAACTGCCCGACCGGCACCTGGTGCTGCGGACCAGTTGGGTGTTCGACGGCGGGCGGTTCGGGCGGGTGGGGCGGGTGCTGCACCGGCTGCGGAAGGGGGAGGCGGTGCGGGCGGACAACGAGCGGTTCGCCCTGCCCACGTTCGCCGACGACCTGGCCGAGGTGACGCTCGACCTGCTCGCCCACGGGCACACCGGCACGTTCAACGCGGTCGGCCCGGACCGGCACACCGAGTTCACCTTCGCCCGGCTGGTGGCCCACCTGTTCGGGTACGACGCCGACCTGATCCAGCCGACGAAGGGGGAAGTGCGTCCGCCGCGGGTGATGCTCGACCGCTTCCGCCTGCGGGCGCTGCTCGGGGTGAACGCCTTCCGCCCGGCCGGGGAGGCCCTGCGGGCGGTGCGGCGGGGCCTGGGCGAGTGGAACCGGCTGGCGGTGCAAGCGGCGTGAGGTGAATAGGGTGGGTCGCTCTCTCCGAGAGCGACCTCCGACCCGGCTCTCGGAGAGAGCCGGCCACCCTAGTTCGGGTCACTTGCTCTTCAGGTCGAAGGTGAAGTCGTTCGGCTTGTCGGCGAACACCTCGCGGGTGATCTCGCTCTTCACGTTGTACCGGTCGGGCAGCAGGTTCACCTCCATCGGCTGGTCGTAGCCGGGGCCGTCCATCGGCTTCTTCCCTTCCTTCTCCAGCTTCTCCTTCATGGTCATCTGCTTGAACGAGGTGATCTGCACCTTGCACTTGCCGACCGGGGCGTTCCCCTCGAACTTGCCGTCGAGGATGTCCATGTCGGCCGGCGGCTGGCCGTTGGCCGCGTCGAACACGATCTTGCCCGTCTGCAGGGGCTTGTTGTCCAGGGTGATGGTCCCCTTCACCTTGGCCTTGGCCTGCTCCGGCGGCTTGCCCCCGCCGCACCCGGTGAGGGCGACCAACAGGGCGGCGGCGAGGGTGCCGCCGGCGAACAGCGTGCGCATCGTCAGAAACTCGTAGGGGGAGGAACGCGAACCACCCCGCCGCCGGCGGACGGGCCGGGGGCGGGGCGTCAAAGGCGGGACGGGTTAGTAGTCGCCGGTAATGACGGTGCCGTCGTCGCGGGTGGCCAGTTGGGCCAGGGTGCTGAGGGCGGCGCTGTCGCGGATGAACTTAATCGACCCGTCGCAGAACAGGGCGTTCACCCCGCCGGTGTGGGCGGAGTTGAGCGGCACGTTGGTCGGGGTGTTGTCGCACACGCCCACGCTCCCGCAGTTGCCCGGCGAGTCCGGCCAGCCCTTCGTCTGGTTGATGGTGTAGCGGATGGTGGTCATGTTGAACGTCCGCAGGTCCTGGCCGTTGCCGATGTTCGGCGGGGTGTTGTAGTTCCAGTAGCCGATCACCCACCCGTGCGTCTGGTTCGACCCCCACTGCTGGCGGGTGCCGTTCAGGGTGGTGATCCAGTTGTTCTGCTCGCTCACCGCGATGGTGCTGCTGGTGCCGTCTTGCATGTTGGCCACCTTCACCTCCTGGCGGCCGGGCATCAGCACCCCGCCGCCGCTGGCGATCCCGCCCGAGCAGCAACCGGCCGACCCGCCGGGGGTGTTGAACCGCGTCTCGTTGAACCCGGTGCCGGCGAACGCGGCCGGTACCGCCCCGGAGATGCCCACGTAGCTGGTGGCCATCACGTTGCTCGCCCCGTTGAACCCGCCCCAGCAGGTGTCCGGGAGCGGGCTGGACGGGCAGCGGTACGACTTGATACGGGTGTTGGTGGCGGCCGCCGCGCTCTTGGCCGGGGCCTGGTTCCACCCGGTGCCGCCGGTCAGTTGGATCATCCGGTACACGTTCTCCTGCTCCATGTACGGCAGGATGAACACGTACCAACTGCTCCCCCACTCGGTGTTGTTGGCGGCGGCCGTGCCGACCGGCGGGGAGTCGGGCATGCCGCCGGGCGGCAGGCGGCCGAACGAGCTCTCGTAGTTGTGCAGGGCCAGGCCGATCTGCTTCAGGTTGTTGCTGCACGCCATCCGGGCGGCGGCCTCCCGCACCTTCTGCACGGCCGGCAGCAACAGGCCGATGAGGATGGCGATGATGGCGATCACCACCAGCAACTCGATCAGCGTGAACCCGCGACGGGTTCGGGGTGAAAGACGAGACACCTGACCACCTCCGTGAACGTGAGGAGAGAATGAGGACGGTCGAACGGGCGGGAAGGAAATGCGACCCGCCTGAGGGTGAGCGTAACCCAACCGGCGGGGCGGTGCAAACGGACTTGTCGGCAGAAGTGATGAATTCCGTCTCACGTCTGCGGAGGCTTCCCGCCCGCGTCGGACGTGTTCGGCTTGGCGTTCTTGCCCGGCTCGGGCGGCTTGGGCGGGCGGTTCTTGGCGGCCGGCGGGGCCTTGGCGGCGACCGGCTTCACCTTCGTCTTCGACTTCCGCGGGCGGTACGCCGGGATGCCACCGGGGTAGCTCTTGCTCAGCTCCCGCAGCTTCGCCCGCGCCCGGCTGAGCACCGCCCCGATGCTGTTCACCGGGATGTCCAGGTCGGTGCTGATCTCCTCGTACGTGCGGCCCTCCAGGTAGAACAGCCGCACCACCTCCCGCTCCCGCCCCTTCAGTTGTCGCAGCAGCGCCTCCACGTCCTCCAGCTTCTCCATCGCCTTGGCCGCCGCCGGGTCGTCGTCCTCGGCCACCGCCGCCGCCGCCTTCGTCTCCCCCTTGCGGATGGCCTCCCGCACCTGCTGCCGGCGGGTGATCTCGTGCACGCACGTCCGCCGGGCGATGACCGTCAGGTACGTGCTCAGGCTGGCCCCGCCCTTGAACTCCCGCAGCGCCTTGTACTCGTTATTGACCAGTTGCACCAGCACCTCGGCCGCGATGTCCTCCACGTCCTCGGGCGTCAGGCGGGCGCTCCGCAGGTGGGCGGTGTGGTGGATGGCCTGGTAGATGAGGCTCAGGTAGCGGTCGACGAAGTCGTTCCACGAGCCGGGCTTCTTCGCCAGCAGGCGCTGGAGCAACTCCTTGTCCACGTCGGTGAGCGGCACGGCGGACCCCCTCGGGGCGGAACGGGCTGTGCTATCACCGTACCCGCCGGCGGGCGGAGGCTCAACCGCCGGCGGCGGAATGTGGCCCGGCCGGGCCGACTTTCCGGCGGAACAGGCGGACCCAGAGATTCGGCGAACCCCTGTCCCCAGCCGTGTGTCGGGGTGTGAACACCCTTTCCACCGCCGAGACCAGCCGTGATCCGCCCGACCACCCCCGACGACGCCCCCGCCGTTCTCGCCTTGGGGGTGGTCACAGGCCTCTTCCCCGAGGACGGGACGGCTGAAGTCGCTGGGGTTTTGGCCGGGTCGCTGGACGGCACTTCCGGCCCGGATCACATCTGGCTGACGGACGACGACGGCGGCGTGACGGGGGTGGCGTACCTCGCCCCCGAGCGACTGACCAACCGGACTTGGAACCTTTACATGATCGCCGTCCACCCGGACCGCCAGCGGCAGGGGCGGGGGGCGGCGCTGGTGCGGCACGTCGAGCGGTTGCTCGCCGACCGGGGCGGACGTCTGCTGCTGGTCGAGACTTCCGGCACCGGGGCGTTCGAGCGGACGCGGGCGTTCTACCGGTCACTCGGGTTCACCGAGGAAGCCCGCATCCGGGACTTCTACGACGCCGGCGACGACAAGGTGGTGTTCACCAAGCCGGTCGCCCCGCTGGGCTGAGCCGGCATTCGCATTGGCACTCGCCGGCCCGCGCCTACCCTGTCGGGATGACCCGTTACGCCGTCCGGCACGTCACCACCTACGCGTACACCGAGCCGGTGTCCCTCTGCCAGAACGTGGCCCACCTGTCCGTCCGCCCGTGCGACCGCCAGCGGGCCGAGCCGTCGGTGCTGACCGTCTCCCCCGAGCCGGCCGTCGTCGAGGAGCGGATCGACTTCTTCGGCAACCCGACGCACTCGTTCAGCATCCAGGAGCCGCACCGCGAGCTGAAGGTGACGGCCGCCCACCGCGTGACCGTCCTGCCGCCGCCGGTGCCGGACGATCGCACGCCGTGGGAGAGCGTCCGCGATCGGCTCACCCGCGACCACTCGCCGGAGTGGCTGGACGCCTGCCAGTTCGCGTTCGACTCGCGGTTCGCCCCGACCGAACCGCGGTACGCCGCCTTCGCCGCCGCCTCGTTCCTCCCCGGCCGGGCGGTCATCGACGCGGCGGCGGAGTTGGTCCACCGCATCCACACCGGGTTCGAGTACGACCCGCGGGCGACGACCGTGTCCACCCCGGTGAGCGAGGTGTTCGAGAACCGCCGCGGGGTGTGCCAGGACTTCGCCCACCTGCTGCTGGCGTGTCTGCGGTCGCTCGGGCTGGCCGCCCGGTACGTGAGCGGCTACCTGTCCACCGTACCCCCGCCGGGCAAGCCGCGGCTGGTCGGGGCGGACGCGACGCACGCCTGGGTGAGCCTGTTCTGCGGGGACGCCGGGTGGGTGGACTTCGACCCGACGAACGACCAGATCCCGTCCGACCGGCACATCCTGCTGGCCTGGGGGCGGGACTACGACGACGTGAGCCCGCTGAAGGGGGTCATCCTCGGCGGCGGTAAGCACACGGTGACGGTGAGCGTGGACGTGCGGGCCGGGGGGTGAGGTCCCAACTCATGCGCCCCCTCGCCCTGCTCCTCCTCCTG
>CAYMHO010000403.1:0-5693 GCA_964390195.1 uncultured Fimbriiglobus sp. | reverse complement strand
GGCGTCAGCCGGCGACCCCCGCCACAGCCATTGACGGCGGGGGTCGCCGGCTGACGCCGGCTCGCCCGCCCTACTCCCGACTCCACACGGTACACCCATGTTCCCGATCACACGCCGGCAGGCTCTGAAGTCCGCGTCCGCCGGGTTCGGTCTGGTCGCCCTCGCCGGGTTGCTCGGCCAGTCGAAGGCCCGCGCCGCCGACAAGCCAGATAACCCACTCGCCCCCAAACAGCCGCACCTGAAGGCCCGCGCCAAGCGGTTGCTGTTCGTCCACATGAACGGGGCGATGAGCCACCACGACACGTTCGACTACAAGCCGCAACTGGCGAAGGACGACGGCAAGGCCGGGCCGGGAGGCGGCACGCTCACGGCCAGCCAGTTCAAGTGGAAGCAGTACGGTGACACCGGCAGTTGGTTCAGCGAACTGCTGCCGAACCTCGCCCAACACGCCGACAAGCTGACGTGGCTTCGCGGACTGCACACCGACACCCCCGCCCACCCGCAAGCGGTGGTGCAACTGCACACCGGCAGCGCGAACGCCGCCCTCACCCGCCCCAGCTTGGGAGCGTGGCTGCTGTACGGCCTCGGCAGCGAGAACCAGGACCTGCCGGGGTACATCACCGTCAACCCGCCGCCGAACTTCGGCGGGGCGGTGAACTACGGCAGCGTTTTCCTGCCGGCCCACTTCCAGGGCACCCGCATCGACGACCGCGGGAATTTGCCCAACCTGAAGGCCACGAGCGGGACAGCGCTCCAGCGGAAGCAACTCGATTTGATTCAGGCGATGAACCGCGACCTCGCCGCCACCGGCAGCGCTCCCGACCAACTGGACGGCGTCATCCAGAGCTACGAACTCGGCTTCAAAATGCAGAGCAAGGTGGCCGACCTGCTCGACATCTCCGGCGAGCCGCAGAAAGTGAAAGATGCCTATGGGGTAACGGACAAGCCGGCCGCCGCGTTCGCCCGTCAGTGCCTGATGGCCCGCCGACTGACCGAAGCCGGGGTGCGGTTCGTCGAAATCTGCCAGCCGGGTTGGGACCACCACAACAACCTGCACAAGGGGCTGATCGACCGTTGCGGGAGCATCGACCAACCCGTCGCAGCGCTGCTGGCCGACCTGGAACAGCGAGGGCTGCTGAAGGACACGCTCGTACTCTTCGGGTCGGAGTTCGGCCGCCAGCCGACCAGTCAGGGCAAAGACGGCCGCGACCACAACATCACCGGCTACCCGATGTTCTTGACCGGGGCCGGGGTGAAGCCGGGCGTCACCTACGGGGCGACGGACGAGTACGGGCAGAAGGCGGTGGAAGGGCGGATGCACACGAACGACCTGCACGCCACCCTGCTGCACCTGTTGGGATTGGACCACGAGAAGCTGACGTACAACTACGCCGGCCGCGACTTCCGCCTGACCGACGTGAAGGGGGAGGTAGCCACCGACATTCTTGCCTAGCAGCCCAGGGGTCTGGTCACGAACAGTTGCTCGAAACGCGAGTGTCGAGTGGCAGATGTCCACCCAGCGGGAATGTCTGCCCGATGTGTGCGGCAGAGGCGTGTGCGGGATCGACTTGTACGAACGCGCCTCCCACATCCCCGCCGGCACTCCCGCAGATCAGGTCCGTCTGCGAGGCGCGGCCGCTGAAGGTGGAGTGACCGTACGGCAGCAGATCGGCCACCACGCTCTCGTAGTGATCGCCCGTCGGACGCGCCTACTCCCCGTGGGCAGCAAGGGGGTCAACCGGGCCGGTGGGCGAGGGGCGAGACGACATTCCCGAGGCTGCTGTCCGACGGCTCGGGCACTCGCTGTGGGCGGTCCTCCGGCCGCGGCACCTGGATTCGCCGTTCGCATTGCGGACAGGACACGAACTGGCCGCCCAGAGCCGCCGCGGCGTGCGTGTGGTACAGACACACCGGGCAACAGATGGCGATCGGCGGAAGGGACGTGTTCGGCATCACAACACCTCGAAGGAAGGCAGGGCTCACGACAGGCCGCTGGTCACGGACACGCCCGTTACTGCTTGTGGCCCGCTGCCGCGAGTTCCGGCTCGACGACGTCATCCCAACAGCCGGGGCAGATGCCGTGGGTGAACTTGGCGGACGAGTGGGTGGTGATGTACGTCTCCACCCGGTGCCAGTAGTTCTGGTCGTCCCGCACCGCCTTGCAGTAGCAGCAGATCGGCAGTAGGCCCTTCAACTCCTTCACATGCCCGAGCGCTTCTTCGAGCTGACCGATCCGCTCGGCCAGCCCCTCATGCAGGGCGAGGACCCGCTCACCCACCCGCACCCGCGACCGCAACTCGGGCCGGTCGAACGGCTTGGTGACGTAGTCGTCCGCCCCGCTGTCCAACCCCGTCACCACGTCATCGGTGGCCCCGCGGGCGGTGAGCAGGATCAGGTACGTGGGCACCGGGCGGGCGAGTGCCCGCACCCGGCGACACACCTCCGGCCCCTCCAGGCCGGGCATCATCCAGTCGAGAATCGCCAGCCGCGGGGCGTCGTCCCGGCTCAGCACGTCCCACGCCTCCGTGCCCGTGCGGGTGACCACCACCTCGTGCCCCCACCCGCGCAAGGTGCGCTCGAGCACCATGCACGACACCGGGTCGTCCTCGGCGATGAGGACGCGCGCCGGCACGACGCGGCGGTGCGGGTTGCGGACACTGCCGGAGATGCCACCGCTCGCCGCGTGGCCGCGGGGCGGTTGGGTAGGTGAGTCAGCCACCGTTTCGGGGGGAGTGTCGGACATAGCGGGTCGTACCCGGGGTCAAGCGGAGGCGATTTCGGTGGGCGACGCTTCGTCGGCGGTTTCCCGCCTCTTCCCCAGCGTCACCCGGTTGCCGGTCGGGTTGTACGTCACCTCGTCCATGAACGTCCGCATGAACAGCACCCCGCGGCCGCTCGGCTTCTCCAGGTTGGCCGGGTCGGTCGGGTCGGGCAGGGCGGACACGTCGAACCCCGCCCCCTGGTCCTCGATCACGAACGTCGCCGCCCGCGGGGTGAGTTCGGCGGTCACGAGCACACGGCGGTCGCGGTACGGCTCCTGGGACCGCCGCGCGGCCGCCGTCCTCTCGAACAGGCCGTTGCCCTGCAGCTTGAGTTCCGAACTCACCCCCAGGTTGCCGTGGTACACGGCGTTCAGCAGTGCCTCCTCGAGCGCGATGCCGGAGCGGGTCGCCGCCGTCGCGTCGCACAGGCCGAACGCCGTCATCTCCTCGCGGAACATCTGCACCAGCGGGCTGACCAGCGCGGGGTCGCTTTCCAGGGTGAACCGGGATACCCGCTCCGACAGCGCGGCCAGCACCCGCCCGCGGCGGTCGTCCGTCAGGGAAACGGCCAGCACCTGTTCGAGGGCGGGGATCAGTTGGTCGGTCAACTTCCGTTTGGGGACGTAGCTGGCGGCCCCGGCCTTCAGGGCGGCGATGGCGATCTCCTCGCTCCCCTGGCCGGTCATCAGGATGACCGGCACCCGCGGGTACAGTTCCCGCACCTGCTCGACCAGCGTCAGCCCGTCCATCCCCGGCATCTGGAGGTCGGTGAGCACCGCGGCGGGGAGCGAACCGGCCATCGCGGTCAGCGCCTCACCGCCGTCGCCCGCCTGCACCACCGCCCACCCGCCGTGTTTCTCCAGCAGCCGGCGGGCGACCAGCCGGTCCACCGCCGAGTCGTCCACTACCAGAATCGTCTGGGGCTTCGCCTCCGACATCGCTCGACCTCCGGGCCGCGTTCGGGCGGCGGGTGGTTTAGGAAAGGGCGGCGGTCAACCGGGTGACCTCGCCGGTGAGCAACTCCATCGCTTCCCCCGCGGCGGTCAGGTCACCGCTGGCACCGATCCGTTCCATCACGTCCGCGGCCGTCGCCACCGGCCCACCGCCGACGTACCCGGCGGCCCCTTTCAGCCCGTGGGCCGCCCGCCGCACCGTCGCCGCGTCGCCGGACGCCACCGCCCGGTTCATCTCGTCTAGCAGCTTCGGGGCATCCTCGCGGAACACGGCCACGACTTCGGTGAACAGTTCCTCATCCCCGCCCAGCCGTTCGACGGCGGCGGCGCGGTCGAGCGGGGGGAGTTGACCGCGTGGGGGTGGCGTCGGCTCGGCCGGAGATCGGGTCGGAGCGGGGCTGGGTGCCGGTGCGGGCGGAGGGGCCAACCCGGCTGCCCAGGCCAGCACGCGGTGCAACTCAGCCCGCTGGACGGGCTTGCTCACGTACTCGTCCATCCCGCCCGCCAGGCACCGCTCGCGGTCACCCTTCATGGCGTGGGCGGTCATCGCCACGATCGGCGTGTGGCGACTGGTGGCGGCGTCCCGCAGGCGGACGGCGGCCGTCGCCTCGAACCCGTCCATCTCCGGCATCTGCACGTCCATCAGCACCACGTCGAACGGTCGGGCGTCGAACGCGGCCACCGCCTGCCGGCCGTCGCCCGCCACCGTCACCGTGTGGTTCCCCTTCGCCAGCAGGCCGGTGATCACCTTCTGGTTCACCGGGTTGTCCTCGGCCACCAGGACCCGCAGCGGGCGGATGTCCGGCTCGGCGGTCTCGGACTTCGGGCGCACGAGGGCGGGGACGCCGCGTGCGGTGCTGTGTGAGCCGGCGAACGCGGTGGCGATGGCCCTGTTCAGCTCGGTCGACTTGACCGGTTTCACCAGGAACGCCACCCCGAGCGCCCGGCAGCGGGCGGCGTCACCCTGGCGGTCGGCCGAGGTGAGCATCACGACCGTGGTGTCGGCGAGCACCGGGTCCTGTCGGATTCGTTCGGCCACCTGATACCCGTCCATTTCGGGCATCATGCCGTCGAGCAGCACCAGCGGGAAGGGGGTGCCGCGGGCGGCGGCCCACTTCAGTTCGTCGATCGCTTCGGGGCCGCTCGCTGTACTCGTCGGCCGTCCGCCCCAGTGCCGCACCAGTTCGGCCAGCACACGCCGGTTGGTGGCGTTGTCGTCCACGATGAGCACTTCCTGATCGGTCAGGTCTGCCGGGGCCTCGACGGCCCGCTCGAACGACCCGCGGGCCGGCTCCAGCCGCACCTCGAAGAAGAACGTGCTCCCCTTGCCCGGCTCGCTCTCCGCCCACACCCGCCCGCCCATCAGTTCCACCAGCCGCTGGCAGATGGTCAGCCCCAGCCCGGTACCGCCGTACTTGCGGGTGGTGCTGCCGTCCGCCTGGGTGAACGGCTCGAACACCGCCCGCAGCTTGTCCGCAGGGATGCCGATACCGGTGTCGGCCACAGCGAACCGTAGGCGGACGGCGGCCGGGTCACCGCTCGCCGTCACCCGTTCGCACCGCACCACCACCTCCCCGCGGTCGGTGAACTTGATGGCGTTGCCCACCAGGTTGGTGAGCACCTGCCGCAGCCGGTTGGCGTCGCCGGTGAGCAGATCGGGCACGTCCGAGCGGGCGTCGCACATCAACTCCAGACCCTTCCCGTGGGCACGGGCGGCGAGCGCCTTGAGGGTGTCGCCGACGGTGTCGCGGAGGGAGAACGGCACCGGGTCGAGGTCCAGCTTGCCCGCCTCGATCTTGGAGAAGTCGAGGATGTCGTTGATGACCGTCAGTAGGGCGTCGGCGGACGACTTGACCAGCCCGACGGACGCCCGCTGGTCCGTGGTCAGGTCGGTCTCCAGCAGCAGGTCGGTCATGCCCAGCACGCCGTTCATCGGGGTGCGGATCTCGTGGCTCATGTTCGCCAGGAACTCGCTCTT
>CAYMHO010000402.1:0-5694 GCA_964390195.1 uncultured Fimbriiglobus sp. | reverse complement strand
CCACGTCGGCGAACGTGTACAGCGGCTGCACCCACGGTTCGGCGGAGTTGCGGGCGATGTTGGCGTGGGCGGCCTCCTCCTCCTGAATCTTGGCCGAGTCCTTGAGCATCACCGCCAGCAGGTCGTGGGTGGCGGGGGTGACGTACACCGGGCCGCTGAACCCCTGTCGCACCAGGGTGGGCAGGTTGCCGCTGTGGTCGATGTGCGCGTGGCTGATGACGACCGCGTCGAGCTGGTCCGGGTGGAACGGGAACCGCCCGTTCCGCAGGCGGGCCTCCTCCCGCTTCCCCTGGTTCAGCCCGCAGTCGAGCAGAACGCGGCGGCCGCCGGCGTCCGTCAGGTGCATCGACCCGCTGACGCTGCTGGCCGCCCCCCAGAAGGTGATCGCCGGCTCGGGCGGGCGGGCGGCCGGCGGTGGCGCGTCGGGTGGTGTGGTGCTCATCCCCCAATTCTAGCCACCGGGGGAAGGGCGGGGCGTGCGATCCGCCCGGCGGCCCTTAGAATGGCCGCACGGAGGGCAGGAAGACCTCACCCCCCGGCCCCCTCTCCCCGTCCGGCTTGAACACCCCCTCTCCCGCGGGAGAGGGGGCCGGGGGGTGAGGTCCAACATCCGTCGGCGGACCAGCCATGCTCGTCGGACAGACCCTCGGCAACCCGGCCAAAGGGGAGATCTACATCGAGAAGGAACTGGGCAGCGGGGCCATGGGCACCGTTTACCGGGCCACCCTCACGGCCAAGGGGAAGAAGCTGCCGGTCGCCCTGAAGGTGGTGTCCCTCGGGCTGATCGGGAACGAGTCGGCGATGGCCCGGTTCGACCGCGAGAGCGCCATCCTGCAGCAGCTCCGTCACCCGCACATCGTCCGCCTGTACGGCACCGGGCGGTTCCGCGGCACCCCGTACATCGCCATGGAGTTCGTGGACGGCGAGCCGCTCGACCGGGCGCTCGCCCGCCGCGGGCGGCTCGGCTGGGAGGAGGTGTTCGCCTACGCCAAGCAGCTGTGCGAGGCCCTCCAGCACGCGCACGACAAGGGCATCATCCACCGCGACCTGAAGCCGTCCAACCTGATGATCACCACCTCCGGGGTGCTCAAGCTGACCGACTTCGGCATCGCCAAGGACACCGACGTGACCGCCCTGACGGCCGCCAACAGCACCATCGGCACGGCCGCGTACATGAGCCCGGAGCAGTGCCGCGGGTCCCGCGAGCTGTCCGCCAAGTCCGACCTGTACTCCCTCGGCGTGGTCATGTTCGAGCTGATCACCGGCAAGAAGCCGTTCTACGCCGAAACGACGATGGACATGTTCCTGAAGCACGTGAACGAGAAGCCGGTGCGGGCGGGTAAGCTGCTGCCCGACCTGCCGGTGTGGGTGGACAACCTGATCATGCACCTGCTGGAGAAGTCGCCGGAGACGCGGCCGTACGACGCCACCACCGTCAAGCGGATGATCGAGGAGATCGAGCAGAAGGTGCAGAGCCTGCAGAGCGCCGGGCTGGACGTGGCCACCTCCCGGCGGGCCGACCGCAAGGGCGGGGACAGCGGGCCGGTGACGACCGAGGACCGCGACGCCGCCCGCGCCATCAAGGGGAAGGGGAAGAAGAAGAAGAAGGCGAAGCCGCTGTACCAGCAGACGTGGGCGAAGGCGGTCGGGCTGGGGGTGATCCTGGCCGGGCTGGTGGGGGCGGGGGTGTGGCTGATGCTGCCGCCCGGCCCGGAGAAGGCGTTCGAGCAGGTGAAGGCGGCCGGCGAGGGGGGCAAGCGGGAGGCCGCTCGCGACTTCCTCAAGCAGTACGGCGGCCAGGACCACCCGAGCGTGACCGAGGCGAAGGCCGCCTACCGGGCGGCCCAGACGAGGTACCTCGAGAGCACCATCCTGAACCGCGCCGGGAAGGGCGACAAGCCGACCGCCCGCACCACCTTCGACGGCGAGGACGAGGCGGTCATGCGGAACATCTGGGACGCCGTCGACGCCGAGCGGGCGGGCAAGCTGGCCGACGCCCGGCGGAACTGGCAGTTCGTGAAGGAGAAGGTGAGAGAGCCGGAGTGGGGCCAGGTGGGCGACGACGACGCCATGCGGTACACCCCGAACAAGTGGGTGGCCGAGAAGCGGCTGGCCGACCTGGACGCGGTGCCGAAGCTGTACGAGCAGGTGAAGGAGACGGTGGGCACCGCCCGGGCGAACGAGGAGTTCCCGGCCGCCGACCCGGCCGACCCGCAGGTGAAGGCGGTGCGGGCGGTGCGGCTGGAGCAGTTCGGCGACCCGGCCAAGGCGCACGGGGTGTGGGACGGCCTGGCGGCGGGCACCATCGCCGACCTGGACCGCCTGCGGTGGTTCCTGCTGGCCGCCGACCGCCGCGCCGCCACCCGTACGGAGAAGGGCAAGGAGGACGAGGCCGCCGCCAGGCGGGTGGAACTGGTGAAGGGTAAACTCCAGGCCGCCGCCGAACGGTGGTTGAAGGCGAAGGACGACAAGAGCGACCTGACCGGCCCGCGGGAGGTGCGGAACGCCTGCCGCGACCTGACCGACCTGTACGACGACGAGAAGGACGAGGCCATCAAGAGGTGCGTGGCCGACGCGAAAGCCCTGCTCGCCGAGGCGGAGAAGCGGTGACCGGCCGCCCCCGCCCCGGTCACACCCGCGTCGGGTTCACCTCGTACTTGCCGGTGCCCATGTTCAGCACCGTGTCGAAGTGCACCTCCGGGGACGGGTCGACCGCCAGCTTCGCCTCCACCAGGAATTTGACCGCCCCCCGCACGGCGTCCGCCTCCGCCTTCAGCACCGTCACCCGCACCCGCTTCAGCCGCGGCTCGAACCGCTCCACCGCCTGGCGGATGACCACCGCCAGCAGGTCCCGCTGCTGGCCGGTCAGCCCCTCGGCCGAAGCCAGGTCGGGCAGCCCGTAGGTGACCACCGAGTCCCGCGTCTCGGGGAAGCGGTCGGGGAAGCGGGTGTGCGGGGTGACGGTGTTCAGCAGCTCCTCCAGGTCGCGGCGGACGGCGTCCTTCATCTTCTCCACCGAGTACCCGGTGAGCAGGGCGGTGCCGGCCGACTCGGGGTCGAGCAGGCGGTCCAGGAGGGACGGCAGCATGCCCTTCTGCGGCGGCTGGACGGGGGTCATGGGGGGACATTCCGTAGGGTGGGTCCGCCGGGGCGGTCACGCCCCGCGCGACCCACGCGGGACAGCCGGTGCGTGGGTCGTCGCGTGCTGTCGCCCGCTTGACCCACCCTACGCGGCGGGGCCGAAGGCGATCACCTTCACGTCGGCCAGGGGGACGAACAGTTCGCCGACGCGGAACTGCCGCCCGCCCACCCCGCGGACCGGCTCGCCGTCCTCGCCCACCCAGTCGGCCGCCCGCCCGAGCTTCAGCTCCTCGTCGGTCGAGGCGTGCGAGTTCGGGTACAGGGCGGGCAGCAGCACGTCCCCCTCCACCCCGTTGTCGAGCACCAGGTGGGCCGGGCGGAAGATGATGTCCCGCGGGGCGGCCGGCGGGTTCATGACGACCGACTTGATCGCCTCGAACGGCACCCAACTGTACACCCCGCCGGTGCCGAACACCTCCAGCACCGGGCCGAAGCGGTCGTCCGCGTCGGACAGGGCCGGGCAGGGGAGGCCGTCCACGGTGGCAGGGGTGGCAGGGGTGACGGCGTCGGCGGCGGCCAGGGCGGCGGCGGCGGCCGGCAGGTCGTTGCGGGCGAGGGCGGCGACCGCCTCCAGGCGGTGGAGCAGGTGCCCGCCGTCCGGCGACAGGAACTCGGGGCGGGCGGTGCCGGCGAACACCGCCCGCCGTTTGGCCTCCGAGTCGAGGGCGTTGCGGTACTGCTCGACGGCGGCCGAGTGTTTCGGGTCGTCGTACTTGAGCACGTCCAACTGCTTGCGGGCGCGGTCGGTCTCGCCGGCGAACAGGAACAGCTCGAACAGGAAGAAGCGGGCCGGCTGGTCGGTCGGGGCGGCCTTCACCTTGGCCAGTTGGGCGTCGATGGCCTCGCGGAGGCGGCCGGCCTTGAACAGGTCGCTGGCGGACATGGGGAGCCTCCGGAGGAACTGTAGCCGGGGTGTGTGACCCCGGACCGGCGTCACCGAGGCCGGCTACAGGAGGGGCGTGAAAAAGGGAAACGGCGGGCCGGATGAACCGGCCCGCCTGGTGCGGCGTGGGTGTCGTCGGCGGTCACTCACTTGATGCCGGCGGCCAGGTTCCAGGTGGCGATCTGCGGCTTGGCCGCCTTGTTCTTGTCGTCCGACTCCAGGTACTTGAGCTCGATCTTGGTGAAGTTGAGCGACAGGCTCTCCATCGGCCGCTGGCTGCCGTCACCGTGCCCGGACATGCTGTAGCTGGACACCAGGGTGTTCTCCAGGGTGACGATCAGGTAGGCCTGCTCGCTCTTCCCGTCCTGGCTGGTTTTGGTCACGCTCAGGATGCACTTCTTCCCCTCCCCGTGCAGGGAGGCGTCGAACAGCTTGATGCTGGCCGCGTCCTGGTCCTTGGTGATGACGATCTCGGACACGTTCGGGGCGCTCGTCTCGCGGCTGGCGCTGTGGCTGGTGGAGGTGGCCACGTGCCGGTTGGTGCCCAACTGCATGGAGTGCAGTTGCACCTGCTTCTCGAACCCCTTGCTCGTCACTTGGCCTTCGATCCCGTCCAGTTTCATGTAGATCGGCATGGTCCACTCCAGTTAGGGTGTCGTCGGACGGCGGCGGGTTCGGGGTCGGTTGGGTTGGGTTCCGTTCCGCTCGCGTGTCCTTCCGTCGAGATAATGCGAGCCGGGCGGGGCGGGCGGACAGTTTCTTTTTCTTTTCCGCCCGCCCCGCCCGGTTCGCCCGGGTCGGCCGCGGCGGTCGCGGCCGTGAACGCCGTCAAGAGCCGAGCTGCTTGGCCACCATCCGCAGGCTGATGTCCATCGCCTCCAGCTGGAAGTGCGGTCGCATGTGGGCGACCGCCCGGTACACCCCCGGCTGGCCGGGCACGTCCACCACCTTGATCTCCGCCCACGCCAGCGGGTACTTCGCCTTCGTCTCCTCGCTCGCCCCCTCCGGGTTGGAGATGACGTAGTTGCTGATCCACCGGTTCAGCCAGATCTCGGCCTCCTGCCGCTCCATGAACGACCCCACCCGGTTCCGCACCATCACCTTCAGGAAGTGGGCGAACCGGCTGACGCACAGCAGCTGGTTGAACTTGGTGGACAGGATGGCGTTGGCGGTCGCCCCGGGGCGGTCGTACTTCTTCGCCTTCTGGCAGCTGGTGGCCGACATGAAGGCGGCGAACGGCTTGTCCTTGCAGTGGATGAGGGAGAGGAAGCCGAGCTTCTCCAGCTCCTGCTCGCGGCGGTCGGTGATGCTCACCTCGGTCGGGCACTTCATGGCCACGTCCCCGTTGTCCGTCGGGAAGGTGTGCACCGGCAGCCCCTCCACCTTCCCCCCGCCCTCGACGCCCCGGCTGCGGGCCAGCCAGCCGTACTTGGCGAACGCGTCGGTGATGCGGCTGGCGTACGTCCAGGCGGAGTTCATCCACAGGTACTTGTCGTGGTTCTTGCCGTCCACGTTCTCTTCGAAGTTGAACTCGCTCACCGGGTTGAACTTGGCCCCGTACACCTCCCGCCCGAGCACCCGCGGGCAGGTGAGGGCGACGTACCGCGAGTCCTCGCTCTCCCGGAACGCCTCCCAGTTGGCGTAGTCCGGGCCGGTGAAGATCTTGGCCA
>CAYMHO010000401.1:0-5718 GCA_964390195.1 uncultured Fimbriiglobus sp. | reverse complement strand
CCATCGGCTCGACGCCGTCGGTGTTCACGCCGGCCAACTGATCGACGTACCCGAGAATGGCGTTCAGTTGGTCGGCCATCTTCGCCAGGTCGGCGTCGGGCAACTCCAGCCGGGCGAGGGCGGCCACCTTTTTCACCTGTTCCACAGTCAGCGACATGGCGGGAAGTCCTCAGGTCGGCGAGTCGTCAGGTCGTCCAGGCGGGAGAGGTCTGGTCAGAATACGGAGTGGACGTGCGAAAACGCGACAAGTCGGGGGAGTGCCCCCCGACCTGAAGACTTGAGGACTTGCCGACGTGAGGACGTCACGCCGTGACGCTGCTGAACGGCTTCCGCTTGACCGGCTTCTGGATGTTGCCGGAGCGGATGCACTGGGCGCACACCCAGCGGCGGAGGGTCTCGCCGGTCGGCCCGGCGATGCGGATGCGTTGCAGGTTCGGCTTGTACACCCGCTTGTTGATGCCGGTGATCTTCTTCCCCACCCCGCCGAGGTACTTGGCCTTACCGCGGTAGGTCTTCTGGTTGCCCCGCTGCGGGACTTTCTGGCAAACGGTGCAGTGCATGCCCATCGGACGATATCCTGAGCGGCGTCGGGGTTCACCCCGGCCGTGCGAAGGCGGGGACCGGAAAACGGAACAATCACTATAGCCCGACCCCGCACCCTGACAAGCCTTCCGCCGCCAGATGCCACCCCGGAACAGGCCCGGCGGTCCGGGGCGTCATTCTCAACATGGTCAAGATTCTCACCCTGGCGTCCCATCCCCGCACCCGGCCCGATCCCCGTGACCGACTTCACCTTCTGCCCGTTCGACGGCACCCGCCTGACCAACCCCGGCAACGGCAGTTGCCCGGTCTGCCCGTTCGTGGACTACGGCAACCCGGCCCCGGCGGTCGGCTTCTTCTTGCTGGACGGTGAGCGAGTGCTGCTGGCGGTGCGGGCGTTCGAACCGGCGAAGGGGAAACTGGACATCCCCGGCGGGTTCATCGAAGCCGGTGAGTCGGCCGAAGTTGCCGTCCTCCGCGAGGCGGAGGAGGAAACCGGCCTGCGGGTGAGCGTGGTTGAGTACCTGGGGTCGTTCGCGGACGTGTACGGCGAGCGGGAAATGCCCACGCTCAGTTTCATCTACGTCGTGCGGCGGGAGTCGGGCGAACTCCAGGCGAAGGACGACGTAGCCGAACTGCGGTGGTTCCCGCTGGACGCCATTCCGGACGAACTGGCCTTCGCCCATCAGCCGGTGGCCGTGCAGAAGCTGCGGGAGTACCTCGGCCGATCGGGGTAGGGCAGCGCGAGCGGTCGAGTTACACCGAACCGGACGCCGAAGAGGAACGAGCGATGACCATCACCCTGGCGGACGACGTGCGGGCGCAGGCCGAGCGGCAAGCGACGGCCGCCGGGTTCGCCAGCGTGGCCGAGTACCTGGCCGACCTGGTGCGGGAGGACGGGGAAGAGTTCCCCGAAACCCCACCCGGCCGCGGCAGCTTCCGCACCCGCGAGGAACTGGAAGCGCTCCTGAACGAGACGATCGGGAGCGAATGCAAGACGATGGACGAGGCGTTCTGGGAACGGGTGGACGAGCGGATCAGGACGAGGGCGGCGGAGCGGGGGAAAACCGCGTGAGCATCGAGTACGCTCCACAGTTTGACACCCGCTCCTGGACGCACCGGCTGGCACAAGACATCGCCGAGACCGTCAGGCGATACCATCAATCAACGCTGAAAGACCGCCCCATCGTTGTGTTTGACCTCGGCTGCTTCCCGTGGCATGGGAGCATCGAACTCTCGTTCCTCACCGCCGCGGAAGTGGATGCCGACCCACTACTCTTTGACCGTTCGGAAATCGCCTCCTGGGCGCATTACAACTTTGCCGGACCGGAACTCGGTCAACAAATGGCCGAGGCGTACCGAAACACGAGTGGTACGGACGACGTGCGATCCTCCGTGGTTGAGACGTTCCTCCGCGCCAGCGCCGCAGCGGTCGCTACCCCCGAAGTGACCGACGCCCTGAACGAACTGACCCGCGATCCGCGGTTCCAAATCTGGGTCCAACACCCCGACACCGGCCAGGAGTTCTGGCCGATCGTGTAGCGGTCCCCACCCCCGCCGGGGAACTGCGTTCCCCCGGCGACCCCTCCCCAGCGGGGAGGGGTGGGCGTGACCGGATATTCCGCCAGGCGTATTGACCCACCACCCCCGCCCCTCCCCGCTGGGGAGGGGTCGTCGTCCCGCGGAGCGAGGACGGCGGGGGTGGGGCGACCCAATCCACCGCCGCCCCCACACCGTTCGCATTGCCGCGTTCGCCCGTCGCGGGGTACCATGCCCGTACCCCACCACCAGGACGGCGGACGATGGCGAAGTCGAAGGCCACCAAACCGACCGACCCACCCCCGGCGAAGAAGGCCGAGGCCACCCCGGCGTACACCGTCGTCGCCCGACGGTACCGCCCGCAGCAGTTCACCGACCTCGTCGGCCAGGAACACGTCGCCGGGGCGCTCACCAACGCCATCAACTCCGGTCGCATCGCCCACGCCTACCTGTTCACTGGTGCCCGCGGGACCGGCAAGACGTCCACCGCCCGCATCCTGGCGAAAGCCCTGAACTGCGAGCAGGGGCCGACCCCGACGCCGTGCGACGTGTGCGACATCTGCAAGAGCATCGCCAGCGGCAACGACGTGGACGCCATCGAGATCGACGGGGCGAGCAACAACAAGGTGGACGAGGCCCGTGAGTTGCGGAGCAACGTGGGGTATCTGCCCACCCGCGGGCGGTTCAAGATTTACATCATCGACGAAGTCCACATGCTCAGCACGGGCGCGTTCAACGCCCTGCTGAAGACGATGGAGGAACCGCCCCCGCACGTCAAATTCATCCTCGCCACCACCGACCCGCACAAGATCCCGATCACGATTCTGAGCCGCTGTCAGCGGTACGACTTCGCCCCAGTCAGCAGCCGGAAGATCTTCGAAGCCCTGAAGCACATCGCCGGTCGGGAAAACATCGAAGCGGACGCGGAAGCCCTGCGACTGGTCGCCCGGCGGGCGAACGGGTCGATGCGGGACTCGCAGACGCTGCTGGAGCAGTTGCTCGCGTCGGCGGAGGGGCGGTTGACGGCCGAGCAGGTGCATCGGGTGTTCGGCACGCTCTCCGAAGACGCCGTGCTGGAACTGGCCGACGCCATCGTGACCGGCGACGCGAAGGCGGCCGTCGAGCACATCGGGGCATCCGCGGAGAAGGGGCTTCAACTGGGCGAACTGCTCGACCAACTGACCGACCACTGGCGGGCGATGATGCTGACGGCGGTGGGCGGGGGAGAATCCGCCGATCTGACCGAGACCGCCGCCGAGCGGGTGAAGCAGCACACCGCGAAGACGAACCTGGATGCCATCCTCGCCGGTCTCGAAATCCTGACCGCGACGAAGGCGAAACTGCGTGGTTCCCCGCACGCCCAGGTGCTGTTGGAAGTCGCGGCGGTGCGGTTGTCGAAGTTGGCGGAACTGCTCAGCGTGGCCGAACTCGCCCAGTGGTATACACAGACCCCTCCCGGCGGTGGGAACGCGCCAGCCCAGCGGGTCCCGGCCCACATTCCGGCCGGAGCAGGGGAGGCGGTCAAAAAAAAAGTCGTGACCCCGCCGGAGGTTAGGGCGAACGGGAGTGCGACTGGCGAGGAGCCGGCGAGTGTGGTATGGGAGAAGGTGTTGGAGCAAGTCGGGCCGATTTTGGCGACACATCTTCGGCAGGCGGTCGTTTCGCAAGCAAATTTTGGGCCAAATTCACTGGTTCTTCCGTTCCCCGCCGCGTATAGTTCAGCCTACGAGACGGCGAAGGCCGAACGCAACCTGGACACCATCCGCAAGGCGTTCAAACACATAACCGGCCGCGAGTGGACCCTGCGGCTCGAACTCGACGCCACCCCGACGGCCAACGGAGTTCACAAGGCCGCCACCGAGCAGCCACCCGCCCGCCCGGCTCCGGTGCAACGCTCGCGGAGCGAGCTGCTCGCCCTGCCGATGTTCGCCGCCCTGACCGAGAAACTCGGCGGGCAACTGATGCGGGTGGACGACGGGTTCGACCCGCTCGCCGAAGCCGTGACCGAAACCCCCGACACGCCCGACACCCCACCAACCCCGACCGATTCCGACGAGACCTGAGCCATGTTCAAAGAACTCTCCGCGATGATGGGCCTGCTCGGGAACAAGGACAAGATGCAGGCGGAGATGGCCAAGTATCAGGCGGCGGTGGCGGCCATCACCGCCGAGGGCACGTCCGGCGGGGGGATGGTGACGGTGAAGGTGAGCGGCAAACTCGAGGTGCTGAGCGTCAAGATCAGCGACGACGCGATGAAGCTGAACGACCGCGAGGTGCTGGAGGATCTGGTGAGTGCGGCGTGCAACCAGGCGTTCGGCAAGGCGAAGGAACTGGTCGCCGCCGAGACGGCGACGATGGCCGGCAACATGGGCCTGCCGCCGGGCATGCTGGGTGGGTTAGGTCTGCCGGGGATGTGAGCATCAGAGACCTCACCCCCCGTCCCCCTCTCCCAGGGGAGAGGGGGTGTTCAACCTGCGGAGGTTGTTCACCGTTTGCAGACGTGATACCGAGGTGTCGGTCTTGAACACCCCCTCTCCATGGCATGGAGAGGGGGACGGGGGGTGAGGTCCGAGACCAAACCCGGAGGTGGCACGAATGCCCGACGCGAGCGGACCGATCCAGACTTTGTTGCAAGAGTTCGCCAAGCTCCCTGGCATCGGGCCGAAGAGCGCCGAGCGGATCGTCCACTTCCTGCTGAACGGCGACCGGCGGGTGGCGGTCGGGTTGCGGCAAGCACTGCAAGGGGTGCTCGAACGGGTGCGGCCGTGCCGGGTGTGCTTCAACCTGACCGACGGCGCGGAGCTGTGCCCAATCTGCTCCGATCCGCGGCGAGACCCGAGCATCCTGTGTGTGGTCGAGACCCCGCGGGACGTCACGCTGTTCGAGCGGACGGGCAGTTTCCGCGGGCTGTACCACGTCCTCGGTGGGCGGCTCGCCCCCCTGGATGGCGTCGGTCCTGATCGGTTGACGTTCCAACCGCTGGTGGACCGGGTGCAACGGGGGGAAGTGCGGGAGGTGATTCTGGCCACCAGCCCGACGCTCGAAGGCGACGGCACGGCGCTGTTTGCGTCGAACCTGCTGGCCGAGACGGGGGTGGCGGTCACGAAGTTGGCACGCGGGTTGCCTTCTGGGGCGTCACTGGAATTGACCAACGCCCAGATTCTGGCAGACGCGATCGAGGGACGACGGGCGGTGTGATTGGTTCTTGTTTGGGGCGAACCCTGGCCGCAAGGCCGGCGGGTGGCGTGACCAGCCGCCTGTTTCGCCACCCACGGCCCTGGCGGGTCGGGTTCGCCAGACACGAGTTGCGAGGAGATCGGATGAGCGGAATGGGTATGAGCATCGGCATGAAGACTTCGCAGGTTCAGGGCCAGTACCTGACCAAGCGGATGATCCAGTCGATGGAAATCCTGCAGATGCCGACCGTCGACCTGCTCGACAAGGTGCAGGCCGAGTTGCAGGAGAACCCGTTCCTGGAGGTGAAGGAGAAGCAGGCCGAGGCCCCCGCCGCCGAGTTCAACGCCGACGGGGTGCTGAAGCACGACGAGTCCGGGGCGCTCGAGTTCAACCGCCTGGAAGAGATCAACAAGGACTGGGGCGACCACTTCGACGCCGACCACCGCCCCAGCCGCGGGGCGA
>CAYMHO010000400.1:0-5738 GCA_964390195.1 uncultured Fimbriiglobus sp. | reverse complement strand
CAGTGGCACTGGCTGAAGGAGACGGACGACCGCTCGGACCAGTTCAACAGCATCCACGACCGCCTGGTGGAGGCGTGGGAGCGGGTGCGGAAGGAGGACGACCGGCCGATCCACTTCGCCGCCATCGAGAGCAACGTCGAGGACTACATCACCACCGAGTACCTGCGGGACACGGCCATTCAGGCCAACCTGGAGACGTACTACCTGGACGTGGAGGCGATCGGGTGGGACTCGCGGGCCGGCGGGTTCGTCGCCCCCGGCGGGATGCCCATCCGCCGCTGCTTCAAGCTGTACCCGTGGGAGTGGCTGAGCCGGGAGGCGTTCGGCAAGCACGTGCCCACCGCCCGCACGCAGTGGATCGAGCCGCCGTGGAAGATGATCCTGAGCTGCAAGGCGATCCTGCCACTGCTCGCCCAACTGTTCCCGCACTCGCCGTACCTGCTGCCGGCGTGGTTCGAGCAACCGGACCAGGGCAGCTACGTCCGCAAGCCGATCCACGCCCGCGAGGGGGCGAACATCCGGGTGGTGCGGGACGGGCGGGTGGAACTGGAAACGGACGGCCAGTACGACACCGCCGCCAGCGTTTACCAGCAGCTCGCCCCGCTCAAGCCGCACGACGGCCACTACCCGATCGTCGGCAGTTGGGTGGTGAACGGGTGGGCGTGCGGCATCGGCATCCGCGAGGACGACCAACTGGTGACGCAGAACACCAGCCGGTTCGTCCCACACAAGATGAGTGACTGACCCCTCATGCTCCGAACCATCGCCTACTCCCAACTCGACCCGGACACCAAGGCGTACCTCCGCGAGGTGCGGCAGGCCCGCGGGCGGGGTGCCCCCGGCGTCTTCGAAGGCGGCTCGGCCGGGTACGCCGGCGTCTCGCTTCTGATCGGGCTGGTCGTCCTGGTGGTGTTCGTGTGGTGCGGGTACACCACCAACAAGGCGCCCTGGGCGATGGCCCTGCTGCAGACGGCCGGCGTCATGCTCGGCGGGTGGCTGATCGTGTACGCCTTCCGCCGCTGGTTCGCCGGCCCAGACAAGTACGCCGGCAAGTTCGTCTACTTCGACCCGGAGAGCGTGTTCGTCGGCAAGGGCGAAGAGCTGCTGTACGCCCGCCTCGACCCGGACGCCGAGGTCGAACCGGCGGGCGACTCGGGCGTCGCCTTCAAATCCGCCGACGGGTCGTTCACCGTGCCGGTGCCGTCCCGCACCGTCGCACTGTTCGTGGCCGACTACTACGACGCCCTCGACCAACTGCGGCAGGACGCGCCCACCCACTGGTGGAACGGGGTTTCCCCCGCCGAACTCGGGGCGATGGCCCGGTACATGGTGGTGAACGAGCGGGTGCCGGCGAGCATGAGCGACGTGGTACTCGACATCGACAGCATGCCGGACGAGGTCCGCCCGGCCCGCGGCAAGCCGAGCGGCCTGTTGCGGTACCTGCTCATCCTGGCGGTCGGCGGGCTGGTGTACGCCGGGTTCGCGTTCACCAACCAGCCGTTGCACGACGCCGGGGCGTTCGCCGGGGTGAACAAGGACAGCCCGGACGAGTTGCGGCACTACCTGACGGACCCGCACACCCACGCCCACCACGACGAGGCCAAGCTGAAGCTGAAGGAGCTGTACGCGGCGAAGCACCGGGAGCTGAGCGGGAAGGCGAACACCGACCCGGAATTGCGGGCCGCCTTCCTCAAGCTGTTCGACTCGCTCGACGGCCCGGAGACGCCGGCGGTGTCGCTGTCGGTGGTGGACCGCAGCATGAACGCCGCCGGCGCGGGCGATTCACTCCGCACCCGGCTGGCCGACGGCATCGGCACCGAGGTGGGCAAGGGGTACATCGTGTTCGTGCTGCGACCCGGCGACAAGCCGCCCGCGGGGGCGGTCCCGCCGGGCGAACCGCCCCCTCCCGAGGGGGAGAGCAAGCCGGCCCTGATGCAACTGCACTACTCGAACGACACCGGCGTTCCGGTGTGGACGCTCGAGTTCCGCCTGACCCCGGACGACGAGAAGCCCTACGCCACCGTCACCCGCACCGTGGCCGAGGCGAACTCCATCCTGAGCGAGGCGGTGTACACGGACGTGATGCGGAAGATGCTCGGTAACGCCCCGGTCGCCCCGCCCCAACTGCCGTTGGACGACTGGTGATGGGGTCAGCCGACCGAGACGCCGACGAGGATGTTGTACCCGGCGTGGGAGCCGACCGCGACGCCCAGCCCGCGGCCGGCGAACAGGGCGGTGAAGATGACGCCGGCGGCGGCGCGGAACAGGAACACCGGCACGGTGATCGGCTCGCCGGCCGGGCCGAGGTGGTGGGCGGCCGAGAACGCCAGCGCCCCCAGCACCGCCGCCACCGGCACCGCCACAAACTTCGGCATGAACGCCAGCCGCATGACCAGCACCAGCAGCCCGTACAGCCCGAGCCGGAACAGCACCTCTTCATAGATGCCCGCCCCGACGAACCGCACCACCTGACCCGTCGCCACCGGCTGGAACGATACGTCCTGTGTGGGCAGGCCGACGCGGTCGAGTAGTGGGAGGAAGTTGCGGCTGAGCGCCCACAGGGCGGCGGCGAACACCGCGCTCTCGACGAACGTGCCGAACACGGCGGTGAACGGGCGGGCCGGCCGCTCGGACCACTTCCACACGGTGAGGATGACCAACCCGGCCAGCACGACCACCGGCAGCGCCCACGCGAACGACACGTCGTTCGCCACCAACTGGCTCCGCACCCAGGCGTCGGCCCCGTTCCGCAACTCGTTCGACCCGCTCACCCCGCCGCTCAGCACCACCACCATGACCTCGTAGAAGGCGAGCAACGGCACGACGAACAGCAACGAGGTGAACGGGTGGCGGGTGGACTTGAGGTAGTCGATCATGGCGGAACCGCGAGGAACTGGCGTTCGGTGCTATTCGCCGCAGCGGGATAGGCCTTACGGACAAGACGGATGATTCTCGCCAAGTCGCCAAGACCGCAGAGTGAAGCCCCCTTTCAACCTCTGTCTTTCTTTGCGAACCTCGCGGCTTGGCGAGACACCCCGACAACCCGCTCAGCACAAGTCCGGGTGGGCGGCGGCCAACACCCGCTTCCGCTCGGCGGTGCCGAGCGCCCGCACCACCCCGCCGTACTCCGACCCGGCCAGGTCGATGAACTCCGGCTTCGGCAGCAGTTGACCGCTCGCATCGGCCAGCACCGCCACCACCGGCCGGGTGGTCGCCCGCACGTTCACCCGCCCGGTGTGGGTGCTCACCACCACCGCCGTCCGCCCGTCGGTCAACTCCACCACCGTGCCGACCGGGTGGAACGACAGCCGCACCAGCAGTTCGGCCATGTCGCCGTCGAGTCGCCCGCTTTCGGCCTCCAGCAGCGTGTCGGTGAGGGCGGTGCGGGTGTCGTGGGCCGGGCGGTGCGGGCGATCGGTGGCCATCGCGGTGTACACGTCGGCCGCCGCCAGCAGTCGCGCCAGCGACGGGATCTCGTCCCCCTTCAGCCCGACCGGGTAGCCCGTGCCGTCCAATCGCTCGTGGTGCGCCGCGATGGCCGCTACCAGCGGGGCGACCTCGGGCATCACCTCCCGCAGCAGGTTCGCCCCGGCCGTCGGGTGCGGCTCCACCAGCCGGCGGTCGGCGTCGTCGAACGCCATCGGCTTGCCGACCACGTTCGCCGGGACGGTCAACATGCCGACGTCCATCATCAGCGCGGCAGCCACCGCCGGCACCGGCTGACTGGTCCATTCGAAATCGTGCGGCACCATGCGGGCGACCACCTGCCCGACGGTCAAAGCGTGTGCGGCGACGAACCTCGCAACGGGTTCACCCGGCGCGGCCACGAACCGGATCGGTTGGCCCTGCTGGGCCTCGGCTACCAACTCTTCGGCGACGGCCAGGAACGACCCGACCGACACCAGCCGGCGGGCCTGGATGTCGCACAGCAGCCGGGCGATCCGCTCCACCCGCCCCCACTCGCGGCGGCGAATCTCCAGCGTGCGGCTGCCGATCGCCAGCCGGTCGCGGACGGCCGTCAGCATCGTCTCCAGCCCGTCGCACATCCGCGACTGCTGCTCGGCCGACTCGGGCAGGCCCATCGCCACCCGGAGCATCGACTCGGTCGCCGCCACGGTGAAGCGGTGGTAATCGACCAGCGGGTCGGGGTCGGCCGCGGAGTGCGAGTTGCTCAGCCGCACGAAGAACACGTCGTCGGTGATCTCCCGCTGTCTGGCCACCAGCTCGCGGGCCGACTCCAGCATCCGCTTCGCCCGGCCGATCAACTGCACGGGCGCGGCCGACGCCATCTGCCCGGCGTTCACCCCGGCGATCTGCCGCAACGCCGACCCCACCCACGCCGGTTGCAGGGCGTTGCGGGCAGCCCGTTCCACCATGGCCGACGGATCGACGCCCGCCCCCCCGACCAGCGGCGGCGTCTTCTCCAGCCGTTCGCGGAACGCGGAGATGCGGGTCAACAGCGATTTGGTGTCGCTCATTTCGGTTCCCCCCGGACCGAACCGGCGATGGCGCGGCGTGTCGTGTTCGTATCATCGGCGGGCGGCGCGGTAGACTTGAGCGGCTGTGCCGGGCGAAGCGGGCAAAAGCGACGGCAGGTTGGGGGAATGAGTGAAGTGGGTGGGAGCGTCGTCGTTCTCAAGATTGTCAACCATGTGCTCATCCCCCGAAACGCCGGACGAGGCGTAACCCAATGCTCCGCTTCGCCTTCAAGCCCCGGCACCCTGTCACGAAGGTGGCCTTCACCGCCGACGGCCGCGAACTCGTCACCGCCCAGCCGTTCACCGGGATCGCGGTGCGGAGCGTGTTGAGCGGTGATGCCCGATGGATCTACCCGACCTCAACTGTCGCCACCTTTCTTACCCTCGCCGTCGAACAGAGAGATGGACTGATCGCAGGTCAAACGGAACGTGGGGCCTTGTTGGTCGATCCGCGGGCCGGCTGCGCGGTATCGCCACACCCCCGCCCGGATGTTTCGGTGGCGACCGAGCGGTTCAGACTCCAGTGGCATGACATCGGATCGAATCTGCACCGGTTGGTGGCCGGACGGGCGCCCTTTGAGAGCCGCGGTCGGGGGGTGCGAGTCGCAATGTCAACGGTCCCCCGTGCGTTGCTGTACCTGAGTGACGGCGGCCAGCCTCAGCTCACCTGCCCACGAAGCGGCTACACACTCGTCAAACTGAACAGCCCCGTTCGATTGCGGCATATCGTCTCCGGCCGGATAGTCATCGCCTTCTCGCCCGACGGGAACAAACTGGTTCTCGGCGACGGCGAATCGCTCCGGGTGTTCGACTATGCCGACTGTGAACCTCGATTCTGCGAGACCGACGCTCAACGACCACTCATTCACCCCCTGTTCACACTCGAACGCCCCGACCCGACCGCCCACGGCACGTTCGCCGACAAGCAGGCCGAGTACTGGCTGCCGCCGGTGGCATTCGACCACGCCGGACGGACCATGTTCACCCTCGGACTGCGGAACCGCGTGCAGCGGATCAACCTGGCGACCGGCGGGGTGATCGCCGAGTGGGGGTGGCGGTGCGAGCCGATCCGCAGCCTGGCCGTCGCCCCGGACGACCTGACCGCCGCCGGCGGCTGCCAGCGGGGCGAGGTGGTGCTGTGGGATCTGGAGTAGGTGCCGCCTGCCGGGCGGCACCCGTCACCCCGACTTGGCTTCCGCATTGAATCAACCACGCCCGCCCCTCCCGGCTGGGGAGTGGTGGGATCAGTCGCGGAGCGAC
>CAYMHO010000399.1:0-5739 GCA_964390195.1 uncultured Fimbriiglobus sp. | reverse complement strand
CGCGCTCGACCCGAAGAAGGCGGGCGAGTACTTCGCGAAGGCGAACAAGTAGGCCCGCTCAGTCGGCCATGCTCTTCAGGGTGGCGCGGGTGTCGCGGACGCACCCGACCACCAGCTTCTTCAGTTCGGTCGGGAACACGCTCACCCGCTCGGACACCACCAGCCGCCGCAGCATCTCGAACGCCGGGGTGGTGTCGAGCGGGAAGTTGTCCAGCGAGCGGTGTTCCTGTAAATGGTTGGCGATGCCGTCGGCCAGGGCGACTACCGCCGTCAGCGGGCGGGTGTCCCCCTCGGCCGCCTCCGGCGTGTGGTGGTGTTGGATGGCCTTGCCGATCCGGGCGGGCAGGTTGTTCCGCACGGCGAACAGCCGCCCGATGGCGCAGTGGTCGGCCCCGAACACCTCCGCCTCGGCCGCCCGCACCGCCGGGTCGCCGTCGTTGGCCGACACCGGCAGGGCGGCGTACAGGGCCGGGGAGGTGGCGCACATGACCACCCGCCCGATGTCGTGCAGCAGGCCGGCGGTGTACTCTTCCCCGCCGAGCGTCAGCCGCAGGGAGCGGGCGATCGCCGTGCTCAGCCCGCCGACGAACAGGGAGTGCCGCAGCACGTTCTCGCACGTCACCTTCACCGCCGGCGGCATCTTGGCGTACAGGTTCCGCATGCCGGCCGCCGACACCACCGACCGGCACCCCCGCATGCCCAGCCGCACCACCGCCTGCTGCAGGTCGGTCACCTCCACCGACCCGCGGTACACCACGCTGTTCGCCAGCTTGAGCAGCCCCGCCGCCATCACCCCGTCGCGGCGGATGACGTCGGCCATCTCACCCAGGGTGGCGTCCGGGTTGTTGCACAGGGCCATCGCCCGCACGGCCGTGTCCGACAGGTGCGGGAGCGTTTCCAGTTTGGACAGCTTGCCGAACACGTCGCCGCCGGCCGGCGGGCGGGGGGCGGGGGTGTCGGTCGATTTCTTGGGGCGGGCGAAGAGGGCGAACGTCATGTTGCGGCCGTCGGATCGGAGGTGAATCACGGGGGAGGTGAAACTACCGTAGCACGCGAATCGCTCGCCGCCGGCCGATTCGCCCCCAACACGCCGGCCAGCGAGAGGGCCACCAGCGCCACCCCCAGGGCGAGTCGGTACGCCACGAAAACATTCATGCTGTACCGCTTGAGGAAGCCGATCAGCCAGGCGATGGCGAAGTACCCGACCACCCCGCTGACCGCCGTGGCGATCACCAGGTTCACCAACTGATCGTGCGAGGCCAGCAGTTCCTTCCGACCGTCGAACAGTTCTTTCAGCCCGGCCGCGAGCATGACCGGCAGCGACAGCAGGAACGAAAACCGCGCCGCGGTGGTTCGGTTCAGTCCGGCGAACAGCGCCCCGCTGATGGTACACCCCGAGCGGCTGCCGCCCGGCAGCAGTGCGAACGCCTGCCACAAGCCGATCCAGAGCGACTCCTTCCACGTCAGGTCGGCGTCGATCAGTTCGGGCAGGTGGCGGTCCTCCTTTCGCGTGCGGTGCCAGATTTCCGCCGCCAGCATGAGCAGGGCGAACACCACCGCCACCACGCCGATTGAGGTGGGGTCGTAGAACTTCGCCTTGATCTTCGACCCGAACGCCGCCCCCGCCGCACCGGCCGGGATGCTGCCGAGCACGATCAGCCACGCCAACCGGCTGTCGGTGGTGGTGCCGAACCGCCGCGACCGCACGTCGCCCCAGACGGCTTTCAGAATGTGCCAGATGTCTTTGCGGAAGTAGATGAACACCGCCACCAGCGTGCCCATCTGGATGACGGTGGTGAACGGCCCCTGCGACGGCAGGCCGAACATGTCGAGCACGACCACCAGGTGGGCGGTGCTGCTGATCGGCAGGAACTCGGTGAGACCTTGCACCACGCCGAGGACGATCGCCTGCCACCACGTCATGAACGGACTCCGGATGCGATGGTCTGCTAACATACCGGCATGGCCCGCAAGTACCACCGCAAGCGCCGCCCGCCCCGCAAGGACCGCAGCACCCCTGCCGGCGAGCACCTGCCCGTCATGCTCGCCGAGGTGTTGCAGGTGCTGAACCCGCGGCCGGGTCAGACCGTCGTCGATTGCACGCTCGGGTTCGCCGGTCACTCGTGCGAACTGCTGCAACGGGTCGGTCCGACGGGGTTGCTCGTCGCCACCGACATGGACCCCGCCAACCTGCCGCGAGCGACGGAGAAGTTGAAGGCGGTGGGGGACAACTTCCACGCCCACCACGGCAACTTCGCCGGCTTGCCGCAGGTGTTGTTGGCGGTCGGGGTGGAACGAGTGGACGCGGTGCTGGCCGACCTGGGCATGTCTTCGATGCAGGTGGACGACGCCGACCGCGGGTTCTCGTTCATGCGGGACGGCCCGCTCGACATGCGGATGGACCCCACCCGCGGGCGGACGGCGGCGGAACTGCTGAACACCCTGAGTGCAGAGGAACTGGCGGCGGCGTTCACCGAATTGGGCGACGAACCGGAGGCAGAGAAGATCGCGGCGGCAATCGTGGAACACCGCGAAACGAAGCCACTGGAGCGGACGCAGGAACTGCGGGAGTTGATCGAGCGAACCGCCCCGGTGACGCCGCTGCTCGGCCCCGGCCACGGGCCGATCCGCAAGCAGGTGATGTTGCCGACCACGCGGGTGTTCCAGGCGCTGCGGATTCTGGTGAACCGCGAACTGGCGAACCTGTCGCAGTTGTTGCGGGTGTTACCGGCGATCCTGAAGCCGGGCGGGGTGGTTGGGATCATCAGTTTCCACAGTGGGGAAGACCGGCTGGTGAAAACGGCCTTCCGCGACGGCGTGCGGGCCGGGATCTACTCCGCCGCCGTGGATGACGCCATCCGCCCGAGCGAGCAGGAGAAGCTCGACAACCCGCGGGCCAGAAGTGCGAAACTGCGGTGGGCGAAGTTGGCCGGTTAGCCGCGAGCCAACGGCGAGCGCGACGCAACCCTACAGTGAGGCTCCCGCCATGCGAAAAGCGATCATCGCGGTGGCGGTGGTGCTGGTCGTGTTGCTGGTAGGGACGCTGATGACGTTTGGAGAAATCAGCGATGGCGCGTTCAGCCTCCAGGTCGAAGTGATCGTTGACGGTGACCCGCCGAGGTGGGTGAGTTGTCAGGCCCACCATGAAGAAAGGCAAGCGGAGTGGGCCTCCAAGCAGCCAATGCTCTACGACGATTTCGAGCGGATCGTGATGGTGACTCCTTTCGAGGGCAAACCGTTTAATGTGCCAGTCGAGTGCAGCTACCTTTATCACAGGTACGCTTTCGGCTTGCAGACGAACTGGGTCCAACGACGGTATCTGGTGGTGATGGCCGATTGGCCGGACGGACGGCACTTGGCCAAAGTGGTGCCCATCCCAGACGGGCAGACGACACAAACGTTGCGTGTCGAGTTGCCGTAACCGGAGGTGTCGTGTTCATCCCGTCTTCGTTCCGCATCGACGACCACGACACGCTGCTCGCCTTCATCGAGCGGTACGGGTTCGCCACGCTGATCAGCACCGATCCGAACGGCGTGCCGTTCGCCACGCATGTTCCGTTGCTGCTCGACCGCTCGTCCGACCTGTTACTCGGCCACATCGCCAGGGCCAACCCGCAGTGGGAGACGTTCGGCGATCGCGAATCGCTCGCCATCTTTCACGGCCCGCACGCCTACGTCTCGCCGAGTTGGTACACCGTCGCCCCCGCAGTGCCGACGTGGAACTACGCCGCCGTGCATGTGTACGGCACCCCGCGGGTGATCGATGCCGACCGCACTGCCGACGTGGTGGATCGCCTGGTGAGCAAGTACGAGAAGCCCCGCCCGAACCCGTGGCCGGGGGAGCTGCCGGACGACTACCGCCGGCGGTTGCTCGCCGGCATCGTCGGGTTTGAGATGCCGCTCACGCGGATCGAGGGGAAGTTCAAGTTGGGACAAAACCGCTCGGCGGAGGACCGCGCCGGCACCGTCGCGGGGCTGCGTGCCGACGGGGGCGAAGCGGCGGAGTTGGCGACGTTCACGGAGGGGTACTTGTCTCCAGCCACCCAGGAACGTGCGGCAACGCCGCAGTGATCTCCATGTCCAACGTCGATGGTCCGACGACCTGCCGGAGCAACATCAAGGTGCCGCCCGGCACCAGCGGATTCCAAGCCGCCACGGCCTCTCGCACCCGCACCGCCAGCCAGGTCTGTTCGTCGTGCTGCCAGCCGTCGGCCGGGAGTGTCAACATGGCGGCCGGGTGATCAGTGCAGCAGATCTCGTGGAACGTTCCACCGGCTTTCAGCACGATCCCGCCACGGCAGACGAACGGCTCTGTGAAGGCGTCGAACATCGACCAGCGGTCGAGCCACTCGGAGTAGTACACCACTGGCAGTTCGGTACGGTGTGCGTCCAGGGTTTCGGCGAACCGGCCGACCGCGCGTCGGATTTCCGGATCGTCGGGAGCGACCTGTTGCCGAGCGAACCACGCCCGGCACCGCTCAGCGACTACTCTTCCGCTCTCGCCGGCGATTTTCAGCAGTATCAGTCGTTGGGTTGCCATTGGGCGACCTCGCGGGTCACAATGGTGTCACGGTATCGAAACCGCCGGGTGGTGCGAAACGTCGGAATGGGATGACACCCCGTGAGGGCTTGCTGTGCGCCGAATCGCCTTTCTCCTGGCACTGCTTGCCCCGGCTGCCTCCTTCGCCGCTGATCCCACGTCCGCCGACGTGAAGCGGATTCTGGATACCCACTGCCACCGCTGTCACGGGCAAGACGGGGCGGTCGAAGGCGGGTTCAACTTCGTCCTCGATCTGCCGAAGTTGCTCGACCGCAAGAAGCTGCTCCCCGGCAACGCCGGCCGCTCGCCGCTGCTCCGTCGCCTCGACGACGGCAGCATGCCCCCGCCGGGTGAGAAGCCGCGGGTGTCCGACGCCGACCTCGTCGCATTGAAAAGCTGGGTGAATGCCGGGGCGAAGCTGGAATCCGCCCCCGCCCGCACGCCGGTCACGGCCGACGACGTGCGACAAGCCATTGTCGCCGACCTGGAGAAGATCGACCGGCGGGCACGCCGGTTCGTTCGCTACTTCACCCTGAACCACCTCTATAACGCCGGCCTCTCGGACGACGAGTTGCAGACCTACCGCAACGCCCTCGCCAAACTCGTCAACTCGCTGTCGTGGCACCCGAAGGTGCGGAACCCCGAGCCGATCGACGCCGCCAAGACGGTGTTGCGGATCGACCTCCGCTGGTACATGTGGGACGCGACGTTGTGGAACCGCGTGCTCGCCGACTACCCCTACGGCGTCCTCTCCGACACCGCCGCCGATCGCGTGGTGATGGTGAACACGCTCACCAGGCTGCCGGCGGTGCGGGCCGACTGGTTCGTCGCCACCGCCAGCCGCGCCCCGCTCTACTACGAGCTGCTGGTGCTGCCGGGCAACCTGCCGGAGTTGGAGAAGCAGTTGAAAGTCGATGCCGCGGTGAACATCCAGCAGGAGCGGGTGATGCGGTCGGCGTTCAACGGCTCCGGGGTGTCTCGCTTCAACCGCGTCCTCGAACGGCACGACTCCGTTCACGGCGCGTACTGGCGGACCTACGACTTCGACGAGCCGCCGCAGAACCTGAACGAACGCACTCAGAACCAGCCGCCCGACCGCCGCAACGTGTTCGCCTTCCCGCTCGGGCCGGGGGCGGTGGACAGTTCGTTCCAGCACGCCGGCGGGGAGAGCATCTTCGCCCTGCCGAACGGCCTGCACG
>CAYMHO010000398.1:0-5756 GCA_964390195.1 uncultured Fimbriiglobus sp. | reverse complement strand
CAGCGGCTTGAGGACGAACCCCCGCTCGTGCATCCGCGGGTGCGGGACGGTCACCTGCTCGTCGGCGATCACCAGCCCCTCGTACAGGAGCAGGTCGAGGTCCACCGTGCGGGGGGCGGAGCGGGCGACCCGGTCACGGCCGAGGTCGTGCTCGATGGTGAGCAGCAGGCGGACGAGGGGCACCGGGGCCAGGTCGGTGGCCACCACCGCGGCCGCGTTCAGGAACGGCGTCTGCCCCTGGTAATCGGCCCCGGCCGGGGCGGAGTCGTAGTACGCCGACACGTTCAGCAGCCGCACGTCCGGCTCGGCCCGCAGCCGCCGCACGGCGGCGTCCAGGTTGGCCCGGCGGTCGCCCAGGTTGGAGCCGAGCGCGAGGTGGACGGTGGCCATCGGGGTAGCTCTCAGCGGTCAGCAGTCAGCGGTCAGCCAGACCGAGCCACCGACGGCGGAACGAAAACACCGCCGGAGGATGCCTCCGACGGTGGTAGCATATTTTTCTGGCTGAGAGCTGAAAGCTGTCCGCTGACCGCTCTCGGTCACTTCTTCTTCGCGTCGGCGGCGGCGGCGTCCCCTTCGCCCTCGGCCGCTTCCTTCTTCGCCTTCTTCTTCATGGCGATCTTCTGGACGCGGGTCTTGGGCAGGCCGAACGGGCTTTGCCCGTCCTTGAACCGGCCCTGCTCCTGCATCTTCAGGATGCGTTCGACGCGGGTGAGCACGCACCGGTTGCGGGTGCCGCCCACCTTCCGTTTCAGGCTCTTGTCGATGGACATGTCGGGTGACGGTGGGTTGGTGGTCTGGTCGGTACGAGGCCCCTCCGGCCCCGGCAGATCGGTCATGATAACGCCCGCCGACCGGGCGACAAGGGTGGGGTTACGCCGGGGGTACGAATTCGCCCGACGGGCGGACTTTTCCGTTCTAGGTTGTCGTGTCCCGCACAGTCTGCCTCCCCCGGCTGGTGTCTCGTATGGCCGCCCCCACCCAGGCCTCCTTCCTCGACCTCGCGCTGAAGAGCCGCCTGGTGACCGACGCCCAGGTGAACGCCCTGTTCCCCGACGAGGCCGACCGGCAGAACCCGCAGGCGGTGGCCGACGGGCTGGTGAAGGCCGGCCTGCTCACCCGCTACCAGGCGCAGATGATCCAGGCGGGCAAGCACCGCGGGTTCTTCCTCGGCCCGTACAAGATCCTCAAGCCGCTCGGCCAGGGGGGCATGGGCACGGTCTTCCTGGCCGAGCACACCAGCCTGTCCCGCAAGGTGGCGGTGAAGGTGCTCCCGCCGGACAAGGCGAAGGACAAGCTGACCCTGGAGCGGTTCAACCGCGAGGCGCGGGCGGCCGCCGCCCTCGACCACCCGAACATCGTCCGCCTGCACGACATCTCCCAGGGGAACGGCGTCCACTTCCTGGTGATGGAGTACGTGGAGGGGACGGACCTGCAGAGCCTGATGGGCCAGACCGGCCCGCTGCACTACGCCCAGGCGGCGCAGTACGTCGCGCAGGCCGCCGCCGGCCTGCACCACGCCCACGAGAAGGGGTTCATCCACCGGGACGTGAAGCCGGCCAACCTGATGCTCACCAAGGTGGGCGGGGGCATCAAGATCCTGGACATGGGGCTGGCCCGGTCGTTCACCGACAGCAAGGACGCCCTGACCGCCAACCTGGCCGAAGGGGACATCGCCGGCACGGTCGACTACCTGTCCCCCGAGCAGGCGATGAACCAGCCGCTCGACGAGCGGAGCGACATCTACAGCCTGGGGGCGACGTTCTACTCGCTGGTGGCCGGGCACCCGCCGTTCAAGGGGACGACCGCCCAGAAGCTGATGCAGCACCAGTTGAAGGAGCCGCCGAGCGTGTCCCTCAAGCTGAGCGGGCGGGTGCCGCAGGCCCTGTCGGACGTGATCAGCAAGATGATGGCGAAGAAGCCGAGCGAGCGGTTCCAGTCGGCCGCCGACGTGGTGGACGCCCTCGGCCCGTGGCTGCCGGTGCCGACCACCGGCAGCATCATCACCGACCCGTCGGTCGCCACCCCGATGCCGTCCGCCCGCTCGTCCGGCCGCACCCAGCCGATCCGCAAGTCGTCGCGGATGCAGGTGCCGGTGGGTAGCGGGGAGGAGTCGGAACAGACGCCGCTGTGGAAGCGGCCGCCGGTGCTCGTCGGAGCAGGTGTCGGTCTGCTGCTGCTGGTCGGCGGGATCATCGCGGCGGTCGCCCTGAGCGGTGGCGAACCGGCGAAGCCGACCGGCAGCAACCCGGCCTGGTCGCCGCCGCCGTCGCAGCCCCAACAGCAACCGCCCCCGCAACCGTCCTTCCCGCGGCCCTCCCTGCCGGCCATCAAGTACGAGTTCACCGGCCTGACGGCGGCGTCCGTGACGATCGGCGGGACGGGCAAAGGTGAGGTGCAAGGGGCGATCGGCGGGCAGCGGCTGCCCAAAGGGGTGGTCATCAACCACTACGACGGCGGGACGATCGGCGAGTACTCGATCGCCGAGGCGAACGGTGTGCCGGCCCTCGGCCTGCGGCAGACCAACCAGCGGAGCGGGGCGCAGGCGCACTTCTTCAACGACGGCACCCTGACGCGGCTGCCCGAGGGGACGAAAGCCACCCTCCGCCTGACCTACCTGTTCGAGGGCACCGGCGACGGGCAGGCGTTCTACGAGCTGACCGGCGAGCCGTACACCAAGTACGCGCACGCCAAGCTGCCGCCCACCGGCGGGGCGTGGAGGGCGGTGGACATCCCCTTCACACGCCCGGTCGGCGGCAAAGGGTACGAACTGGTCGTCAACACCGGGTACAACCCGCCGGCCGAGGGCACCATCTTCGTGCGGTCGGTCGAGCTGCTGCCGCCGGACGCCCCGCCACACGCCGCGGCGGTCTACGAGTTCGACGCGGGCAGGGTCACTCCCTTCCGCCGGACCGGCCAGACGGTCGAGCAGAACGGGAAGAACGAGGTGGCGCTCGGCGCCCCCGGGTGGTTCACCGAGGTGTACGACAAGGCGGGCCAGGGTGATTTCGCCGCCCAGCGGGAGGGGAACGGCGGGGCCCTCGGGGTGGCGGCCACGGGCGAGAAGAGCGCCGCCCAACTGGCCTTCCGCTCGCACGAACTGCCCGTCGATCCGCTCGGCGAGGGGAAGAGGTACACGGCCGTCCTGGAGTACCGCACCGACCGCGGGACGGACGGGTTCAGTTCGGTCCAGACGATGGACGAGTGGAAGACGGTCGGCGGGGCGAACCTGTCGGACACCGCCGGCGAGTGGCGGGCCGTCACGTTCGCCTTCACCCGCCCGGTCGGCCAAAGGGTGCAACTGACCGTCGGGCCGAAGGCGGCGAACGGCGGGTTCGTGTGGGTGCGGAGGGCGTACCTGACGAGCGACGAGGCGGCCGCCAGGCCGGCCGCCGCCGGCAAACCCCTTCTCGCCCTCGACCTGACCGCCCAGAAGGCGTTCTCCCGCCGCGGCAAGAGCGAGGCCAACAACGATCCGATCGAAGACGTCCGGATGGTCGTCGCCGAGAGCGGCGGCGGCGACCCGCCGACCGGCTGGCGGGCGGCCACCTGGGACCTGTCCGCCGAGATGGAGTATTACGGCGAGGAGAAGGACGGCCGGCCGGCGATCGGCATCCGGTCGCTGAAGCTCGGGGGGAAGAATCCGAACGCGTTCACCGGCATGCTGTTCACCCCGGCCGTGAAGTTCACCGGCGGCACCGCGGTCGTCCGCTTCACCTACCGCACCCAGACGCCGAGCACGAACGCCGTTCAACTCAAGTTCAAGCCCACCGTGCCGGACGTGCGGACGGCGTGGGAGGTGCCCGGCGCGGAAGCCCTGCCGGGCACCGGGGGCAAGTGGGTGACCCGCGACGTGACCGTCGATCTGAAGGGGGCGAGCGGGGGCTTCTTCGAGTTCCACCCGTTCAGCCACGAGGCGTCGGACGCGTTCCACCTGTCCGCGTTCGAGGTGCTCGACCCGTCGGCCCGGGCGGTCGCCCCGCCGACCCCGAAGTCGGGCGTACCAGTGAAGGCCGACTTCGCCGGGTTCGGGATCGGCACCTACGCGCTCGACAAGTCCGCGGTGGCACCGGCCGACGGGTGGGCGGCGGGCACGTTCGACGCGGACGCCGCCGGCGAGCTGACCACCACCAGCGAGGACGGGCAGAAGGTGGTCACCCTGACCAACCGGGGCGGGATGCCGTCGGCGCAACTGTACCAGGCGAAGCCGGGTGGCACCCTGGTCGGCGGCGGGGCGTACCTGCTCAAACTGGAGTACAAGGCGACCGAGGGCACCACCGGCCGGCTGGAGGTGCGGGAGAACGAGGTGGGCAACTGGAAGGACTGCCCGTACTCGTTCACCCTGGAGGCGACCGCCGACAAGTGGGAGGCCCGCACGTTCGAGGTGGAGGCGACCCGCGACTACCCGGCCGTGTTCGTCCTGCAGAACCTGAGCGACGCGGCCGGCAACAAACTGAGCGTGCGGAAGGTGGAGCTGGTGCCGCTCGGCGGCAGCCCGACCGCCCCCCCGCCGGCCAACGAACAGGTGGCCTACGCCCTCGACCTGTCCGCCCAGAAGGCGTTCGCGGTGCGGCGGAAGTTCCGCGACACCACCGACCTGAGCCGCACCGGGGACGGCACCCCGCCGGCCGGCTGGCGGTCGCACTCGTGGGAGCCGACGTGCGAGCACGAGCTGTTCGCCGAGGTGCGGGACGGCTCCCCGACGCTCGGCCTGCGGTTCGTCGGCGGGAAGGCGGCCGGCATGCTGGCGGTGGACGGCATCACGGTCAAACCGAACAGCACCTACGACCTCACCTTCGAGTACCAGACGCCGGGCGACTACACCGGCGACAACGGGTTCCGGTATCGTTCCACCGGCAACGGCGGCAAACTGTACCTGGGCGGGAAGCTGGACAAGACCGACGGCAAGTGGGTGGAGAAGAGGGTGACGATCAAGACGGACGCCATTGCCAGCCTGCAGTTGGAGTTCCACCACACCGGCCCCGGAGGGGAGGCCAACCCGCTGCTCATCCGCAAGTGCGCGCTCACCCTGAGCCGCTGAACGGTTGGTTTCAGTTTAACCACTTCCCCCCCACACACCCTTGAGGCAACCGGGCGGGTTGGGGGAGTTGCCCGCTTTCCCGTCAATTCCAGTGGCACCTCAGTTGCAATAGGAGGCGTCCAACCTGTATCTTCCGGTCGGATTGCCCGCATCCTCGGACGGATGCCCGTTCCCCGCGCAGCCGGAGCCTCCGAACGTGGCAGGACTCGTCACCACCCTCCCCGGTTTCCGCTCCCCCTTCCCCACCGAAGCCGCGAGCGGTGGGAAAATTCCCCCCAAGCTGTTCGACGGCTACACCCCCCACCCGGCCGCGTGGGACGAACTGTTCACCGGCCGCGTCGCCCCGCACCCGCACCCGCACTGCGAGACGCTACACGAGCGACTCGGCGGGCTGCACCTGCTCGAATTCCAGTCCAAGCGGGCGAGCGCCGACCTGGCGTTCGTGAACCAGGGCATCACCTTCAGCGTGTACTCCGACCAACGGGGCGTGGAGAAGATTTTCCCCTTCGACCTGATCCCGCGGGTCATCCCGGCGACGGAGTGGAACGTCCTTGAGGCCGGGCTGATCCAGCGGGTGAACGCCCTCAACCTGTTCCTGCACGACGTCTACCACGAGCAGCGGATCCTGAAGGAAGGCAAGATCCCCGCGGAACTGGTGCTCGGCTCCAAAGGTTTCCGCAAGGAGATGCTGAACTTCACGCCCCCCGGCGGGGTGTAC
>CAYMHO010000397.1:0-5786 GCA_964390195.1 uncultured Fimbriiglobus sp. | reverse complement strand
GGCACCACCGCCCGGAAGGTGGTGACGTGCCCGCTGAACCGCACCATCACCGCCGCCTGGCCGGTGCTGCTGAGGGTCCGCACCAGCCCGCTCTCGCTCACCGTCGCCACCTCCGTCTCGTTGCTCTCGTACTGGGCGCGGCGGGTGACGTCGGTCACGCTGCCGTCCGAGTAGTGGGCGTGGACGGCCAGTTGCTGCCGCCCCTGGCGGTCCACCACGCGGGCGTCGGGGAACACCGTCACCTTCGTCACCTTCGGGTCGGTGTCGCCGCCGAACGGGGTGCCGCTGGCCACCCACCGCCGCATCAGCTTGTACTCCTCGCTGTTCACCTCCATCTTCTTCCCGCCGCCGTGCGGCACCACGCCCGCCCCCTTCAGGAGCAGCAGCGACTGATCGGGGGAAGCCTGGAACACCCGCCGCCCGCGGCCTTCCTTCAGCAGAGTGGCGTAGTCCAACTCCGGGTCGAACCCGAGCAGCGACAGGCGGAACCCGTTCTGCCCCTGGATCTTCCCGTGGCACCCGCCGCTGTTGCACCCGAGCTTCGTCAGGATCGGCTCGATCTCGTTCGGGAAGCTGATCGGCAGCGGGGCTTCCATCCCGCTCACGCTGACCGGCACCTTCGCCGCCTTCCCGCCGTACTCCACCGTCACTTCGGTGCTGCCGTTGGCCAGCGGGTACACCCGGCCGGTTTCATCGACACGAACCACCTTCGCGTCGGCCACGGCGTACTTGGCGTCGCCGGTCAGGTCGATCGGCTTGCCGCCGTCGCGGTCGCCGGTGATCGCCAACTGTGGGGCGTCTTCGGCGCCTTTGAGCGTCAGTTTGGCGGGAAAAGCGGCCACCCCGCGGACGGCGACGGGCTTGGCGTCCTGGGCGGCGGCGAACAGCGGGAGGAGGGCCACGGCGAGGGCCGTGAGCGCGAGCCGGCGGGGCATGAGACACCTCGGCGGGACTGGGAGGAGTCGGCGGGCGGGCCGATCCGGTGGGGTGGGAGCCGTCTGGCGGGCCGACCAATTCTGAGAGAGATAGTACCCTACGGCGGACGGCGGGACAACAGGCAGGTGAATTCGGTGTCAGGTTCGCGTCGGGACGTCTGCTCACCTGGCAGAACAGCCGGTGCGGGCGTGGCTCGAGCCGACGATGCGCAAGGCCGAGAAAAATCGGCCGTAAGAATTCGCCCTCCGGCCCGCTGACAACTCACCTCGAGCGGATCGCCCGTTCCCCGGAACTCCGAACCACCCCCCACCCCCTTCGGCGGGCCGGCGCTCCGCTCGGGCACGTTCCACACCCACCCCCGTTAACCCCACCGACCCACACGGCCCGCCGCCACGCCGCGGCGCGCCGGTGCGGCCCCACGCCCGGAGTCGGACCATGACCGTCGCCCTCCAAGTGATTGGCCTGACCCTCCTCCTGTTCGCCGCCCAAGCGGTCCTCCGACACGCCGGCAAGTGGGTGGTGTGGGGGCTGTTCGCCGCGCTGCCGGTGGTGCTCCTGCCGCACTGGATTGCCACCGCCCAACTCGACCTGTTCATGTGGGTAAAGATCGCTTCCGTCATCTTCTGTATCGCCTGGGGAACGGCGGTGCGATTCACCCGTCTGGGCGAACGCGAATGGGCACGGAGGTCGGCGCCGGTGCTGGTGGCGGTGAACATCCTGGAGGCGGTGGCGGTGGACCTGGCGGACGGCCGGCTGACCCACCTGCTGAACGCCACCGCCGGGCTGGTACTCGTGCTCACCCTGCCCTACCACCGCGGCGGCGTGCGGGTGGACGACACCCGCCGGTGCCGCGACGTGCGCGTCCCCACCTCCCGCGGGTGGGTGGTCGGGTACACCCTGTGGAACTGGGCGTTCGTGATGCTCAACTACCCGTCGCTGGCCGGGTACCACACCGCGGTGCTGACCGCCGCCCTGATGGTGGGGCTCATCGACCCTGCCCGCTGGACGCAAACCCGGGCCGCCACTCTCGGCATGATCCTGTTCGCCACGGCCACGTTCGTCACCCCAACACGGGCCTGGTTGGACACCTCGGGGTGGTCTGATTCCTGGCTCGCCCCGGCGGCGGCCTGGTCCGCCGTGGCGGTCGGCGTCGGGTGCGGGGTCGCGAAGGTCCTCGCCAACGGACGGCGGCCACACCCTCAACTTCAACCGGCGTGGGGCAACGGTGTGTTGACGGTGTGCGGGTAAAAAATCTCGCGGCGGTGTCAGGGTGACGCCGCCGGGACCGCTGACACGGTGTCCTGTCACCGCCCGGAGCCGCCCGATGACCCGCCCCGCCCACCGCCGTCACGCCGTCGTCATCGGCGGCAGCATGGCCGGCCTGCTCGCCGCCCGCGCCCTCGCCGACCACTTCGACCGGGTGACGGTGCTCGAACGCGACGCCCTGCCGGACGGCCCGGACGCCCGCAAGGGTACCCCGCAGGCCCGGCACATCCACGTGCTGCTCACCGCCGGCCGGCGGGCGCTCGAACAACTCTACCCCGGGCTGATGACCGACCTGATCGCGGCCGGGGCGGTGGACTACGACGCCATCAACGACTTCGAGTGGGTCGCCGCCGCCGGGCGGGCGACACGGTTCCCGTCCGACATCCGCCTGCTCGGGGCCACCCGCGACCTGATCGAGTGGGGCGTCCGCCGGCGGACGCTGGCGACGGCGAACGTCACGGTCCGCCAGGGGGTCGACGTGAACGGCGTGCGGTTGGACGCGGGCGGGAAGCGGGTGGTCGGGTTGACCCTGACCGACCGCACCGCGGGGTCGGCGGGCGAACAGCTCGACGCCGACGTGATCGTGGACGCCGCCGGCCGCGGGTCGAAGTCCCCGCAGTGGTTGGCCGAACACGGCTACCCCGCCCCGCGGGAGACGACCATCGACGGCTTCCTCGGGTACGCCTCCCGCATGGTCCGCCCGCCGGCCAACTTCAACGCCGACTGGAAGACCTTCTACATCCAGTGTGCCCCACCGGCACGCAAACGCGGCGGGGTGATCGCCACCGTCGAAGGGGGGAAGTGGATCGTCACGCTGACCGGCGGGGGGAAAGACTACCCGCCGACGGACGAGGACGGGTTCCGCGCGTTCGCCCGGTCGCTCGCCGACCCGCGGTTCGCCGAGGCGGTGGAGGCGAGCGAACCGCTCACCGACATCGTCGGCACCAAGACGACGGTGAACCGCGTGCGGCACTACGAGGAACTCACCCGCCGGCCGGAGGGGTGGCTGGTGGCAGGCGACGCCGCGTGCGCGTTCAACCCGGTGTACGGCCAGGGCATGTCGGCCGCCGCGGTCGGGGCGACGCTGCTCGCGGACTGCCTGAGGGCCCGCCCGCACACGACCGACGGACTGGCGGCCGACTTCCAGAAGCGGCTGGCGAAGGCGAACACCCGCCCGTGGTTGTTGGCGACCGGCGAGGACTACCGCTACAGCGAGGCGGAAGGCCCGCCCGCCGGCCGCATGATGCGACTTATGCACGGCTACCTGGACCGCGTGTTCGCCGTCGCCACCCGCGTGCCTGCCGTCCGCCGGCGGCTGACCGAAGTGATTCACCTGGTCCGCCCGCCGGAAAGCCTGTTCCACCCCGGCGTGATGGCCCGTGCCGCATTCAGTCGCGGCTGATCACCCAACCCGTACGAGCTTCCGACATGTCCACGCCCACGCTTCGCACTGTCACTTCGAACGGCATCACGATGCGAATCGCCGAGCAGGGCACCGGTCCGCTGGTGCTGCTGCTGCACGGCTTCCCCGAAGGGTGGTACTCGTGGCGACACCAGCTCGCGGCGCTGTCTGCCGCCGGCTTCCGCGTCGTCGCCCCGGACCAGCGTGGCTACGGCGGCACCGACAAGCCGGAGGCGATCGACGCCTACGACATCCTCACGCTGACCGCCGACGTGGTCGGGCTGGTGGAAGCGCTCGGCGAGAACGAGGCCGTGGTGGTCGGACACGACTGGGGTGCGCCGGTGGCGTGGCACTGCGGGCTGCTGCGGCCGGACGTGTTCCGGGCGGTCGGGCTGCTGAGCGTGCCGTACCTGCCGCGGGTGTGGGGCGAGCCGCGGCCGACCGACCTGATGCGGGCGATGGTGCCGCCGGGCCAGGTGTTCTACCAGCTCTACTTCCAGGAGCCGGGGAAGGCCGAGGCGGACATGGAAGCGGACACCCGGCGGGCGATGGCGATGTTCCTGTACGCCGCGTCGGGTGATGCGACCCCCGAGAAGCGGTGGCGGTACGTGTTCGGCGACAGCGAGCGCCTGCTCGACACGGGCGGGTTGCCCGACGTGCTGCCCGCGTGGCTGACGGAAGTGGACCTCGACCACTGGGTGGCGGAGTTCGCCCGCGGCGGGTTCCGCGGGCCGCTCAACTGGTATCGCAACCTGGACCGGGCGTGGGCGACGACCCGGTTCTTGTGCGGGGCGAAGCTGCGTCAGCCGGTGTTGTTCGCGGCCGGCGACAAGGACGTGGTCGTCGAGATGTACCGCCCGGCGGTGAACGCACTGCCGCACACCTGCGCCGACCTGCGGGTGAACGAACTGCTGCCGGGTGCCGGGCACTGGGTGCAACAGGAGCGACCGGAACGGGTGAACGAACTGCTGCTCGGCTTCCTGCGGGGGCTGTGAGTACAATCCCCGCACGCCACACGCCCGAGGAACATCCGTGTTGCACGGCATCATCCCGCCGGTCGTCACCCCGTTTCGGGACGACGAGTCGCTCGACTTGGCCCGGCTGAAGTCGCACATCGACGACCAGCTGGCCGCCGGAGTCCACGGCATCTTCGTGCTGGGGACGACCGGCGAGTTCTACTCGATGAGCGATGCCGAGAAGCAGGCGGTGACAGCCGCGGCGGTGGCGCACGTCGGCAGCCGGGCGAAGGTGTACGTCGGCACCGGGGCGGAGACGACGGGCGAGGTGATTCGCCTGAGCAAGATGGCGGCGGCGGAAGGGGCGGCGGGCGTGTCGGTCATCACCCCGTACTTCCTCAAGCCGACGCAGGGCGAACTGCTCGACCACTTCCGACGGGTGGCCGACGCCACGGGCGTCCCGGTCATCCTTTACAACAACCCGGCCACCTGCGCCGGCCTGAGCATCGAACCCGATACGGTGGCGAAGTTGGCCGAACACCCGCAGATCGTCGGCATCAAGGATTCGTCCGGCGACCTCCAGAACACAATTGAACTGGTGAAGCGGGCGCAGTCGGACACGTTCAGCGTGCTGCTCGGGCGGGACACGCTCATCCTCGCCGGGCTGATGTTCGGCACCCGCGGGGCCATCCCGGCGACGTGCAACATCGCCCCGAAGCTGTGCGTCGGCATCTACGAGTCTTTCAAGACGGGCGACGTGGACGCGGCCCGGCGGTTCCAGGATCAACTATCCCCGGTGCGGCTGGCGCTGTCGTTGGGCACCGGCAACGGGGCGGTGAAGGAGGCACTGGAGTTGCTCGGCAAGCCGTGCGGACCGAACCGCCGGCCGATCGGCCCGCTGAGCGACGACAAGCGGGCGACGCTGAAGAAGGTGCTGGAAGGGGCCGGACTTCTGTAGCCGGCCTCTGTGAGGCCGGTCTGATTCCGGCCGCACAGAGGCCGGCTACAGAGGCGGCTCACTCGGCCGACAGCATGTGAACGGCGAACGACGCCAGCCAGTGTTCGCCGGCGTAGTCCCCGCTGGCGACGTGCTCCAGCCCCGCCTCGGCGTGCTTCGCCGCCGACTCCAGCAACTTCTTCCGCCGCACGTCGTCCGCCGGCAACGCCGACACGATCCCCTTCAGGCACCACGCCCGGCTCAGATTCAGTCCGTCCAGGTGGACCAG
>CAYMHO010000396.1:0-5810 GCA_964390195.1 uncultured Fimbriiglobus sp. | reverse complement strand
CGGTTGCCCCGACCGCCGGGCTGTCCCTCAACACCCCCGAATGCTACCATGTGAGATGCTGGCGGTGCCGAGCACCAGAATCACCCCCACCAGCAAGCGGACGCCCTGGCGGGCCCAGAACGCCGCCCGCTCGTTCCGGTTCCCCCGCAGGAGCAGGCGGGTGAGCGCCCGCAGCCCCCACCCGAGCAGCAGGGAGAGGGCGATGAGGGCGAGGGTGAACAGCAGCTTCTTCGCACTGTCCGCGTTCATCCCGACCAGTCGGGTGTCGAACAGGTAGACCGCCTAGTGCGGCCCTTCGAGGCGGAGGATGTCGCTCACCGGGTGTGGCTCCGTGGTGTCGTCCGCCGCCCCCGGCGGGACGAACGGGGGATCAGGCGGGGACGGGCTCGGCGAGTGCCGTCCGGGCGGCCTGGAACCGCCGGTCGGCCTCGGCGCGATCGGCCGGAGCCAGCGTCGCTTCACCCCCCTGGTGGATGAGCGCGGCATGAGTCCGCAGGGCGTCCCGGAGGGCGGCCGTCCGCACCTGAGGGGCGATGGCGGCGATCACCTCGAGCAGGCGGAGGGTGACCGCCGCGTTCCCGCGGGCGGCCTGGCGGATCTGGTGGAAGGTCGCGCCGGCCACCCCCTCGGGGGTGACGGCGTTCGCCACCACCCGCAGCCGCCCGGCGTCGTCGTCCCGGTTGGGGGAGGGGACGTCCCGGCCGGCGAAGTCGGCCAGCCCGGCGGCGAGGCGGTCCACGCAGGCGACGGCGGTGAACGGGTCGTTGATCCCCGGCGACAGCGCCCGCACGGCGATCTCGACGAGCTGGTCGATGGCGAACTCGGCGTCCTGGAGGAGGGTCCGCCGCGTGCCGAGGTAGAACGCCGAGCGCAGGGCGGCGGTGACGTCGTCGGTCACCCGCCCCGCCGGCCACGCGCGGGCCAGCGGGGTGCCGGCGAACACGAACTGGCCGGGGCGGTAGTCCAGGGTCAACACCAGGTCGTGTTCGACCGCCAGCCCCATCACCCGGTCGCTGTCCACCGTCTGGAGGTAGCCGCTCCCGCCCGCGGCCACGGCGACCGCCCCCGCCTCGAACCCGTCGGGCAAGGAGGCTTGTCCCCCCTCGGCCCCCGGCGTGCCCTTCCCGAACCGCGTCGGGTACAGGCGGTCGAGGGCCGTGTGCAGCTCGCGGCCGACCGCCGCGACGACGTGTTCGGCCTGAATGGAGGCGGCCGCGTGGTGCAGGAAGTAGATGAGCACGCCCACCCCGGCAAGGCCGGAGAGCAGCCCGATGGTGACCGACAGGTGGGGGACGAACCGCCCGTCGTCGGTCCCGTTCACCGAGCGGAGCACGAGCAGGCAGTAGGTGAAGGCGGCGATGAGGATGCCGAGCACGAGCTGGTTGCCGCGGTCCCGCATGAAGTTGTGCAGCAGGCGGGGGCCGAACTGGCTGGACGCCTGCTGGAGGGCGACGATGGTGATGGAGAAGCAGACGCTGGCGATGGTGAGCACCGACCCCGCCACGGTGGCCAGAATCGCCCGCGACCCCTCCGGCCCGCGGCTGAAGGTCCACGGCAGGGCGATGTCCACCCCCCGGCGGGCCGCCGCCTCGTCCAGCATGAGGGTGAGGAAGGAGAGCCCGCCCGCCCCCACCACCATGAGCATGGGGACGAACCAGAACGCCCCGCGAAGGGCGTCCCACCGGCTGAGCAGCCACGTCTTCATCGGTCGGATCGCCCTCGGTCGGTGGTCGTGTTCGGGGGAGTGATCGGGGCGTTCACCAGCCGGCCGGGGGCGTCACAAGGGACGGTTGGGCTGCGATGAGCTGTTGCACCAGGGCCAGCTTGCCCCCGACGAACAGGACGTTCGGGATGAGGATGTCTTCCCCGTCCGGGCCGCGGGTGCGGATGCGGAGGTCGCCCGACCCCAGACCGAGCAGTGAGTGCCGGAACACGTCGTCCCGCCGCTTCTCCAACACCATCTGCCGAGTGGGATAACTCTGAGAGGCGGCCCCGAACACCACCCGGTGGGTGAGCTGGCCCGCGGTGACCCGCCAGTAGCTCAGCCGGTCCACCCCGAACACCGTCCCGGCCCAAACCACGAAGAGCAGGGTGGAAAACCAGAAGTACCCGCCCTGGTTCAGGTACACGTTCAGGTCGCCGAACCAGCCCAGAATCGACTGCCACCAGCCGACCAAGAGGAACAGCAGGGCGAGGGTGACCCCGCCCAGCACCACCACGAGCGACGCCTTACCTCGCACGCTCACGTTGGTGATGACGATGACCAGAAACAGGGCGAGGAAGAATCCCAGCCCGAGCAGGCTGGACGGGTGCAGGCGGATGGTACTCTCGCCGACCGTGTGCGGCTCGCCGAACCACCACGTCAGCCCGGCCAGCGCGTACCCGACCACCCACACCGGCCACCAGTAGAACAGCGGGGAGTGGCTGTAGAGGGTGACTTCGGTCGGCGAGGGCGTGGGCGGGAGTGGGGCGGCGTCCGCCGTCGGCGTGCCGACGGACGCGGGGGAAACAGCACCGTGGTCCGTCATGGCAAACACCTCGCTGGCAGACGCGGCCCGAACCGCTCACAGCCGGTGTCCGCCTGTTGCACGCCGGTCGGTCGGGACATCGTTGCGCACCGGCGTCATGACGCAGCAACTTACGAGCCGGACTGAACCGGCCGGTCGGCATTCGCTCGCCGGCGGGCCACCCGCCGTCGCGGGTGACGATGACGGGGGAAGGCGTAAGACTGGCTCGGGACACGCCCTCGAGGGCTCCGGGAGTAGGGGATGACACTGTTCCAACTGGCCGCGGGGCTGCTCGTGCTGGCGGCCGCGTTCAGCTACCTGAACTACAGGCTGCTGAAGCTGCCGACCGCCATCGGGGCCACCGCCCTGGCGCTCGGCGCGTCGCTCCTCCTGGTGCTGGTCGGTCTCGTCGTCCCCGGCGTCGAACAGCAGGCCCGCGGGCTGGTCCGGCAGATCGACCTGCAGCAGGCGTTCTTGCAGGGGATGCTCGGGTTCATGCTGTTCGCCGGGGCGCTGCACATCAACCTGAACGAGCTGGCCGCCCGCAAGTGGCCGGTCGCCGTCCTGTCCACCGCCGGGGTGGTCCTGTCCACCGTCCTCGTCGGCCTGCTCACCTGGGGGCTGCTGGCCGCCGTCGGCCACCCCGTCCGCCCCATCTACTGCTTCCTGTTCGGCGCGCTTATCTCCCCTACCGACCCGATCGCGGTGATGGCCATCCTCCGCCACGCCGGGGTCCCGAAGGAGATGGAGGTGACCATCGCCGGGGAGTCCCTGTTCAACGACGGGGTGGGGGTGGTGATCTTCCTCGGGCTGTTGGAGGTGGCCTCCGGCGAGGCCGGGTTCGACCCCGGGCACCTGACCGGGCTGTTCCTGTGGGAGACGGTGGGCGGGGCGGCGGTCGGGTTCGCCCTCGGCTGGGGGGCGTACCGCCTGCTGCGGTCGATCGACCAGTACCAGGTGGAGGTGTTGCTCTCCCTCGCCCTGGTGGCTGGCGGGTACGCGGTCACCAACGCCCTGCACATGTCCGGGCCGATCGCCATGGTGGTGGCCGGGCTGCTCATCGGCAACCTGGGGCGGGCGTACGCCATGTCCGACACCACCATCGGACACCTGGACACGTTCTGGGAGTTGATCGACGAGATCCTGAACGCCGTCCTGTTCGTGCTCATCGGGCTGGAGGTGTTGGCCCTCACCCTCACCGGCAAGTACCTGCTGATCGGACTGGCCGTCGTCCCGGTCGTGCTCCTTGCCCGACTCGTGGCGGTGGTGGCCCCGCTCACTGCCCTCGGGCGGGCAGGGCGGTTCGGCCCGGCCACCCGCCGGGTGCTCACCTGGGGCGGGCTGCGTGGCGGCATCTCGGTCGCTCTGGCCCTGTCCATTCCCTCGCTCGCGGGAGAGGGGGAGGAGCAGCACCCGGTGCCTGAGCGGGAGGTCCTGGTCGCCCTCACCTACGTGGTCGTCGTGTTCTCCATTCTCGTCCAGGGGTTGACCGTCGGCCCGCTCGCCCGCCGCTGGCTGAAAGGCGGTGCGGCTGCGACCGATCCTTCGGCTGGGTGAACAACTCACCCCGTCGTCACAAGCAACCACCACATGTAACCGCCATAGGTGATCAGCAACACCACCCCCTCCCACCGCTGGACCTTCAGACCAGTTGCCATGAGCGGGAAGAGTAACAGTGTCGTCCCTAACATCCACCAGCCGTCGCCGGACACGATCCCCGGCGGCACCGGCAGAGGCGACGCCAGCGCGGTCACCCCGAGGATAGCGAGCAGGTTGAACAGGTTCGACCCGATGACGTTGCCGATCGCCAGGTCGCTCCGCCCGCGGATGCTGGACACGAGCGACGCCACCACCTCGGGCAGACCGGTGCCGACAGACACCACCGTCAGCCCGATCAGCCGATCGGACCAACCGATCGCGCGGGCCATGTCGCTCGCCCCGGCCACCATCAGTTGTGCCCCGGCCGCCAGAAGTCCCGCCCCGCCGCCCACGAGGATGAGGCACACCCACCACCGCGGCCGCTTTGCACCGCTCGGCGACAACTCGGTCACCTCGGCCTTCAGGTCATGGGCTTCTTCCGCCGTCACTTGCTTTCGCACCAAGCTGACCAGGTACGCCGTGAACCCGACGTACACGGCCAGGCACAGACCGGCGTCAAGGCGGTTCACCTCGCCGTCTTGCATGACGACCAGCCCGAGCATGGTGACGAGTACCAACACTGGGTACTCCAGCTTGATGGTGTTCCCGGCGATGACGATCGGGCGGACGACGGCACACAGCCCGATGATGACAGTCAGGTTGAAGATGTTCGACCCGACCACGTTGGCGACTGCGATGTCCTCGCTACCGCGAAGGGCAGCCGTTCCGCTCACCGCCAGTTCGGGCACAGACGTACCAGCCGCCACCACCGTCAACCCGATGACGGCAGGGGTGAGTCGCAACAGGGTAGCCAGTCCGACCGCGCCGCGAAGGAGTACCTCGCCACCGGCGACCAGGCAGACGAGGCCGAGGACGATGAGGACGACTGACAAGAGCATGGGCGACTCCGTCGAACGGGGCAGTGAACGCCGCCGGGCTATTCGCCCAAAGCAGGCTGAGATTGCTTGTCGAGTTTTGCCCGCAGGGTGGTGCGGGACATGCCCAGCCGCTCGCTCGCCTGCACCTGGTTCCCGCGGACGTGATCGAGCACTTCCCCGAGCACCACCCGGTCCACCTCATGGATGACCTGCCGGTACAGGTCGTCGGCCCCGGCCTGCAGAAGCGCCCGCACCAGTTCACGCACACCAGGGAGTCGGCCGACGGACGGTGACTGCGGGGGGTCTCCCAAGACGGTGGACGGCAGGCAGTCGGGGGTGAGTACGTCGGAGGTGGCCTGGATGACCGCGTATCGAACGGCGTTTTGCAACTCTCGCACGTTTCCCGGCCACGGGTGGTTGACGAGAGCGGTCATCGCCTCGGGGTCCACTACTGCGACCCCCTTTTCCATTCGCTCGTTCACCTGCCGGACGAAATGCTCGACCAGAAGGGGCAGGTCGCCGACCCGGTCTCGCAGCGCCGGCAGTTGGATGGTCACGCCATTTAGCCGGTACAGGAGGTCTTGTCGGAAGTAGCCGGCGGCGGTCAACTCGTCGAGCCGGCGGTTGGTGGCGGCGATCAGCCGCACGTCGGTGGTGACCGTCTCGGTGCCACCCACCCGCTCGAACGCCTGGTCTTGCAGCACTCGCAGCACCTTCGCCTGGGTGTTCGCCGACATGTCCCCGATCTCGTCCAGGAACAGGGTGCCGCCGTCCGCCTGCTCGAACT
>CAYMHO010000395.1:0-5813 GCA_964390195.1 uncultured Fimbriiglobus sp. | reverse complement strand
TGGTCATCCTGAACGCCGGCGGGCTGGGCCGCGGCGGGCTGAACTTCGACGCCAAAGTCCGCCGCGAGAGCTTCGAGCCGGTCGACCTGTTCCACGCCCACATCGGCGGGATGGACGCCTTCGCCCAGGGGCTGAAGATCGCGTCGGCCATCAAGAAGGACGGGCTGCTGACCAAGTTCGTGAAGGAGCGGTACGCTTCGTGGGACAGCGGCGTCGGGGCCGAGATCGAGAGCGGCAAGGCGACGTTCGAGACGCTCGAGGCGTACATGCTGAAGAAGGGCGAAGCGGACAAGAACGTGTCGGGCCGGCAGGAGATGCTGGAGAACATCGTCAACCGGTACATCAAGTGACTTTGGTACCCCTCTCCCCCCAGGGGAGAGGGGAACAAGGCGTCCCATGCCCCGACTCGCCCTCGCCCTGCCGCTCCTACTCGTCATCCCACTGGTGGCCGCCGACCCCGCCGCCCCGCCGGACGACACCCCGCCGAAGGGGTACGTCTGCTTCCAGGCGGCCAAGGCCCCCGTCATCGACGGCAAACTGGACGACGACTGTTGGAAGGGGGTGCCGTGGACGGACGACTTCGTGGACATCGAGGGGGCGAAGCAGCCGAACCCGACCCACCGCACGCGGGTGAAGATGACGTGGGACGACAAGGCCCTGTACATTGCCGCCGAGATCACCGAGCCGCACGTGTGGGCGACGCTCACCGACCACGACGCGGTCATCTTCCATGACCCGGACTTCGAGGTGTTCATCGACCCGGACGGCGACAACCACCTGTACGGCGAGTTGGAGCTGAACGCGAAAAACACCACCTGGGATCTGCTGCTGACCAAGCCGTACCGGGACGGCGGGCGGGCGATCAACGGGTGGGAGATCACCGGCCTGAAGACGGCCGTGCGGGTGGACGGCACGCTGAACGACCCGTCCGACAAGGACACCGGGTGGGCGGTCGAGATCGCGTGGCCGTGGGACGGGCTGAAGGAGTTGGCGCACGACATCGCCCCGCCGAAAGACGGCGACCGCTGGCGGATCAACTTCAGCCGGGTCGAGTGGGACGTGGAGGTGAAGGACGGCAAGTACGTGAAGGTGCCCAAGCGGGCGGAGCACAACTGGGTCTGGAGCCCGCAAGGGGCGATCGACATGCACCGCCCGGAGCGGTGGGGGTACTTGCAGTTCAGCACCAAGAGCGGCGGGGTGAAGTACGCCCCCGACCCGGCCCAGGGGGTGAAGGACGCCCTGCACCGCGTGTACTACGCCCAGCGGGAGTACCGGAAGGCGAACAAGAAGTACGCCGCGACGCTGACCGAGTTGGGGGTGAAGGCGGACGGTGTGGAGGTGCAGACGACGCGGACCGGGTTCGAGGCGACGGCGGTGGCGAAGGGCGGCAAGCGGTGGACGATCACGAACGACGGGCGGATCACGGGGGAGTAGGACTGGCCAACAGGTCGGTCAGAACCGCGAGCCAGGCCGTTAAGAAATACGTCGTTCTTGCCAAAGCCGGTATGCGTCGGGTAGGCAGTACCACGCTGACGTGTGGATTGGAGAGACATTTCGACCATTTTTTCGCACCCAGCGTGTGATTGCATCGAACCACTTCACGAACCCCTTCTGGCGATTCTTCTGTCCCCAGTAGATCCGCCCGCATCCAATCTGCGCAGAAGTTGGAGTCGATGCGAGTACTAGGTTGATGTCGGTTCGCCGAAACTCGACGACTGGCCCGTGTCCAGGCAGATCAATGGAACACCAGCTACCATGTTCGGCAATCTTGGGCCGCCACAAATATGCCGTATTCCAGATATAGAATTGTGACTGAGTTGGTGTGAACGGTGGGAGTGTGTCGATCCACAACTCGGCCTCAGACAACGCCGTCCGCGAGAACAGACGAATCGCCCCGATCTCCCCGAGGTAGTCGAGCAACGTCTGCTCGTCTGCTTCACTGGCAATGATCGTAATCTGTCGGCCCAAGGTGATCCCTCGCCGATTTGTCTGCACTCTGGTTGTGGGTGCAACGCGCACGCCTCCGCCTCGCGGCTACGGTTGTGCCCCTTGCACGTTCACCAGCCCGCCGAACCGGCGATCCCGTGCGGCGAAGTCGCGGCACGCCTGGTGCAAATCGGCGGCGGTGAAGTCCGGCCAGCACTTCTGCGTCACCCACAGCTCCGCATAGCTAATCTGCCACAGCAGGTAGTTGCTGACCCGCATCTCACCGGCCGTCCGTAGGAGCAAGTCCGGGTCGCGCATCCCGGCCGTATACAAGCTGCTCGAGATGTGCTGTTCTTCCACCTCTTCTGGTTGCAACTCGCCCCGCTTCACCCGACCGGCGATCGCCCGCACCGCGTCCACGATCTCCGTCCGCCCGCCGTAGTTGATGGCCAGGCACAGCGTCAGGCCGGTGTTGCTGCTCGTCCGCCGGATGCTCTCGTCCATCTCCGCCTGCACTTCGGCGCTCAGCCCGTCCCGCCGGCCGATGATGCGGAAGCGGATGTTCTCGTCCATCAGCAACTGCCGCTCGCCGACGAGGTACTGCTGCAACAGTGCCATCAGGAACCCGACCTCCTCGGCCGGCCGCTTCCAGTTCTCCGCGCTGAAGCAGTAAAGCGTGAGTTGCTCGATGCCCAGTTTGCAACACTCCGTCACGGTCGCCCGCACCACGTCCGCCCCGCGGAGGTGCCCTTCCACCCGCGGCTTGCCCCGCTCGACGGCCCACCGCCCGTTCCCGTCCATGATGACGGCGACGTGTCGCGGCAGGCGGTCCGGATCGACCCCGACCGACCGGCAGTAGGTTTCGGCTGAGTGCTGTTGAGAAGACATGGACGCGGATGACGCGGAGTTCAGCGCGGATGAACGCGGATCAAGACAGATCAAGATTGTGTCTGATCCTCTTCATCCGCGCTGACCTCCGCGTCAGCCGCGTGCCCTCTTTATTTGAGGTGGATTGTTTGATCCCTATCGGGGCCGACGCTCACCACGCTGACCGGCTTGCCGACCAGTTCGGCGACGCGGTCCACGTACTTGCGGGCGGCGGCGGGCAGGTCGGCCGGCTTGCGACACTTGCTGATGTCTTCGCTCCAGCCGGGCAGCGTCTCGTAGATCGGCTTGCAGCGTTCGAGCTGGTACGCGTCGCTCGGGAAGTGTTCGATCCGCTTCCCGTCCAGTTCGTAGGCGGTGCAGATCTTCAGTTCCGGCAGCCCGCTCAGCACGTCGAGCAGCATGACGGTCACTTCATCGACGCCGGCCAGCGCCGCCGTGTACCGCACCGTCAGCGCGTCCAGCCAGCCGACCCGCCGCGGGCGACCGGTGACGGTGCCGAACTCACGGCCGACGGTGCGGATGCGATCGCCGAGCTCGTCGGTCAGTTCGGTCGGGCACGGCCCGCGGCCGACGCGGCTGGTGTACGCCTTGATGACGCCGATGATCCGCGTGACGGCCCGGCTGGGCACCCCGCTCCCGCCCCAGATGCCCGACGGCAGGCTGCTGCTGCTCGTCACGTACGGGTAGGTGCCGTGGTCGATGTCGAGCAACGACCCCTGGGCCGCCTCGAACAGAACGCTCTTGCCCGCCGCCAGGGCGTCGTGCAACAGCCGTGCGGTGTCCGTCACGTGCGGCTTGATCTGCTCGGCGTAGCCGAGGTACTCGTCGGCCAGTTGGTTCGCGTCGAACGCTTTCAGCGTGTCGGCGTGGCCGTTGGCGTAGGCTTTGAGCAACCGGTTCTTCACCGGCACGATCTGCCTCAGCCGCTCCCGCAGGTGGTCCGGGTGGAGCAACTCGCCCACCCGCACGGCGAACCGCCGCCCCGCCTTGTCCGAGTAGCACGGCCCGATCCCGCGGCCGGTGGTGCCGATCTTGCCGTCGGCATCCGCTTCGGCCAGCCGCTCCTCTTCCATGTGGTACGGGAAGATGACGTGGGCGTGGTCCGACACGACGAGGTTCGCGCCGACCGACACCCCGCCGGCCCGCAGTTTGCCCACCTCTTCGAGGAAACGCGGCGGGAAAACGACCACCCCGTTGCCGATGACGGACGTGACGTGCGGCTTGAGGACACCGGTCGGGAGCAGGCTGAGGGCGAACTTGCGATCGCCCCAGACGACCGTGTGCCCGGCATTCGCCCCGCCGTTGAACCGCACCACGAACTGGTGGGAGTCGCCGAGCAGGTCAACGATCTTCCCCTTCGCCTCGTCCCCCCACTGGAGGCCGACCACGCACGTTGCAGGCATGACTTCTCTTCGCTGCGGATCACTGGGTGTACGACAAGAGAACGATAGGGCCGGGGCGGGCGGCCGCAAGGGGGAAACGGGCGGGGCGGGCGGGGCGGGATTTGCACCCCGACAGGTCAATAACCTGAACCAGAACCCCATCACCCCGAAATCCGGGTCTGCCATGCCCGCCATCGCACCGTCCATCCTCGCCGCCGACTTCAGCCGCCTCGGGGAGTTGGTCAAGTTGACCGAAGCGGGCGGGGCCGACCGCGTGCATGTGGACGTGATGGACGGCCACTTCGTGCCCAACCTGAGCATGGGGGCGGTGGTGGTGAAGGGGTTGCGGCCGGTGACGAAGCTGCCCCTGGAAGTTCACCTGATGGTCGAAGACCCGGCCAAGTTCGTCGAAGGCTTCGTGAAGGCCGGGGCCGACAGCATCATCTTCCACCTCGAAGTACAACCGGACCCGATCGAACTCATCCGGCACGTCCGCGGGCACGGCAAGAAGGTGGGGCTGGCGTTCAACCCGGACTACGACCCGTCGCGGATCGAGCCGTTCCTGGCCGACATCGACCTGGCGTTGTGCATGACCGTGTTCCCCGGCTTCGGCGGGCAGGCGTACATTTCCGAGAGCAACAGCCGCATCCGGCAACTGCGGGCGGCGATCGAAAAGCTGAACCCGAAGTGCGAGCTGGAAGTGGACGGCGGCATCGACCGGAAGACGATCGGCGACGCCGCGAAGGCGGGGGCGAACGTGTTCGTCGCCGGCACCGCCATCTTCGGCGACCCCGCCGGCCCGACCGACGCGACTCGGGAACTGCACAAACTCGCGGGGGGGTAACGGAAGGACGGCGGTCAGTCCCACATGTGCACTTCGTCGAGTTCCAGACCGTGCCGGCGGATCAGCTTCCGGAACTCGTCCTGGAAGGAACGGCTCCGGTGGTGTTCCTCCTGGTCGGCGATGTACTGACGCACCTTCTCGAGGCCGGAGTGGCTGACCGTGAACGCCCCATATCCGGTCTGCCACCACACCCCGCAGCCGGGTATTGTCTCGTGCATCCAGGTGGACGAGTTCCCCTTCAACTTCCGCATGAAGTCGGCGAGGCTGTCGGTCTGCCGGAGGGACATCAGCAGGTGAACGTGATCGGCCGTTCCGCCGATGCCACGGGTGATCCCGCCCTCCCCGCGTACGATGCCGCCGAGGTATTCCCACACCCGCGGGCGGATGGCCGGAACGAGGGTTGGTTCCCGTTGGCGGGTGCTGAACACGAGGTGGTAGTGGAGTTGGGTGAAGGTCTGGGGCATGGGGCGATCTCGGAGTTGGTCGTTCCGCCGCCCCTCCGGGGCGGTGTGACGGGGAACCGAGTGTCCCAGGGGTTTCACCCCTGGCTACGGGCCGCCGCCGCTCCGCGGCGATTCGAGTTCGATGCGGATTCTGTACCAGGGGTTTCACCCCTGGCTACGGGCCGCCGCCGCTCCGCGGCGGGTGTTCGGCGCTTTCGCGGAGGCGCATCAGCCGTCGTACCCGCCTCGCCGTGATCGTCACGTTTCCGACACGTCAACCACCCCGCCGCGGAGCGGCGGCGGCCCGGAGCCCGGGGTGAAACCCCTGGG
>CAYMHO010000394.1:0-5835 GCA_964390195.1 uncultured Fimbriiglobus sp. | reverse complement strand
CACCTGCCGAAGCTGGCGACGATCGCCGACAAACTGGCCGTCCTCCGCGGCATCAAGTCGGTCGACATCGGCGACCACACCCCGCACTTCATCCTCACCGGCTTCCCCGACCGCGGCAAACGGCCGGCGTTCGGGTGCGTGGTCAGCAAGTTGAAGCCGAGTGCCGACGGCCTGCCGCCGTACGTCAGCCTCATGTACGACCCGCCGGGGCTGTACGACAACGAAGGCCCCACCTACCTCGGCCCGGCCCACCGCCCGTTCGCCCCACGCAAGGAAGGGCTGAACAACCTGACCCTGTGCAAAGGGGTGACGCCCGACCAGTTCGCCGACCGCCGGCGGTTGCTGGCCGACTTCGACACCCTCCGCCGTGACCTCGACACCTCCGGCACGCTGAGCGGCATGGATGAACACGGCCGACGAGCAGCGGAAATGGTGCTGAACGGCAAGGCCCGTGCGGCGTTCGACCTGAAGAAGGAGACCGACGCCACCCGCGAGCGGTACGGCAAGTATTCCGAGAACATGCTGATGGCCCGGCGGCTGGTGGAAGCCGGCGTGCCGGTGGTGACGCTGAAGGTGGGCGACTGGGACACGCACGAGAAGAACTTCATCGACCACAAGGACCAACTGCCGCAGTTGGATCGGGGCGTTCACGCGCTGGTGAGCGACCTGCACGACCGCGGCTTGGACAAGGACGTGGCGGTGGTGGTGTGGGGCGAGTTCGGGCGTGCCCCGCGGGTGAGCCGCGGCGACGGCCGCGACCACTGGCCGGACGCGGGGGCGGCGGTGGTCGCCGGCGGCGGGTTCAAAGTCGGGCAGGTGATCGGCGCGACGGACGGCCACGGCGGTCAGTCGAAGGGCACACCGTACACGCCCGCAAACGTGCTCACAACGCTCTACCGTCACCTCGGCATCGATCCCGTGACGACGCTGCCCGACCACACCCGCCGCCCGATGCACCTGCTCGACGACCGCGAGGTGGTGAAGGAGTTGGGGTGATGCGCCGTGTCGCCGGTTCGTGGAAGTTGATCGACGCTTGCCTAAAGCAACACGCGCCCGCGGCGTTCCGTGCCCTCCGCCCGCCGGCCACCCGCACCGCCGTCGCCACACTCGAACGCACACTGGGAGTGAAGCTGCCGGCTGCGGTGGTGACATCCTACCGCGTTCACGACGGGATGCGGGACACGACCGAGACGCTGAACAACTTTCACCGCCCGCTGGCGGTCCGCGAGATCGCGTTCTACTGGCGGCTCAGTCTGACGTACCCGTGGGACGCTCCGGGACCAAAGTTCGGGCACGCGAAGCGGATCAAGGCCGACCTCCGGTGGCGGGCGAAGTGGGTGCCGCTCATGGTGACGGCCGGGGGCGATCTGATGGGCCTCGACTTCGACCCCGGACCGGCGGGGAAGCGCGGCCAACTGTTCCTTTGGGCCAACTATGGGTCGCCCTCCCCGTATGTAATCGCCGGCTCGTTCCGCGAGTGGCTCGACCGGCTAGCCACCGAACTGGCCGCAGGCCGATTCCGGTACACCTGCGAAGACGGCCTGCAAATCGACCCCCGTTTGGGATGACCTGCGGTCACGCCAGCATCTTCTTCACCAGCTCGCCGTGGACGTCGGTCAGGCGGAACTGGCGGCCCTGGAACTTGAACGTCAGCTTGGTGTGGTCGAACCCGAGCAGGTGTAGCAGCGTGGCGTGCAAGTCATGCACATGCACCTTGTCGTCCACCGCGTTGAACCCCAGGTCGTCGGTGGTGCCGATCGTCTGCCCGCCCTTGATGCCGCCGCCGGCGAACCACATGGTGAAGGCGTTCGGGTGGTGGTCGCGGCCGTCGGTCCCGCCCTGCGTCATGGGGGTGCGGCCGAACTCCCCGCCCCACACCACCAGCGTGTCGTCGAGCATCCCGCGGGCCTTCAGGTCCGTAATCAGCGCCGCACACGCCTGGTCGGTGTTCTTGCAGTTCTTCTTCAGGTCGTTCACCAGGTTGCCGTGCTGGTCCCACGCCTCGTGGTAGATCTGCACGAACCGCACCCCCTTCTCCACCAGCCGGCGGGCGAGCAGCACGCTGTTGGCGAAGCTCGGCTTGCCCGGCTCCGCCCCGTACAACTCCAGCGTCTTCTTGTCCTCTTTGGTCAGGTCCATCAACTCCGGGGCGACCGCCTGCATCCGGCCCGCCATCTCGTAACTGGCGATCCGGGTGGCGATCTCCGGATCACCCGTGCTGTCCAGCTTCAGCCTGTTCAGCGAGGCGATGGCGTCGAGCGTGTCCTTCTGCAAGTCGGCGTCGATGCCCTTCGGGTTGTTCAGGTACAACACCGGCTCGGAGCCGACGCGGAACGGCACGCCGGTGTACACGGTCGGCAGGAACCCGCTCCCCCAGCAGGCGTTCCCGCCGCTCGGCCCCTTGCTGCCGGTGCTGAACACCACGTAGCCGGGCAGGTCGTTGCTCTCGCTGCCCAGGCCGTACAGCGTCCACGCGCCGAACGCCGGCCGGCCGAACTGCATCGCCCCGGTGTTCATCATCAGTTGGGCGGGGGCGTGGTTGAACGCGTCCGTCACCATGCTCCGCACGATGCACAGGTCGTCGGCCACCTTCGCCGTGTGCGGCAGCAGTTCGGAAATCTCGGCCCCGCTCGTCCCGTACTTGGCGAACTTGAACTTCGGCCCGAGCAGCTTGCTGTTCGGGTTGATGAACGCCGCCCGGTAGCCCTCCAGCAGCTTCGGCGGCGGCAGGGTGCCGTCCAGTTCCTTCAGCTTCGGCTTGTTGTCGAACAACTCCAGGTGGCTCGGCGCCCCGGCCATGAACAGGTAGATCACCCGCTTGGCCTTCGGCTTGTGGTGCGGCTCCTTGGCGGCCAGCGGGTTGGTGCCGCCCTTGTCGGCGGCGTACCCGTCGGCGTGCAAGAGTGCCGCGAGGGCGGCGGACCCGACGCCCACCCCGCACTGTTGCAGGAACCAGCGGCGGGCGACGGCGGGCGGCAGGTGCGGGGTGAGCATGGGGAGAGTTGCTCGGCGGAGGGTATCGGGGTGTGGACATTCTCCACCCCCGCCGACCGACGGGCAACCGGGACCGTCGTCGAAAGTGCGCGAGCCCGTGTACAACACGGTCCGCGACCGAGACGGCGTGACTGAGTTGACTACCGGGTGAGGACCCGACCGAGATGCACTTCTACCCGACCACCTTGTTGCGGCCGGTCCGCTTCGCGTGGTACAGGTTGGCGTCGGCCGCCTGCAGCAGCAGATCGGGCGTCTCGTGCTCGGGGCTGGCGGTGGCCACCCCGACGCTCACCGTCACCGGGATGTTCTCCCCGTCGAAGTCGAACACCGCACCCTCCACCGTCCGCCGGATCCGCTCGCCCGCCCCCATCGCCTGCGGGTGGTCGGTCTCCACCAGCACCACGCAGAACTCCTCCCCGCCGTACCGGGTGAGCAGGTCCTCCCGGCGGGTGGTCGGCCGCAGGCGGTGGCTCAGCTCCCGCAGTACCGCGTCCCCGCACAGGTGCCCGTGCGTGTCGTTGATGGACTTGAACTTGTCGATGTCGAACATGAGCACCGACAGCGGGCGGGCGTGCCGCCGCGCCCGCGCCAGCTCCCGCTCCAGGAAGTCGGTCAGGTAGCGGCGGTTGTGCAGGTTGGTCAGCCCGTCCACGATGGCCAGCCGGTGCAGCTCCTCGTGGTACTCGGCCTCGATGTTCCCGCCCTCCAGGTACCGGAAGATGGCGTTCCCGATGCGGACGTAGTCGCCGTCGGCCAGCTGGAACGCGCCGGCCACCGGGCGGTCGTTCACGTGCGTCCCGTTCAGGCTCTTCTGGTCGATCACGTAACACCCCTCGGCGTTCGACTCGACCACCGCGTGCACCCGCGACACCGAGTTGTCCTGCACCCGCACCCCGGCCGTCTCCCCCCGCCCGATGAGGGTGCGGCCGGGTCGCAGCGGGTACCGCCGGCCCATGTCCGGCCCGCTCGGGTAGATGTGCACCAGGCACGCCTCCAGGTGGCCACCCGTCACGGCCACCGGCGTCTGACCCACCCAGGTGTCGGCTCCGCTCTCGGCCATGTCGAATCGCCCGAGGAACACAGACTGTGGGCGAAATGTAGTGCGGAATATGGTCGGGGATGAGCGGAATCGGACAATTCACCCGCCCCAGTTCCGGCCGGACCGTGAATGATCAGGCGTCACCCGAACCGGCCCGCAGACAGTCGCCGCACGCTCCGCGGGCGGTCAATTCGAGCAGATTCAGCCAGTCCGTTGTGATCGGGTTGTAGCCGAGCATTGTGACCCCGGTCCGACCGGCCTCACAGAGGCCGGCTCCAGCAAGAGTAGGTCGTGGTCGAGCGAGCCGCAGGCAAGCGAGGCCCGACAGCAACCTTCGCCGCGTATGCCATTCAACCGATCCGCAGTCGGCCTGTCCGGTCGGTCTGCCAGATTTGCCCGGTCTCAACGTCTAGCGCGGTCAGCCAGCCGCCGCGGACGCAGTTCGTGTCGAGGCACACCAGGAACTCCAGGGCCAACACCTCGCCGGTGAGCTGCGGCGTGTGCCCGACCACGGCCACCTTGCCCGAGGAGTGCGGGACGATCGTGGCGGCATCCGTCACCCGCCAGCGGAGGGCGAGCGGTGGCTGTTCCGCGAGCGGCAGTTCCGGCACATACCCCGCGTGGAGGAACAGGTGCGTGGGCGTTTCGTGGAAGGACAGGCAGTTGGTGAAGAACTCGCGGTGCCGGGCGGGAATCCAGTCCGCCAGGGCACGCCGCGGGCCGCCCGATTGCCAGCCGTATGAGCGGAGGGTGTCGGCCCCACCGAGGGTGAGCCACCGTCGAAGGGTGTTCACATCGCGGAGGGCATCGAGCAGCGCCTCCTCGTGATTGCCGAGGAGGGGGATCAACCGGCACCGGCCGGACAGGTCGAGGAGTTGGTCGATCACCGTTCGGGAATTCGGCCCGCGGTCGATGGTGTCGCCGAGGGTAATGACCGTGTCTTCGCCGGCGGGATTGATCGCATCAACCAGTGCGACCAACGCGTCGCTGCAACCGTGGATGTCGCCGATGGCGATGGTGCGACCGGACATGTGATCCCCACGGAATTCTTCGCGGCGAGCGGGAGCGAGCCTGGGTGCCAGGCTCGCCCCCGCTCGCCGCGAAGAGTGGTCATCACTTCGGCAGGTTGGCCTTCATCTCCAGGTTCTTCACCAGGAACGCCCACATGTCGGCCGTCTCCTCGATCACCTTCGCCGTCGGCTTGCCCGCCCCGTGCCCGGCCTTCGTCTCGATCCTCGCCAGCACCGGCGCCGACCCCGTCTGGCACTCTTGAATGCGGGCGGTGAACTTGAAGCTGTGCCCCGGCACCACCCGGTCGTCGGTGTCGGCGGTGGTGACGAGCGTGGCCGGGAACTTGGTGCCCGTCTTCAGGTTGTGGTACGGGCTGTATTTCAGCAGCGCCTCGAACTCGTCCTTGTTGTCGCTGCTGCCGTAGTCGTCCACCCAGTACCGCCCGGCCGTCCACTTCTGGAACTTGAGCATGTCCATCACGCCCACCGCCGGCAGCGCCGCCCCGAACAGGTCCGGCCGCTGGATGAGCGTCGCCCCCACCAGCAGCCCGCCGTTGCTGCCGCCCTGGATGGCCAGCTTCTTCGGGCTGGTGTACTTCTGGGCCACCAGGTACTCGCCGGCGGCGATGAAGTCGTCGAACACGTTCTGCTTCTTCAGCTTGGTGCCGGCCCGGTGCCAGTCCTCCCCGTACTCCCCGCCGCCCCGAAGGTTGGCCACCGCCAGCACCCAGCACATCTACATCCACTGCAACCGGCTGACGCTGAAGCTGGGGGTGAGCGAGATGTTGTACA
>CAYMHO010000393.1:0-5856 GCA_964390195.1 uncultured Fimbriiglobus sp. | reverse complement strand
GTCCAGTCGTCCGACCGCACTTCCAACTGGTCCCATCGCTTCGGGCACTGGTCCCGCAGCCACGCACAGCGTTCGATCGGTACCTTCGCCACCACCGCCTTCCAGCCCAATGGAAGCGTCAGGGCCAGGTCACGGAGTTTCAGGATGCTCCCGACCCGCTCCGGGTGGTCGTCGGCCAACCCTCTGATGAGGACCTCCAACCGCAGGTACTCCGCCTTCACCCGTGCCTCATCGGTGCCGCGTTCGTCCAACCAGTCGGCGTACACCAGCCGCCGCAGGTCGTCCCGCGGGTGGGCACGAATGCTCGCCAGAAACGCGGCCTCTTCGTTCATGTCGGTGGTCCGGTCACTTGCCCGTCAGCTTCCGCCACAGGCGGCGGAGCAGGCCGGGGTTGGCGGGCGGGGGCGGGGTGAAGCCGGGGGCACCGGGGTTGAAGTCGTCCGCCGCGAACTCGCCCATTTCGATCCGCTCGTCGGAAAACAACTCCGCCGGGCCACGGATCATGTCCATGTCGCCGGCTCGGCGGATCACCCCCAAGTCAATCGCCACGCAAACGCCAAGCGTTTCGGCCAACCCCCTCGCCACTTCCACCGATTGACAGAAGTGAACGTTCTTTCGGCAGGCCGAGCAGAACCGCATGTCAGACCCGAACTCTGATTCGACCGGCTCCAACTCGCTCCACTTCTTCGGGCACTGGAACCGCCACCGCACGTTGCAGTTCTCGATCGGCACCTTCGCCACGGCGGTCTTCCATTCAATCGGCAACCCCTCGGCCACCGCCCGCAGTTTCAGGATGTACCCGTCTCGTTCCGGGTGGTCGTCGGGCAAGCCGGACACATGCACCTCCATCCGCAGGTACTCGGCCTTCGCCCGGCACTCGTCGGTCCCCTGCTCCTCCAGCCAGTCGGCGAACACCAGCCGGCGGAGGTCGTCCTTCGGTTCGGCGCGGATGCCGGTCAGGAACGCGGCTTCTTGGTCCAAGACCTCACCCCCCGACCCCCTCTCCATGTCATGGAGAGGGGGTGTTCAACCTGAAACGGCGGTCGGACCTCCGCGGACCAACCCGAACGGCATCCGCCTTGAACACCCCCTCTCCATGTCATGGAGAGGGGGACGGGGGGTGAGGTCTCCGCCTACAACACCTCCATACTAATTCCGCACTCCCCCCGCCGCACACCACATTCACCCATGACCCCGCACCCCGACTCCGTCCTCGCCGCCCTGCGGAAGTACGACACGCCGACCATCCTGAACGTGATCGAGCTGTTCGACGCCATCCCCCGCACCAGCGGGTACACCGACCGCCGCATCACCGCCTGCTTCCCGCACCTGCCGCCGATGGTCGGGTACGCGGTGACGGCCACCTTCCGGGCGGCGTCGAAGCCGAAGTCGGGCGACGTGTACGCCGGGTTGGACCAGCAAATCCGCCAACTGGCGAACACCCCCGGCCCGAAGGTGGTGGTGTTTCAGGATCTCGATGACCCGTCGGTGGCAGCCACCTTCGGCGAGGTGATGTGTACCAGCTACAAGGCGTTCGGGTGCGTCGGGCTGGTGTCGTCGGGCATGGGGCGGGATTTGGATCAGGTGCAGGCTCTGGACTTCCCGTGCTTCACCGGCGGGACGGTCGCCTCGCACGGGTACTGCCAGGTCGTCGAACTGGACGTGCCGGTGCGGGTGGGCGGGGTGTGGATCAACCCCGGCGACCTGATTCACGGCGACCGCAACGGGATCGCGGTCATCCCGCCCGCCATCGCCGCGGGGGTGGCCGAGGGGTGCCCCGGTTTGGCGGATGCCGAGAACGTGGTGCTCAACTACCTGCGAGCCGGGAACGCCACCGCCGACGGGTTCGTGGAAGCCCGCACCGAGTGCAGCCGACGGGTGAAGGTTCTGAGCGATCGGCTGAAGGCAATGGTGAGCGGGTGAGGCGAGGCCGATGAACGCGGACCGTGAGCGGCGAAAATACCGTTGGTTGGGTCTGCTCGGCGTCGGGTGCGGCGTGGGCTGGCTGTTCTACTCCTTCTCGTGGTTCACCCTGGGTGTGCGGGGTGGGGATTTTGCCACCCGGTGGGGAGAATTCTGGGGAAGGATGTTGGGCACCGCGGAGGGGATCAGCGTCGTTGGGATCGGGTATTTGATCTTGACCGGGTTTGTTTACATCGGCCTGCTCACCTTTACCCGCAACCCAGACTCGTACCGCGTCATTGCGCTGTTCCTGGCGATCTCGTCGGGAGTCTCGACGGTCGTGGTGCCACTGGTTGCGATCCCGCTCCTCCTCCGCTGAGTGTGGCACTGCCCACCCTTGCATCCGTCACACTTGATTTCGTCGGCCGGGTCCGTTGACACCGCGGACGGTCGCAGTACGATAATTCCTTTCCCCGAACTACACCCCCCGGCGTGCCCGGCGAGGACTCGGCGCTCATGATCCGGACGAAGAAGCTGCGGCCCACCAAGAACCGCTGTAAGTTCTGCACCAAGGACGGCTGCCCGCGGCCGGCGTTCGTGGACTATAAGGACGTGGCGTCGCTGAAGAAGCTGGTGTCCGCCCAGAGCAAGCTGTTCAGCCGCAAGCGGAGCGGGCTGTGCGCCCCGTTCCAGCGGGCCGCCACCCTGGCCGTCAAGCGGGCGCGGTTCGTCGGCCTGATGCCGTACGTCGGCGAGTGACCCGCCGGCCGACCTCATGCCGCATCGCACACCCGGCCCCGCGGCCGGGTTTTTTTGTGGTCTGCTCGCTCCGCGAGCGGTCTGCTTGAACCCGCTCGGGGAGCGAGCAGACCACGGGAACGCCTCCCATGCCCGCATCGGCCGATGACCTGTTCGCCGCCGCCGTCGCCGTCCACCAGTCGGGCGACTTGGCCGCCGCCGAGGCGGCCTACCGCGACCTGCTGCGGGCGGTGCCGAACTACGCCGCGGCGCTCTCCAACCTGGGGGCCATCCGGGCGAAGTTCGGCGACGAGGACGAGGCCGTCCGGCTGTACCAACTCGCCCTGGCCGCCCGGCCGAACTTCCCGGACGCCCTGTTCAACCTGGGCAACATCCACCGCCGGGCCGGTCGGCTGGCGGAAGCCGGCGAGCTGTTCCGCCTCTGCACGCAAGCCGCGCCGGACCACGCCCCGGCCCACTTCAACTTCGGGGTCGTGGCCGCCCAGTTCAACATGTACGCCGAGGCCGAAGCCGCCTTCCGCCGCGTCACCGAGATCGAGGGGAAGGTCGGCCGTGCCCACCTTCGGCTGGGCGAAGCGCTGCACCGCCTCGGCCGCCCGGCCGACGGGGTGCCGCCCCTGCGGGCGTACGCGGAGGCGTTCCCGGACGACCCGGCCGGGCCGTTCCAGTTGGCCCTGGCACTGGCCGCGGCCGGTCAGGCGGCCGACGCCGTCGGGCTGCTCCAAACTCTGCTGAGGAACACGCCGAACGACGCCGACGCGCACAACGCGCTCGGGCTGGCTCAGGCGTCGCTCGGCCGACAGGACGACGCCGTCCACCACTTCGAGCGGGCCGTCAGCTTGAAACCGGAGTTGGCCGAAGCGTGGAGCAACCTGGCCGTGTGTCTGGCCGAACAGGGCCGCACCGACGAAGCCATCGACGCCCTCCGCAAAGCGCTCGAGGTCCGCCCGGACGCCCCGCTCATTCACTCCAACCTGCTGCTCAACCTGAACTACTCGTCGCGGGTGCCGCCGGAGAAGGTGCGGGACGAGCACTTCGCCTGGGGCGACAAGTTCGGCGGCGACCCGCCCCCGGCCGAACCACACCCGCCGCTCGACCCGGCCCGCCGCCTGCGGGTCGGCTACCTGTCCAGCCACTTCCGCGACCACCCGCAAGCCGGCCTGCTCCGCACCGCCCTCGAACACCACGACCGCGGGCAGGTGGAGGTGTTCGCCTTCGCCAACGTGCAACGCCCGGACAGCACCACCGACGCCCTCAAACCGCTCGCCGACCACTGGCGGCCGATCGCCGGCATGATCGGCCCGGCCGTCGCCCAGGCCGTCCACGACGACCGCATCGACATCCTGATCGACGTCGGCGGGCACGCCCACGGCATCAACCTGCTGACGTTCGCCCTGCGGCCGGCGGCGGTGCAGGCGTCGCTCGGCGGGTACCCGAACACGTCCGGCCTGAAGGCGATGGACTACCGCATCACCGACACCCTGTCCGACCCGCCGGGGGCGACCGAAGGCCTGTTCCGCGAGACGCTGGTGCGGCTGCCCGAGGTGCCGTGGGTGTACCGCCCGCCGGCCGACGCCCCGCCGGTGAACCCGCTCCCCGCCCTCGCCCGCCGGCCGTTCACCTTCGGCTGCCTGAACAACTCGTCGAAGGTGTCCGAGGGGTGCCTGGACGTGTGGGTGAAGATGATCCAGCAGACGCCCGGCTCGCGGCTGGTGCTCATGGGCGGGCAGTCGGCCGCCGGGCAGCGGCGGATGGCCGATCGCTTCATGAAGGCGGGCATCCTCCGCGACCGCGTGCAGTTGGTGCCGCGGCTGCCGCGGGACAAATACTTCGCCCAGTACGCCGACCTCGACGTCGCCCTCGACCCGTTCCCGTACACGGGCGGGGTGACGACGGCGGACGCCCTGTGGATGGGCGTGCCGGTGCTCACCGTCGCCGGCCGCACCGCCGCGGCCCGCCAGGGGGTGATGCTGATGCTGACGCTCGGGCTGGAGGAGTTCGTGCTGAGTACGCCCGACGACCTGCCGGCGGTGGCGAAGGGGTGGATGAACCGCCGGGCGGAGCTGGCCCAACTGCGGGCCGGCCTGCGGGAGCGTGTGGCAGCTTCTCCACTGTGCGACGGCCCGCGGTTCGTGCGGCACCTGGAGGCCGCCTACCGCCAGATGTGGGCGACGGCGGTGGGGGCGCGACAGTAGGACCTCACCCCCCGGCCCCCTCTCCCAGGGGAGAGGGGGTGTTCAAGACCGACACCACACGGACACGTTTGCGAGCGGGGAACACACTCCGCAGGTTGAACACCCCCTCTCCCCTGGGAGAGGGGGCCGGGGGGTGAGGTCTCCAAAACTCCCCCTGCCACTCCGGCAGGCCATTTCGGCCTGCAATTCCCACGTTTTCAGCCCCTTTCGCCTTCGGCACGCCGGTTGCTCTGCGCTCCGCCAACCAGGAGTACAGACCATGAACGCCGAACGGTTCACCGAGAAGGCCCGTGAAGCCATCGCCGGCGCGCAGAAGGTCGCCGCCCGCATGGACCACCAGTCGATTGACGCCGAACACCTGCTGCTCTCGCTGTTGGACCAGGAGAAGGGGCTGACCGCCGCCGTGTTGAACAAGGCCGGCATCAGCGTCGACGCGCTCACCATCCGGTTGCAGCGCGAGGTGGAGAAATTCCCGAAGGTCGGCCGGGTGGACACGCAGAACGTGACCGCCCGGTTCAGCAAGGTGATGGGTGCCGCCGAGGACGAGGCGAAGAAGCTGAAGGACGAGTACGTTTCCGTCGAGCACTTCCTGCTGGCCATGACCGACGACAAGGGGGCCGCCGGCACCATCCTGAAGGAGTTCGGCGTCAGCCGCGACCGGCTGCTGCGGGCGTTGCAGGAGGTCCGCGGCAGCCAGCGGGTCACCTCGCAGAACCCGGAGGAGACGTACCAGGCCTTGGAGAAGTACGGCCGCGACCTGACCGACTTCGCCAAGCGGGGCAAGCTCGACCCGGTCATCGGCCGCGACGAGGAGATCCGTCGGGTGGTTCAGATCCTGTCGCGGCGGACGAAGAACAACCCGGTGCTGATCGGTGAGCCCGGCGTGGGCAAAACCGCCGTGGTGGAAGGCCTCGCCCAGCGGATCGTGCGGGGGGACGTGCCGGAGGGGTTGAAGGACAAGAAGATCGTCGCGCTCGACATGGGCGCCCTCATCGCCGGG
>CAYMHO010000392.1:4204-5863 GCA_964390195.1 uncultured Fimbriiglobus sp. | reverse complement strand
GCGCCACTGGAGAGGGGGTTCTTCGCCAACCTGTTCCGCAAGCGGAAGTCGCCGGAGGGCACCGTGACGTACATGTCGCCGGAGCAGATCCGGTGCGAGCTGCTCGACGGGCGGAGCGACATCTACAGCCTGGGCATCACCTGGTACGAGGTGGTGACCGGCCGCCCGCCGTTCAAGGCGGCGAGCATCGGCGAGCTGTACCGCAAGCACTTCGTCGAGAAGCCGGCCCTGCCGTCCAACCTGAACGCCGACGTGACCGACGAGTTCGGGGCGGTCGTGCTGAAGATGCTGGCGAAGAAGCGGGAGGACCGGTACAAGAGCTTCCACGAGGTGCTCATGGAACTGCGGAAGGTGAGGGTGTTCAAGTCGGCCGCCGCCGACGAGGACATGGAGGCCGGCGGGATGATGTGAGTGAGAAGGCGAGTTCGCCACGAACCCGACGAATACAACGAACCCTGACAGAAGACGTGAGCCGAAGCCACCGGGCCGCGGCCGGTCTTCTGTTTTCTGTCTTCCGGCCTCTGCCTTCTGTCCTTCGTCTGATTCGTGGTGAACCTCTGATGATCCCCACCCCGCTGCCGTTCGAAACCGACATCCACGAGATGGAACTCTCGCTCGCCAAGCTGGAGGAGACGTCCGGCGACGGGGAGGCCGTGCGGCGGATGCGGTACGAGCTGAACGACCTGAAGAAGCAGCGGTACGCCAACCTGACGCCGTGGCAGACGGTGCTGGTGTCCCGGCACCCCACCCGCCCGCAGACGTGCGACTACATCGACACCCTGTTCGAGGAGTTCACCGAGCTGCACGGCGACCGGGCGTTCGGCGACGACCGGGCCATCCGCACCGGGTTCGCCCGCGTGGACGGCGTCAAGGTGATGCTCGTCGGCCACCAGAAAGGGCGGAACCTGAAAGAACGCCAGCAGTGCTTCTACGGGTGCGCCCACCCGGAAGGGTACCGCAAGGCGCTCGGCAAGATGAAGCTGGCGGCCAAGTACCGCCTGCCGATCGTCTGCCTGATCGACACGCCCGGCGCGTACCCCGGCATCGGGGCCGAGGAACGCGGGCAGAGCCAGCTCATCGCGACCAGCATTCTCGAGATGACGCAACTGCCCACGCCGATCGTGTGCGTGGTGATCGGCGAGGGGGGCAGTGGCGGGGCGCTGGGGATTGGCATCGGCGACCGGGTGAGCATGTTGCAGCACGCGTACTACTCGGTCATCTCGCCGGAGGGGTGTGCGGGCATCTTGTGGAAGGTGGCGAACGACGAGACCAAGCCGCGGGCGGCGGAGGCGCTGAAGCTGACCGCCGACCACCTGAAGAAGCACGGGGTGATCGACGACATCATCCCGGAGCCGGTCGGCGGGGCGCACCGCAACCCGCGGGAGATGACCAACACCCTGCGGACGTACCTCGCCCGCTACCTCCGCGAGCTGGCCGACAAGCCGATCCCGACCCTGCTGCAAGAGCGGTACGACAAGTTCCGCAAGATCGGGGCGTATCTGGAGGGGTGAGCCGATGGCGGACGGCTACTTCCTGAGCGCAGACATCCGCGGGCTGTTCGAGGCGTTCCAAGAGTTTGAAGGTGGGTCACTCTACGGGCAGTTGCTCTCGCCGTGGGTGGACGCCAACCCGGACGTGCGGGCGTGGCTCACGGCATTC
>CAYMHO010000392.1:3878-4194 GCA_964390195.1 uncultured Fimbriiglobus sp. | reverse complement strand
TGTATGCTGGTGCTCGGTACCCGCCCCCGCCGGGAGCGGGGCCCCACCCCCTGTCGATTAGGTGGTGGGCACCCGCTCCCTGCGGTCGCGGTTCCATATGATGCCTGCGGTGTCGGGCGGGGGCGGTGAGCGTTACTGTTCCTCGTGGACAGGTGGCCGATGTCGCGTCGGCCGAGCGCGTGGCCCGCCACGCTCCCCGACGAACGCTGTTCCAGGTCCGCTGTCGGCGAATGTCGAAGTGGGCCCCCCCGGGGGGGGGGCAGACCCCCCGCGCGGGGGGCGCGGGTGGGGGGGGGTGGGGCAGCGCCGGCGGGGC
>CAYMHO010000392.1:0-3868 GCA_964390195.1 uncultured Fimbriiglobus sp. | reverse complement strand
CCCGGTCCGGTGGCGGCTATTGTCTATTTCGACCCAACCTTGTCTGCATAACCCCCGCGGATCGGGGTTCACGTTGTGGTCTAATTCGACATTCGCCGGCGGACCCGTGAGCGTTCGACGTTCCAGGTGAGGAGTCGCCGCCTCCCGCCCGGCACCTGTTGCGTACTCTACTCGCTCCGCGAGCGGTCAGCCCGAACCCGCTCGCGGAGCGAGCAGACCACGTTCGCCCCCGAACCTCCCCCCTCCCGCCGGTGTCTGCGGGGCATCCGCCCGTCCTCCCCGAGCCGCCACCCGTGTCCGACCGCCTCCTTCGCCCCGATTTCCCCCGCACCTCCGCCTACCACCCCGAGTGGATCAAGGCCGGCATGAGCGGCGGGGCCAACCCGCTCTGGGTGGCCGAGTGGCTCACCTCCGCCCTCGACCTGAAGCCCGGCATGCGGGTGCTCGACCTGGGGTGCGGGCGGGCCATGTCGTCGATTTTCCTCCGCCGCGAGTTCGGGGTGCAGGTGTGGGCCGCCGACCTGTGGTTCAACCCGACCGAGAACCTGCACCGCGTCCGCGACGCCGGCGTCGAAGACGGCGTGTTCCCGCTCCGCTGCCAGGCCCGCGACCTGCCCTTCGCCAACGAGTTCTTCGACGCCGTCATCTCCGTCGACTCGTTCTTCTACTACGGCACCGACGACCACTACCTGAACTACGTCGTCCGGCTGCTCAAGCCCGGCGGCACGCTCGCCATCGCCGGTGCCGCGGTGCTGAAGGAGTTCGACGGCCGGCTGCCGGAACACCTGCGGGCGTGGTGGTCGAACGAGATGTGGTGCCTGCACTCGGCCGGCTGGTGGCGGCGGCACTGGGAGCGGACCGGGCTGGTGGACGTGGAACTGGCCGACGCCATGCCCGACGGGTGGGAGCGGTGGCTGGACTGGCACCACACCGTCTGCCCGGACAACACGGCCGAGATTGACGCCATCACCGCCGACCGCGGCGAGTGGATGGGGTACGTGCGGTGCGTCGCCCGCCGGCGGGCGGACGCCAAGCCGGACGAGCCGGTCGCCGCGGTGCCGGTGACGTACACCCCCGCCCCGCTCCTCCGTCCGAAGGGATGACGTGCCCACCACACCGCCGGTCCGGTTCACCCCCCTGATGGGGTTCTACCTGCTGTTCGCCGTCGCCGGGGCGATCGTGCCGTGGTACTTCAACATCAAGTTCGTGGTGGACAGCGGCGAACTGATCACCCCGCACGGGCTGATCGCGGGCGGGTTCGTCACCCCGCTCAGCAGCTCGCTCACCTCCGACTTCCTCATCGGAACCACCCCGGTGCTGGTGTGGCTGGTGGTCGAGGCCCGCCGGCTGGGCATGAGGCACTGGTGGGTGTACCTGTTGCTCACGTTCCTGATCGCCTTCGCGTTCGCCTGCCCGCTGTTCCTGTTCATGCGGGAACGGCGGATGCAGGCGCTGCGGGCGGCCAACGACCCGAGGGGCCGGTGACGGGAGCCGGTGACGGCAGGTAGGTCGCGGTCGAACCGTCCCCGCAGGGGACGTGAGGCCCGAAGCCGCCCGAGGGTGAACCGGCCGGTTGGTGCAGGGGGCCACCGCCCCCCGCACCCCCCTGTCGCTACCTGGGTGACAACCACCCGCGGTTCACCGGGTAATCGCTGTCGCGCCTCGCTCCCGCTTCGCGGTCACTCGACCACGACCTACACCGGGGTCGCCCGCAGCACCGCCAGCATGTCGTCGCGGTACTCCGCCTGGTCGGTCGGCAGCGGCACCAGGTTGAGCAGGCAGTACCGCCAGTCCCGCTTCCACTTGGCCGGGTTCGGCTCGCCCGCCGGCGGCGGCGGTTCGACCTGCTGAAGTTTCGGCACCACCCGCATCACCCGCGTCTCGGCAGTTACCGTCGCCCCGTACCCGTCCTGTGCGCCCTTCGGTGCGGCCGACGCCAGCAGCACCCCCAGACTCGGCAGGTGCCCGCGGCTGACGCTCGCCAGCATGGCGCAGCGGGCCGGGCACGCCGCGCACCCGGCCAACTCGGGCGGCTCGACGGCTGCGAGCAGCGACGCCACCTGCCGGGCGACGGCTTGCGACTCGTCGGCCCCGTTCAGCCAACTCAGCAGTACCTCGCCGAACAGCCCGGCCAACTGTTCCGCCAGCACCCGGTCGGCCGGCCGCAGCCGCGGCTCGCGGTCTTCACCCATGCCGAACACGGCCACCCGCTCCATCAGCCGATCGCGGACGTGGTGAACCGTCTCACAGAACGCCTCGCCCGTCGGTCGGCCCGCCGCCCCCGGCCACGCCGCCCGCGCCGCGGTCCAGTCACCGGCCACCGCGGCATCGACGAACGTCGCCACCCACTTCGGCACCGCCTTCCGCCGCAGGTTGGCATCGACCGCCGGGAAGAAGTCGCACGGCGACGGGCACGCCCGACACCCGCCGTGCCGCCTCGACAGTTGCCGCTCGCGGGCGTCCGGCGGCGGGCGGAGGTCGGCGGTTTCGAGCGACACGCTCATACCCTTCACCTGCGTCATCTGCACCAGGCAGGCCGGGGCGACCTGATCGGCGGCGGAAACCGATAAGCCGTGGACCACCGCCAGCCCCTTGGAGAGCCCGGCCAGGTACTGGCTCTGCCGCTCGGTCAGGTTGACGCTCTGCCCGGCGACCTGTCGGTCGGTCGGCGACGTCAGGCGGTGGAGGATCTTGGTGTTCGTGTTTTTCAGCGTGTCCGGGGCCAGCTTGGTGGGAATCTGATCGACGATGACGAACCCCTCGCCCAACGCCCGCAGCTCGGCGAGCATGTCGGTGAACATGCTCACCGCCTTGCCCTTCGGGTCGGCGGAGTCGGCCGACGCACTCCCGCCCGGTGTGCCGAGCAGGCGGTGAGCTTCCTCGATGAGCGTGAGGTGCATCAACTGTTCGCGGGCGTGGGCCGGGCGGTGTCGCTGGCGCACCTCGCAGTGCTGGCCGAGCAGGGTGAACACCAGCGCCATCAGAAACGCCTTCTCCTCGTCGTCGCGGAGGTGCTGCAACTCCAGCACGGCCGGGGCGTCGAACAGTTCACTCGTCGGGGTGCTCGCCCGACAGTTGAGCGTCATCCCCTTCGCCCCGAGGGTCAGCCCCTTCAGCCGGCTCTTGAGCGCGGCCGCCAGGTTCTGCTTGATCTCCCCGCCGTACCCCTTCTCCTTCACCACCACGTCCACGCGGTCGTGCAGGTCCTCCAGGCACGGCATGAGGGCGGCCGTCTGGTCCCAGGTGGGGCTGGCCGCGAGGTGCGGGTTGGTGCCGGTGAACAGATTCCACCCGCGGTCCTCGTACACCCCGATGAGCGCATCTTCGAGGATTTGCGGCAGCCCCGGCCCCATCGCGAAGGACGCGTTGAACACGGCTTTCAGTGCGTCGATGTGCCCGAGCAGCGACGCCCCGGGCACCGGGCAGAGCGGGTTCAAACGAAGCGGGCGGCCTTCCGAACTGCCCGGCGTGAACACCCGAACGCGGTCGCCCAGGCCCGCCACCTTGGTCAGCCGGCGGTACTCGGTCTTCGCCGGCTCGATGACCAGGAACGGCACGTGGAACACCTTGTCGGTTTCGATCAGCAGGTTCATGCAGGTGTTCGTCTTGCCCAGGCCGGGCATGCCGACGACCAGCAGGTGCTCGTTCAGGTGGCGGGCGGTCAGGCGGGCGGCGGCGTACTCGGTGCCGGCCGCGTCCCGCTGGGTGCCAAGGACGATCGACGGTTCGGTCGGGGTGGCGGCGGTGACGGGGAACTCGCCGCGGTCGCGGAGGATCAGCCCCGGCACCTCGGCCCGTGGCGGGGCGAGCAGGGCGGCCAGCTCCTGCGACCCGAGGCAGGTGGCGAGCGCGTCGTAGGACGGGCCGA
>CAYMHO010000391.1:0-5885 GCA_964390195.1 uncultured Fimbriiglobus sp. | reverse complement strand
TCGCACCGCCACTGGGCGAAGGCGGCCTTGTCGAACGGCTTGTCGGCCGGCGTCGGGCCGAGCGGCACGCCGTTCACCTCGAAGCGGTGGCCGAGGAACAAGTCCCAGTCCACCGTCCGCGGCGTCATCTGGTGGACGGCGCGGTAGAACCGCCACTGCCCGCGGGCGTCGTTGCGGAACGCCCCCCCGCTGGCGTGGCTCACTTGCCCGATGCGGCCCGCAACAATCAACTCGTTCGCCGCCTTCCACACCGGATCGGCCAGGGATTGCACGCCGACGGCCAGCACGCGGTTGAACTTCGCCGCCGCGTCCGCCACCGCCACCGCCTCGGCCGCCGTCCGGGTCATCGGCTTCTCGACGTACACGTCCTTCCCGGCGGCGAAGGCGTCGAGCGTCTGCCGGGCGTGCCAGTGGTCGGGCGTGCTGACGCACACCGCGTCCACGTCCTTCAGCTCCAGCAGCCGGCGGTAGTCCTTCACCACCCGCTTCTTGTCGGCCGGGTTCAGCCCGCACTTGCTCGCCGCCGGGTACAGCCCCTGCGAGTACCGGCGGGTGGTGGTGCTGCCGCCGAAGGAGTGTTCGTACTGCTCGTCCAGGCCGTCCCACACGTCGCACACGGCCACCGGCGACACCCCGCGGTTGTCCAGGGCCATCTTCACCAGCAGGTTCATGTGCGCCTGGGCACGCCCGCCGCAGCCGATGAACCCGACGTTCACCCGGCTCAGGCTGCCGGGCACTTTGGCGTAACTGGCGGCACTCAGGCCGAGCGTGCCGGCGGCGGCGGCGGTGGCGCGGAGGAAGTTGCGACGGTCTACGGGGCGGTGTTCGGCGGGCATGTCAAACGGGTCCGATGGCGGGCGGGTGACACTCATCTTACGGTGTCCGACGCCCGGCCGCGAGCGGCGGTTCCGCCGTCTTCCGCCCCACTCGTTGGGGCGGTATGATCAGTCCAGCCCGCGGGGTTCGTCGCCATGCGTCACGCCGTCGCCCTCCTGCTGATCGCCACTTCCGCCATCGCCGCCCCGGTGCCGAAGCAGTTGAAGGGGAAGCGGCCCGACCCCGAGGTGTTCGTCGGCGCGTGGGAGACGACCGTGTCCGAGCAGAACGGGCGAGGGATGGCGAAGGCGGTGTGGACGTTCGACCCCGACCTGACCATGTGGTCGAAACCGCCCGGCGGCGACGGCAAGGGCACCAAGTGGGCGATCAAAATCGACCCCGACCAGTCGCCCAAGCACATCACCATCGGCACCTACCCGGGCATCTACGAGTTCGACGGGGACGACATCCGGGTCATCTTCAATTACGGCGGGGCACGCCCGACCGGGTTCGACGCCCAGGCGAACGGGCACTACGTCGTCCTGCGGCGGGTGAAGGAGAAGGAGGGCGGGAAATGACCCGGCGGGCGGGGTCGGCCCGCCCGCCGGTCCGACCCGTTAGCGGAAGATGATGTCGAACCCGCCCTCGCCGTCGAGGTCGTTGCGGCCGAAGAAGTCGATCAGGATGTCGTTCCCGCTGCCGCCGCGGATGCGGTCGTTGCCGAACCCGCCGAGCAGCACGTCGTTGCCCGCCCCGCCGTCGATGCGGTCGTTCCCGCCGAACCCGAAGATCAGGTCGCTCCCGTTCCCGCCGGTCAGCACGTCGCCCCGCTCGCCGCCGACGAGGCTGTCGCTCCCGTCCCCGGCGTCCACGTTCACCGCCGCCCCGGTCAGCCCGAAGGCGTTCACGTAGTCGTCCCCGCCGAGCGTGTTGATGCCGACGGTGCGGTTGGTGGCGGCCAGGAACCGCTGGGTGCTGCCGTTGCTCGACACGGAGATCACCCCGGCCGCCTCGGTCACGAACACCACGTCCCGCCCGCTCGTGCCGGTGACGGTCGGGGCGAGGACCGGCAGCAGGGCGGTGGTGCCGTCGGCGAACGCGGCCAGCAGTTGGAAGTCGTTGCCGTTCCCGGCCGGCGGGACGACGAACCCGCTGGCCAGCACGGTCACGCTCTTGCCCGCCGCCCCGCTCAGGTTGGCGTCGAACCCGCGGACGTTCACCAGCCCGTCGGCGGTGGTCACGTCCAGGTCGTAGTTGGCCGGCGGCAGGCTCAGGTACCCTTCGGTGGCGAAGCTGCGGAAGGAGAAGTCGTTCACGATCGTGCCCGCCCCGCGGGCCTGCACGTCCACCGTCGGGGCGTCCGGGGCGCCGTGGAAGGCGAGCACGTCCACCTCCGTCGGGTCGGCGGCCGTCCGCCGGCCGGCGTCGGTCACGCTCAGCCCGAACTTGTCCGCCCCGGCACTCGTCGGGTTGCCGACCGCCACCGCGATGTAGTTCTTCCCGTCGGCCAGGTTGACCGTCTGGGTGAACAGCGACTGGGCGGACGAGGTGCTGGTGCCGGGGGCCACGTCGATCTTCAGGTTCACCCCGGCCGGCACGTCCACGAACGGGGTGGCGGTGCGGAACTGGAAGTCGTTCAGCAGCAACTGGTCGTTCACGTACACGTCCACCACCGCCGCCGCGGTGTACGGCGAGTTGTGGATGACTTGCAGGAACGCCGGCACCTCGCGGCACTCCAGCCGCTCGACCCGCAGGAACCGAGAGAGGGTGTTCGCCATCGCAGTCACTCCGTCGATGAGGGGGAACGAATCTCGACCGGCGACCGGCCGAGCGAGCAGATGGTTGGCGCGCGGGGGCGGGCGAAGTCCACCCGGCGGGCGAAAAAATGAGAGCGCCCCGCTGAGGCGTCGAACTTCCGGACAGGCTGAAATTGCTGACGATCGTGGCGGGTGAAGAAGAAGAGAAAGTGGCCCGAGCCGGCCCGGAAGGGGCGTGAGACTCGGCCGGCCGGGGGTGTAATTCGGGTCGAAGTGTGCGCCGCGTGTCCGCCACGACCGGGCGAACCCGGCCCGCCGGGGCCGCGGGTGCCGACCGCCTGTGAGTCAGCCCGATGGAACCGCGACCGGCGGGGAGCGGGTGCCAGCCACTCGTCCGAGAGGTGGCTGACACCCACTCCCTGCCGGTCGCGGTTCCACATCACCAGTCGGCCAGCTTCACCTCGATCACCTGAGCGGTCTTGCCCCGCGTCACCTTCACCTTGGCCACCCCGGTGGACACCGTCGCCCGCACCAGCAGGCGGTCGAGCTCGTGCAGGCTGTACACCCCCTCGCCGTTGATGGCGTCGATCTCGTCCCCCACCTTCAGCCCGGCCTTGGCGAACGCCTTCTTCTCGTCCATCTTGGTGACGACGATGTCCTCCTTCTCGAGCTTCGCCTCCAGCCCGTCCTCGGCGGCCGAGTAGAACTTCACCCCGAGCAGCTTCGTGTCGTTGGTGAACACCCGCTTCGGGTCGGGCGGGAACGCCTGCCCCTTCAGCCGGCTCTGCCGCTCCAAGGTGTCAACCGTCGTCCCCCCCACCCGGATGAGCGAGCTCTCCTCCTCCATCCGCAGGTACTCGAAGTCCCCCCGGCAGACCACCACACTGTCATACACCGACCACGAGGCGGTCACGTCGCCCGAGGCGACGATCAACGACTCCTCGACGTGGTTGAACTGGGTGACGGGGGCGTTGCTCAGGAACACGCTGTCCGCACTGGTCGCGGCCACCGAGAAGCCCTTGGACCCCACGATCAGGTGCTTCGTCGGCCGGTTCCAGTTTCGGGCGAAGAAGTCGTCCACGAAGTAGGTGGAGGCGGCGTTGAAGTCCCGCACGTTGGCCGTGTGGGACACCGCCCGGAAGCGGACCGCCGGGGTGGCCGCCAGGCGACGGCGCTTGCCGCCGAGTTCCTTCATCTCCGCGCGGGCGTCCGTCACCAGTGCATCGGCGAACGCCATCACCGCGTCGTGCTCGGGGCGGTCGGCGAACTCGCCCCACTCGGCGAGCAGTTCGATGATGTGCGTCGCCCGCCGCTCCTTGCAGTAGTCGGGCAGCTTGGCGAACCGCTTCTCCGCCACTTTCAGCCGAGCCTCCTGCTCCTTCGCCTTCGCCCCCTTCTCCGGCTCGGCCGCGAGGCCGGAAACCGCCGTGAGCAACAGGGCCGCGAGCGTGATCGTCCGCATGGCCTCCCTCCGCATCTGCCGGGCAACGGGGAGGGGATTCTACCGCACGTTCGACGGCCCGCTCAAGCGGCCGACGGTCTGATGGAATTTCTTCCGGCCGAGGGTGGATGGTTCCGGAGAGGGGTCGATGTCGGCCGGAACCAATGAGAGAGGCCGTCACCCGCGGGTGAGGAACGCCGCCGCCAGGCCGATCACCAGCCCGACCACCCCGGCCACCGCCCACACCCACCACCGCAGCCCGCCCTTCGCCGGTGTGCGGGCGGACGGGGTGACGACCATCGACGACCGGCGGGCCGGCGGGTTCGGGTCGCCGAACCGGAACGGGTTCGACTGCTTCATCGGTGAGGGCGGGGGCGGGGCCGGTCGCGGGGTTTCGGCCACCGGCGGCGGGGTGTAGGTGACGACCGGGTTCGGGTTCGGGCGGTTCAGTGGGGCCGTCCGCTCGGCCGACTTCGGTTTCACCGGGGCGGCCAGGATGCACTCGTCGTGCTCGTCGTCCGCCTCGTCCAGGATGGAGTGCTTGCCGCTCGACCGCCCGCCCGGCTGGGGTGACTCCAACTTGGGCGTGGTGGTGCTCGACTGGCCGGGCACCCGGCTGCCGACCGGGGCCGGGGTGGTGGCGACCTGCCGCTCGCCGGCGACGGCGGAAAGGGCCTCGGCCAGTTCGTTCGCCGACTGGTACCGCTTCGCCGGGTCGAGGGCCATCGCCTTCTGGATGACCGCCAGGATGGCCCGGTACTCGTCCGCCTCGAGCGGCGTCCGCGGGGGCGGCGGGTCGAACCGGCCGTACACGGGAGGCTTCTTCCCCGTGACGGCCAGCCAGAAGCTGGCCCCGAGCGAGTACACGTCCGCCCGCCCGTCCACCGAGTGGCTGTCGGCCACCTGCTCCGGGGCGATGTACGCCGCCACCCCGAGGACGGCCCCGCCGCGGGTGAGCGCCTCGTCGTCCCCGTCGTACCGGGCCAGTCCCAGGTCGAGGAGCGTCAGCCGGCCGTCGGCCGACACCATCAGGTTGCTCGGCTTCACGTCCCGGTGGACCACCCCGCGGCGGTGGGCGAAGTGCAGCCCGTCGGCCGCCTGCCGCATCAGCTTGGCCGCCGCCACCGGCCCCACCCGCCCGTCCTCGGCCAGCACCACCAGCAGGTTCCGCCCCTCCACGTACTCCATCACCAGGTAGTGCATGTGCTGGTCGCGGCTGAAGTCGTAGGCGTGGACGATGTTCCGGTGCCGCAGGGCGGCGGCCGCCATCGCCTCCCGCTCGAACCGCTTCACCGCCTCGGTGTCCCGCATCTTGTCCGACTGGAGCACCTTCAGGGCCACCCGCCGCCGCATGCGGGTGTGCTCGGCCAGGTACACCTGCCCGCTGGTGCCCTTGCCCAGCGGGTCGAGCAGCTTGTACGGGCCGACGAAGTACCCGCGGGTGCGGCCGGCGAGCAGGCTGCCGGCTTGCAGTTTGGTGACCAGGCCGGCGGCCGTCAGCCGCGCGGCCAGCCCGTCCGCCCCCAGGTCGGCCGGTTCGCCCGCCACGAACTGCCGCACCCGCTCGGGGTCGAGCAGGTGGCTCTGGGCGAGGACGTCGAGGAATTCGGCCCGCGTCAACTGGGTGGCCATGTCCGCACCGGGGGGTGTTCAGTCCGCGGTGCAGTCTAGTACAGGTTGTGACCGTTCGGGGGCGGGAACGCGGTGTGGCGTGGGCGGAATGTTGACGTGGGGGAAGAACGTGCCCCGCTCGCGGTTCGACGCCGGGCAGACTGGTAGGGTGGGTCCGCACGAACCCGACGGTACCTGCGGGCCCCCCCAACCGGCTTAACATAGCCCGCGGGTGGACGCCGAGCCAGTGGGGGACGAAG